>CAZVHY010000065.1:0-16661 GCA_964627115.1 uncultured Solibacteraceae bacterium | reverse complement strand
TGAGCGAAGTCGACGACCAGATTCTCGAGAAGTACCTCGCCGGCGAGGAGATCTCCGAAGAGCAGATCAAGTCGGCCATCCGCCGCCGCACGATCGACTCGGTGCGCACCGAGTCGGCCGCGTTCGTGCCCGTGCTCTGCGGATCGGCCTTCAAGAACAAGGGCGTCGAAACGCTGCTCGACGCGATTGTCGACTTCCTGCCGCACCCGCTCGACATCCCCGCGGTCACCGGCATCGACCCGAACGGCGCCGAAGGCGCCACGACCGAGCGCGAAGCCAAAGACGAAGCCCCGCTGTCGGCTCTCGCGTTCAAGATCATGACCGACCCGTTCGTCGGTCAGCTCACCTTCATCCGCGTCTACTCCGGCGTCATGACGTCGGGCCAGTCGGTCTACAACTCGACCAAGCAGAAGACCGAGCGCATCGGCCGCCTCCTGAAGATGCACGCCAACAAGCGTGAGGAAATCAAGGAGGTCTACGCCGGTGACATCGCCGCGGCCGTCGGCCTGAAGTCGGTCTCGACCGGCGACACGATCTGCGACGAGAAGGCGCCGGTCGTCCTCGAGGCGATGGACTTCCCGGAGCCGGTCATCTCGCTGGCCATCGAGCCGAAGACCAAGTCCGACCAGGAGAAGCTGGGCCTCGGTCTCGCGAAGCTGATGGCCGAAGACCCCACCTTCCGCGTCAAGACGGACGCGGAAACGGGACAGGTCGTCATCTCGGGCATGGGCGAACTGCACCTCGAGATCATCGTCGACCGCCTCAAGCGGGAGTTCGGTGTCGAGGCGTCGGTTGGCGCGCCGCAGGTGGCCTACAAGGAAACCGTCACGCGGCCGTCGGAAGGCGAGGGCCGGTACATCAAGCAGACGGGCGGCCGCGGTCAGTACGGCCACGCGAAGATCCGCCTCGTCCCGCGCGAGCCGGGCGAAGGCTACCTCTTCGAGAACAACATCGTCGGTGGCTCCATCCCGAAGGAATTCATCAAGCCGATCGACCAGGGCATCCAGGAAGCGATGACCACGGGCGTGCTGGCCGGGTACCCGATCGACGACGTGAAGATCGACCTGTACGACGGGTCGTACCACGACGTCGACTCGAACGAAATGGCGTTCAAGATCGCCGGGTCGATGGCGTTCAAGGATGCGGCCAAGAAGGCCAACCCGGTCCTGCTCGAGCCGGTGATGCGCGTCGAGGTGACCGTGCCCGAGGAATACATGGGCGACGTCATCGGCGACATCACCAGCCGGCGCGGCCATCTCCAGTCGATGGAGACGCGCGGCGGATCGCAGATCATCAATTCGCGTGTGCCGCTGTCGGAGATGTTCGGCTACGCGACCGACCTCCGTTCGCGCACGCAGGGACGTGCGTCCTACTCGATGCACTTCGACCGTTATGAACCGGCGCCGCAGTCGGTCAGCGACGAGGTCATCAAGAAGGTCAACGGAAAGTAGACGACTATGGCGACACCATTTTCCGAGAAGATTCGCATCCGCCTGAAGGCGTACGACTATCGCGTGCTCGATCAGTCGACCACCGAGATCGTCGACACCGCCAAGCGGACGGGCGCGCGGCTGGCCGGACCGGTTCCGCTGCCGACCGAGAAGAACAAGTGGACGGTGCTGCGATCGCCGCACGTCGACAAGAAGTCGCGCGAGCAGTTCGAAATCCGGACGCACAAGCGGCTGATTGACATCTTCGAGCCGACGCCGCAGACGGTCGACGCGCTGATGAAGCTCGATCTGCCGGCCGGTGTCGACGTCGAGATCAAGGCGTTCGGCAAGGAGCACAAGTAATGGCGGTCACAGGCATCCTCGGACGGAAAGTGGGCATGACCCAGGTCTTCGAGACCGACGGCACGGCCGTGCCGGCGACGGTCATCAAGGCCGGTCCGTGCGTGGTCGTGCAGGCCAAGACGGCCGCGACCGACGGCTACGAAGCGGTGCAGCTCGGGCTGGTCGACGAGAAGGTCGCGAAGGCGAACAAGCCGCGCACCGGTCACTTCCGCAAGGCCGCCGCGCCGCCCACGCGCATCACGCGTGAGGTGAAGGTGGTCGCCGGCAGCGAGGCGCCGAAGGCCGGCGAGCAGGTGCTGGCCGACATCTTCACGAAGGGCGACCGCGTCGACGTCATCGCCACGAGCCGCGGCAAGGGCTTCCAGGGCGTCATGAAGCGCCACAACTTCGGTGGCGGCGCGGCCACGCACGGCTCGATGTTCCATCGCGCGCCCGGCTCGATCGGTGCGTCGTCGTTCCCGTCGCGTGTCGTCAAGGGCATGCGCGCGGCCGGCCGGATGGGCGGCGATCGGGTGACGACGCGCAATCTGCGGGTGGTGGGGGTCGATACCGACAATCACCTGCTCGTGCTGCGTGGCGCGGTGCCTGGAGCGCCGGGCGGCGTGGTGGTCATCCGCCGTGCCGTGGCGCGCAAGCCGGATCCGCAGCCGCAGGTCGAGAAGAAGAAGGGCAAGAAGTAACACGGGGTTCCCATGACACTCGATGTTGTGAACGGCGAGAACAAGAAGGTCGGGGCGGTCGAGTTGAACGAGGCCGTGTTCGGCGGCCCGGTCAAGGCCGACCTGATCTGGGCGTCGGTCGTGCGCGCCAATGCCGCCGATCGCCGCGGCACGCACGCCACGAAGAACCGCGCGCTCGTCAGCGGCAGCGGCAAGAAGCCCTGGAAGCAGAAGGGCACGGGCCGCGCGCGCGTCGGCGAGACGCGCAACCCGCTCTGGCGCAAGGGCGGCACGGTCTTCGGGCCGCAGCCGCGCAGCTACGACTACAAGCTGCCGAAGAAGGTCGAGCGTGGCGCGTTGCGCGCGGCGCTGATGACGAAGCTGCGCGATGGCGCGGTGACCGTCGTCGACGCGCTCAGCGTGTCCGAGGTGAAGACGAAGGCGGCCGCCGACCTGCTCGGCCGGCTCGGTCGAACGGGCCGCACGCTCGTCATCGACGTGAAGCCCGAGGAGAAGTTCAGCCTGTCGGCCCGCAACCTGGCGGGTGTGACGGTCGTGGCGAGTGGCCGGCTGACGGCCCGCGACGTGATGAACACGCAGCGCATCATCGCCACGCAGGCGGCGGTCGAGCGGCTGCAGGAGGTGCTGGGATGAACAAGAACACCGACGTCATCCGTCGTCCGCTCGTGACCGAGAAGACCACGGTCGCCCGCGAGTCGTCGACCGTCATCGTCTTCGAGGTGGCCGAGAGCGCCACGAAGATCGACGTGAAGCGCGCCGTCGAGAAGCTGTTCGGCGCCAAGGTCGAGTCGGTGCGCACCGCAATCGCGCACGGCAAGTTCAAGCGCCAGGGCCGGTTCATCGGTCAGCGGTCGGACTGGAAGAAGGCCTGGGTCCGGCTGAAGGCCGGCGAGAAGGTGCCGGAGATTTTCGAAGGCGCGTGAGCGACCGGGCCCGACCGGGCCGGTTACTGCGCGAGGCGTTTCACACGTAAGCAGGATCAGGGATCAGCATCATGCCGATTCGCAAGTACAAACCGACGTCAGCGGGCCGCCGCTTCCAGAGCGTCCAGACGTTCGACGAGATTACGACCGACCGTCCGTACAAGCCGCTCCTCGAGTCGCTCGGACGTTCGGGCGGCCGCAACAACCGCGGGGAACTCACGTCCTGGTGGCGCGGTGGCGGACACAAGCGTAACTACCGCATCATCGACTTCAAGCGCGACAAGTTCGGGATTCCCGGCACGGTGTCGACGGTCGAGTACGACCCGAACCGGTCGGCGCGCATCGCGCTGGTCACCTACGCGGACGGCGAGAAGCGCTACATCCTGCACCCGCTCGGCCTGAAGGTCGGCGATCCGGTGATGTCGGGCGAAGGCGTCGACATCCTGCCGGGCAACTGCCTGAAGCTGAAGGCGATTCCGCTCGGCACGCAGGTGCACAACGTCGAGCTGAAGCCGGGCAAGGGCGGGCAGATCGCGCGGTCGGCGGGATCGTCGGTCCAGCTCGTGGCGCGCGACGGTGACTACGCGTCACTGCGCATGCCGTCGGGCGAACTGCGGCAGATCAGCATCGAGTGCCTCGCCACGATCGGCCAGGTCGGCAACATCGACCACGAGAACGTGTCGATCGGCAAGGCGGGTCGCAGCCGCTGGCTCGGCCGCCGGCCGCACGTGCGCGGCGTGGCGATGAACCCGGTCGATCACCCCCTCGGTGGTGGTGAAGGCAAGACCTCGGGCGGCCGTCACCCGGTGTCGCCGTGGGGCCAGCCGACCAAGGGCTACAAGACGCGCCGCAACAAGCGGACCGATCGATTCATCCTCGAACGCCGGAAGAAGTAACGGGAATCACCATGGGTAGATCACTCAAGAAGGGGCCGTTCATCGATCTTCACCTGCTCGAGAAGGTGGAAGCGATGAACCGCGAGAGCGACAAGAAGGTCATCAAGACCTGGTCACGGCGTTCGACGGTCGTGCCGGAGATGGTGGGGCACACGCTGGCGGTCCACAACGGACGCAAGTTCATCCCGGTGTACGTGACCGAGAACATGGTCGGGCAGAAGCTCGGCGAGTTCGCGCCGACCCGTACGTTCAAGGGGCACACCACGAAGGCCGAGAAGGCGGCGCAGGTCGCCGGCAAGGGAGGCCACTGATGGCGGGCGCACAGGCGACCACGAAGTACGTCAGGACCTCGGCGCAGAAGGCCGGTCTGGTGCTCGACCAGATCCGCGGCGTCGATGTCGGCCGGGCGCTGGCGACGCTGCGCTTCTCGCGCAAGATCATCGCGCGCGACATCGAGAAGGCGCTGCGGTCGGCCATCGCCAACGCGCAGCAGCGGCCGGACTTCGGCGGCGACGTCGATCGGCTCTACGTCAAGGCGTGTTTCGCCAATCAGGGGCCGAGCATGAAGCGCATCCGCCCTGCACCGATGGGGCGCGCGTTCCGCGTGGTGAAGCGGATGGCGCACCTCACGGTCGAAGTCGCCGAGCGGCCGCTGAAGGCCTCGTCGGCAGGGACGCCGCGGGCGCGTCGCCGGGCACAGGCAGCGGAGTAGGTCGACACTATGGGTCAAAAAGTACATCCCTACGGCTTCCGGCTGGGGTTCAACAAGACGTGGCGATCGCGCTGGTTCGCCGACAAGGATTACTCGAAGCTGCTGCACGAGGACCTGAAGCTGCGGTCGAAGCTCAAGCGGCGCTTCGCGCACGCGGGTGTGTCGCGCATCGACATCGAGCGCGCGGCCAACAAGCTCAAGGTCGACATCCACACCTCGCGCCCGGGCATCATCATCGGCCGCAAGGGCACCGAGGTCGACAAGCTGCGGCAGGAACTGCAGAAGGCGACCGGCCGTGAGGTGTTCATCAACATCCTCGAGATCCAGAAGCCGGAGCTCGACGCGCAGCTGATCGGTGAATCGGTGGCGGCGCAGCTCGAGAAGCGCATCGCGTTCCGTCGTGCGATGCGCAAGGCGGTCGAGTCGGCGCTGCGCTTCGGCGCGCGCGGTATCAAGGTGCGCGTGTCGGGCCGGCTGAACGGTGCGGAAATCGCGCGGTCGGAGTGGTACCTGCACGGCCAGCTGCCGCTGCAGACGCTGCGGGCCGACATCGACTACGGCTTTGCCGAAGCGTTCACGACCTACGGCACGATTGGCGTGAAGGTGTGGCTCTACAAGGGCGAACGCCTGACGCCGCGCCTCGGTCGCGACGAGGAATACCGGCAGCCGCGCAGGGCGGCGCGGGGTTAGGGAAGACACGTCACCGTAGGGGCGGACCTTGTGTCCGCCCTGGGCCGGCACGAGGCCGGCCCCTACGGGTGACGGCACGAGGCCGACCCCTGCGGGTGGGCAGGTGAAGAGGAATTGTCATCATGTTGATGCCGAAGAAGGTCAAGTATCGGAAGCAGCAGCGCGGGCGCATGAGCGGCCTGGCCTGGCGCGGGTCGTCGGTGTCGTTCGGCGACTACGGGCTGATGGCGCTTGAGCCGTGCTGGCTGACCAACCGGCAGATCGAGGCGGCGCGTGTCGCGCTGACGCGCGGCATCAAGCGCGGCGGCAAGGTCTGGATCCGGGTGTTCCCCGACAAGCCGATCACGAAGAAGCCGCAGGAAACCCGCATGGGCAAGGGCAAGGGTTCGCCTGAGGGCTGGGTGGCGGTCATCAAGCCCGGCCGCATCCTCTTCGAGATGGAAGGCGTGCCGATGGCCGAGGCGAAGGCCGCGATGCGGCTGGCGGCGGCGAAGCTCCCGCTCAAGGTGCGGTTCGCCACGCGGTTTGCCGAGGAGAAGGTGTCATGAAGGTGGTCGAACAGTTGGCCGAGCTGCGCGGCCTGTCGGTGAACGACCTCGAGCAGCGCGCGCGTGAGATCGACGACAAGGTCTTCCGCCTCCGTCTGCAGCGGTCGATGGGGCAGAGCGAATCGGGCAACCGGATTCAGCCGCTGCGCCGCGAACTGGCGCGCATCCAGACAGTGCTGCGGGAGAAGGGCGGCAGGGGCTAGCGATGGCGAAATCGGAAATCGTGGGTAAGGTCGTCAGCAACAAGATGGCCAAGAGCGTGGTCGTGGCCGTCGAGCGCCAGGAGCGTCATGGCGTCTACGGCAAGCTGCAGCGCCGGACGTCGCGCTTCATGGCGCATGACGAGGACGGGGCGGCGAAGGTGGGCGACCGCGTGGCGCTCGTCTCCTCGCGGCCGCTGTCGGCGCGCAAGCGGTGGGTCGTGACCCGGATCGTGGAACGGGCGAAGGGAGTCTAGCCATGGTGCAGATGCGATCGATTCTCGACGTGGCCGACAATTCGGGGGCCCGCCGCATTGCGGTGATCAACCCGATTGGCGGGTCGACGGGACGGTATGCGCGGATCGGCGACATCGTCACCGCGTCCGTCAAGGAGGCGACGCCCGACGCCACGGTGAAGAAGGGCCAGGTCGTCAAGGCCGTCATCGTGCGGACGCGCAAGGAGCTGCGTCGGCGCGACGGCAGCTACATCCGGTTCGACCGCAACGCGGCCGTGCTCATCAACAACGACGGCGATCCGATCGGCACGCGCGTGTTCGGGCCGGTGGCGCGCGAGCTGCGCGAGCGCCGGTTCATGAAGATCATCTCGCTCGCGCCTGAGGTGCTCTGAAGCCATGAGTCATCCAGTTCCGGCTATCAAGAAGAACGACAACGTCCTGGTCATCGCCGGGCGCGACCGCGGCAAGCGCGGGCGCGTGCTGAGCGTGCACCCCGACAAGGGGCGCGTGGTGGTCGAGGGCGTCAACGTCATCAAGCGGCACACCAAGCCGAACCCGCAGCGCAACGTGAAGGGCGGCATCGTCGAGCGCGAAGCGTCGCTGGCGGCCTCCAACGTGCAGGTCGTGTGCCCCGAGTGCAGCGCGCCGACGCGCATCGGCCGCCGGCTGCAGGAAGACGGGCGCCGCGTGCGGTATTGCGTCAAGTGCAAGGGAGTGGTCGACAAATGAACCGCTTGAGAGAACGGTACCAGACGGACGTCATCGCAGCGCTCCGCAAGGAATTCAACTACGACAACGTGATGGCGGTCCCCAAGATCACGAAGGTCGTGGTCAACATGGGGCTCGGCGAAGGCACCCAGAACGCCAAGGTCGTCGACACGGGCGCGGAAGAGCTCGGCAAGATCACCGGCCAGAAGGCGGCGATCACGCGCGCGAAGAAGTCGATCGCCCAGTTCAAGGTGCGTAAGGGCATGCCGATCGGCGCGATGGTGACGTTGCGCGGTGAGCGGATGTACGAGTTCCTCGACCGGCTGATTTCGATTGCGCTGCCGCGCGTGCGCGACTTCCGCGGCGTGTCGGGGAAGGGCTTCGACGGGCGCGGCAACTACACGCTCGGCCTGCGCGACCAGATCATCTTCCCGGAGATCGACTATCTCAAGGTGGACAAGAACCGGGGCATGAACGTCTCGGTCATCACCACGGCCAAGACCGACGAGGAAGCGCGGCGGCTGCTCCAGCTGATCGGCATCCCGTTCAGGCAGCAGCAGAACTAAGGCGCGCGCGCCGACGATTCAGGACAGCACACGATGGCAACCACTGCAAAGACCGTCAAGGACCTCGAACAGACGCCGAAGTACGCCGTTCGGCATCGCAACCGCTGCCGCAAGTGCGGCCGCCCGCGGGCGTATCTGCGGAAGTTCGCGTTGTGCCGTCTGTGCTTCCGCGAACTGGCGCTGCGCGGCGAAGTGGCCGGCGTGATCAAGAGCAGCTGGTAGGCACCGGCGTCGAATATTCAACGGCTAGAGAAGGTAGACATGACCGACCCGATTGCAGACATGCTCACGCGCATCCGCAACGCCGTGCGCGCTCGTCATCCGCGCGTCGACATCCCCGCGTCGCGTTTCAAGCTCGAGATTGCGAAGATCCTCGAACAGGAAGGCTACATCGGTGGCTACCGGCAGGTGCCGGCCTCCGAGGGTGAGCCCGAGGTCATCCGGATTCTCCTGAAGTACGGTCCCCGTGGCGAGAACGTGATCTCCGGTCTCGAACGGGTGAGCCGGCCCGGCCGTCGCGCCTACGTCGGCCGCGACGATGTCCCCAAGGTGCTCGGCGGTCTCGGCACGACCATTCTCACGACCTCGCAGGGCGTGATGACCGGCCGTGACGCGGCCCGGGCCGGGGTCGGCGGCGAAGTGCTCTGCAACGTCTGGTGAGGTTCTCGAGATGTCGCGTATTGGCAAGAAACCCATTCCGGTCCCGAAGGGCGTGACCATCACGGTCCACCCCGACGCGGTCGAGGTGAAGGGCCCGAAGGGCACGTTGAAGCAGCGCGTGCCCGCAGGCGTGACGTTCGAGCTGAAGGGAGCGGAGCTCGTGGCCGCGCCCGAGCGGCCCGATCCGTCACTCGGCAAGTTCCACGGCCTGGCGCGCACGCTCGTGGCCAACGCCGTCGAGGGCGTCACCAACGGCTTCAAGCGTGAGCTCGACATCGTCGGCGTCGGCTACCGTGCCGAGGTGAAGGGCAAGCAGGTCGTCTTCGCCCTCGGGTATTCGCACCCGGTCGTCTTCGACGTGCCGTCGGGGATCGACATCGCGGTCGACAAGCAGACGCACGTGACCGTCACCGGCATCGACCGGCAGCTGGTCGGCCAGGTGGCGGCCAACATCCGGCGCATGCGCAAGCCCGATCCGTACAAGCAGAAGGGTGTGCGCTACACGGGTGAAGTGCTGAAGAAGAAGGTCGGGAAGACCGGAGCGTAAATCATGCAGATTCGAACGAAGAAGGATCGACGCGAACGTATCCGGCTGCGGCAGCGCAAGCGCATTCACGGCACGGCCGAGCGCCCGCGTCTGTCGGTGTTCCGGTCGGTGTCGCACATCTACGCGCAGGTCATCGACGACTTCACGGGCCGCACGCTGGCGGCGGCCTCGAGCACCGAGCCGTCGCTCGGCGAGGTGTTCAGCGGCACGGTGCGTGGCGGCAACCTGGCCGGCGCCGAGGCGCTGGGCAAGGTGATTGCCGAACGGCTGCGCGAGCGCGGCATCACCCGTGTCGTGTTCGACCGCGGTGGCAACCTCTATCACGGTCGCGTGCGCGCGGTGGCCGACGCGGCCCGCAAGGCCGGACTCGAGTTCTAGGGAAAACACATGGCGTACTCTCGCGAAAAGATCGACGCAGCCGAGCTCGAGCTGAAGGACACGGTGGTCAACATCAGCCGTGTCACCAAGGTCGTCAAGGGCGGTAAGAACCTGAGCTTCAGCGCACTGGTCGTCATCGGCGACGGCAACGGTGTGGTGGGCTTCGGGATTGGCAAGGCCAAGGAAGTGCCGTCGGCGATCAAGAAGGCCATCGAGTCGGCCAAGAAGGCGCTGATTCGGGTCCCGATGAACGGCACGACCATTCCGCACCAGATTGTCGGCCGCTTCGGCGCCGGGTCGGTGCTGCTCAAGCCGGCGCCCGATGGCACGGGCATCATCGCCGGCGGCGCGGTGCGCGCCGTGGTGGAGTCAGCCGGTATCGGCAACGTGCTGACCAAGTCGCTCGGCTCGGCCAACCATCACAACGTGGTCCGCGCGACGTTCGCGGCGCTCGAAGGGCTGCGCGAACCGGCGCGTGTGGCGCGCCTGCGCGGCAAGGACCTGGAAGATCTGATGGGAGCGGGGAAGGCGAGCTAGACGGTGCGTCTGACTCGATCGAGGTTGTTATGAAGCATCTGAAGGTGACTCAGCTCCGAAGCGGCATCGGCTTCGACAAGGCGCAGAAGCTGGCGTTGCGCGGGCTCGGGCTGCGGCGGATCCGGCATACGGTCGAGGTGGTCGACACGCCGGCCACGCGCGGTCTCATTCTGAAGGTCCGCCATCTCGTCCAGGTCGACGAGTAGCACTGGCTCCGCGAAGCCCGCGACGTAGGCGCGGCGCTGAGCGGCGAGTGGGGGTGGGGCCCCACGAGCAACTGGAAGAAGAAGGGTGACATGGCTCTGAACAAGTTGGCGCCGCCCCGTGGGGCGAAGAAGCCGAAGAAGCGCGTTGGCCGCGGCCCCGGATCGGGTCACGGCAAGACGGCGTCGCGCGGCCACAAGGGTGCGCAGTCGCGCTCGGGGTTCCGCTTCAAGCGGGGATTCGAGGGCGGCCAGATGCCGTTGCACCGGCGCGTGCCGAAGCGCGGGTTCACCAACCCGTTCCGCGTCGAGTACGCCGTGGTCAATCTCGACACGCTGGCCGAGGTGTTCGACGCCGGGTCGGCGGTGACGCCCGAACTGCTGCGCGAGCGCGGGATCGTGCGTGATGCGCGCGCGCCCATCAAGGTGCTGGGCCGTGGTGAGATCGCCAAGCAGTTGACGATCAAGGCCCACAAGTTCAGCGAGACGGCCGTCCAGAAGATTGCGGCGGCCGGCGGAGCGACGGAAGTCCTGGCGTAACGGGGCAGAGGCGTCCGGGCCGGTGATGGACCGGCGCGGACGCGCCCGCTCGACGCGAGCGGGCCAGCGCGACCTCGAGAACACTTATGGACAGTCTCAGGAACATCTTCGCCATCCCCGAGCTGCGCAACCGGCTGCTGTTCACCTTCGGCATCCTGGCGGCGTATCGGGTCGGCGGACACGTGACCATTCCGGGCATCAACATCGGTGCCCTGCAGGAACTGGCCAATCAGGTGGCGAGCAGCAACCTGTTCGGCCTGTACGACATGTTCTCGGGCTACAACCTGTCGCAGATGACGGTGTTCGCGCTCGGCATCATGCCGTACATCAGCGCGTCGATCATCCTGCAGCTGCTGACGGTGGTCTGGCCGTATCTCGAGCGCCTGTCGAAGGAAGGCGAGCTCGGGCGCCGGAAGATCACGCAGTACACCCGCTACGGCACGATCCTGCTCAGCGTCGTCCAGGCGATGGCCATCGCCGTGTTTCTCGAGAATGCCGGCCAGGCAGGCGGCTTCGCCATTGTCGAGAACCCCGGCTGGGGCTTCCGTCTCCTGACCGTGCTGACGCTGACGACCGGGTCGGTGCTGGTGATGTGGCTCGGTGAGCAGATCACCGAACGCGGTATCGGCAACGGCATGTCGCTGCTGATTTACGCCGGCATCGTGTCGGGGTTGCCGCGCGCGGTGTTCTCGACGTTCACGCAGATGGAGACCGGCGAAATCGGTCCGCTCGTGCTCGTCGTGCTCCTGGCCGTCATGGTGGCCATCGTCGGTGCGGTCGTGTTCGTCGAACGCGGCCAGCGGCGGGTGACCGTGCAATATGCGCGGCGCATGGTCGGCCGCAAGATGTACGGCGGCGCCAGCACGCACATTCCCCTGAAGGTGAACACGGGCGGCGTCATGCCCGTCATCTTCGCCTCATCGATTCTCGCGTTCCCGCAGACGATGAAGCCGATGGTGGATCCGGGCGGGATGTTCGAGAACGCCTGGCTGAGCTCCGCGATCGGGCAGCTCAGCATGGGCTACCCGCTCTACAACCTGCTGTACGTGACGATGATCATCTTCTTCGCGTACTTCTACACCGCGATCATCTTCAAGCCGGATGACGTGGCGGAGAACATGCGGAAGTACGGCGGGTTCGTGCCGGGCATCCGGCCGGGCAAGCGGACCGCGGAGCACATCGACGCGATTCTCGCGCGCATCACGCTGGCCGGCGCCGTGTACCTGGCGCTGATCGCGCTGCTGCCCGAGGTGTTGATGATGGGCTTCCGTGTCGAGCCGATCCCGTTCATCGGACCGTGGCTCGATTCGGTGCTGCCGCAGTTCGTCACGCAGGGGCTGAACGTGCAGTTCTACTTCGGCGGCACGTCGCTGCTCATCATCGTCGGCGTGGCGATGGACACCGTGCAGCAGATCGAGTCGCAGCTCATCATGCGGCACTACGACGGCTTCATGAAGAAGACGCGTATTCGCGGCCGTCGCGCGTAAGGTCGGGGCGACGTGTCGGTACGACTGGTAATGCTGGGGCCCCCCGGGGCCGGCAAGGGCACGCAGGCGGGGCGATTCGCCAGGTCGAGGCGCGTGCCGCGGATTTCGACCGGTGACGTGCTGCGCCAGGCGCGGCAGGCCAACCCGGACCTCGACCGGCAGGCGCGGGCCACGATGGACGCGGGCCGCCTGGTCGACGATGATGTAGTGATCGGGATCGTCCGGCGGCGGCTGGCCGAGGCCGACGCCAGGCAGGGATTCGTCCTCGACGGCTTTCCGCGGACGCTGAACCAGGCCGAGGCGCTCGATCACCTGCTCGACGATCGCGAGCCGCTCGTGGTGGTCGACATCGAAGTGCCGGAAGAGACGCTGTTCGAGCGGCTGAGCACGCGGCGCATCTGCGCCAAGTGCAGCACGCCGGCCACCGCAGCGCTCACGGTGTGCAGCGCGTGCGGCGGGCCCCTCGTGCCGAGGTCCGACGACGACCTGCGCGTGGTGCGCGAGCGGTTGCGGGTCTACGAACAGGAGTCGCGGCCCATCGTCGAGTTCTACCGCCGCCGGTCGACGTTCCGATCGGTCGACGGCGATCAGCCGGAGGACGCAGTCGCGGCCGATATTTCGTCGGCCGTGGCCTCGGTGCTGGGGGGACAGTGATCGTTTGCCGTTCGGAAGCCGAGATCGCCCGGATGCTCGCGGCCAACCAGCTGGTGGCCGACGTGCTCGCGCGACTCGAGGCCGCCGTGGCCGAAGGGGTCAGCACGATGGACCTCGACGTCCTGGCGGAACGGCTGGTGCGGGACGGCGGCGCGGAGCCGGCGTTCAAGGGCTACCGGGGGTTTCCGGCGACGTTGTGCACGTCGATCAACGACGAGGTCGTGCACGGCATTCCGTCGAAGGCCCGGGTGCTGGCGAAGGGCGACGTCATCTCGATCGACATGGGCGTCCGGCTGGGTGGCTACTACGGCGACTCGGCGGTGACGGTGGCGGTTGGCGACGTGCCGCAGAAGACGCGGGATCTGCTGCGGGTGACGCGCGAGTCGCTCGAGCGGGCCATCGAGAAGGTGCAGGTCGGCGGGCGGCTCTCGGATGTCAGCCACGCCGTTCAGCAGTGGGTCGAGGCGCACGGGTTTTCGATCGTGCGGGAGTTCGTCGGGCACGGCATCGGCGAGAAGCTGCACGAGGAGCCGCAGATTCCCAACTACGGTTCGCCCGGACGCGGGCCGAAGCTGGCGGCCGGCATGGTGCTCGCCATCGAACCGATGGTGGCGATGGGCCGGCCGGAAACGAAGGTGCTCGGCGATGGCTGGACCGCGGTGACGAAGGACCGGAGCCTGGCGGCACACTTCGAGCACACCGTCGCGGTCACGGCCGACGGTCCGCTGGTGCTGACGGCGAGACGCACGCCGGCGCCCGCGGCAGGATAGGCACCGTGGAGACGCGCGATGGACGCGCGGTCACGGTGGAGGGTACGGTGCTCGAAGGCCTGCCGCACGGGTTGTACCTGGTGGCGGTCGACGGGCGGACGATCACGGCGCATCCAGCGTCCGGCCTGGGCCGCAACTTCGTGCGGCTCGTGGCGGGAGACCGGGTGGTGCTGGAAGTGAGCCCACGCGATGCGGGACGGGGGCGGGTAGTAAGGAAAGTCAGAAGTTAGAAGATTCTGGCTTTGTCTGAGAGGCAATCATGAAGGTCAGGGCATCGGTCAAGCGGATTTGTGACAAGTGCAAGGTCGTGCGGCGCCAGGGCGTCGTGCGGATCATCTGCAGCAACCAGAAGCACAAGCAGCGGCAGGGATAGGTACCGAATATGGCTCGTATTTCAGGTGTGGATCTTCCGCGGACCAAGCGCATCGAGATTGGTCTCACGTACATCTACGGCATCGGCCGCAAGCGGTCGAACGACGTGCTGACGGCTGCCGGCGTGAGCGGCGACATCCGCGTGAAGGACCTGTCGGAAGACGACGTCCGGAAGATCTCGCGCGTGCTCGAGGAGCAGGGCGGCGTCGAGGGTGATCTCCGCAAGGAGATCTCGATGAACATCAAGCGGCTCGTCGAGATCGGCAGCTACCGCGGAGCGCGGCACCGCCGCAATCTGCCGGCGCGCGGCCAGCGGACGCGGACCAACGCGCGCACCCGGAAGGGCCCCCGCAAGGGCGCCGTGGCGCGCAAGAAGACCGAGTAGGCCGGCGGCAACGCTCGCGACCACCGACAGCGACTGAACCGAGGACGAGATGGCAAAGACAGAAGGCGCCGGAGACGGCAAGGGCAAGAAGAAGACGTTCAAGAAGCGTGGCGAGAAGCGCGTGGTGCACCACGGGTTCGCCCACATCCAGGCGTCCTTCAACAACACGATCGTGACGATCACCGACGCCGACGGGAAGGTCATCTCCTGGTCGAGCGCCGGAGCGATCGGGTTCAAGGGATCGCGCAAGGGCACGCCGTTCGCGGCCACGCAGGCGGCCATGGCCGCCGGCAACGCGGCCAAGACGTACGGCCTGCGGTCGCTCGAGGTGCGTGTCAAGGGCCCCGGCGCCGGGCGCGAGTCGGCCGTGCGCGCCCTGCAGACGGTGGGCATCGACGTGCGCGCGATTCGCGACGTCACGCCGATTCCGCACAACGGGTGCCGGCCGCCGAAGAAGCGGCGCGTGTAAGTCGTTCTCATCGCAGTCGCCGGCCCGCAGCTCTCAGACCTGCGGCGTGAGGCCGGTGATGAATCAATGCAGGTCTGGTCCACCGAAGCGCGCAGCGCGGAGGTGGACGAGCGAAAGGATTGTGACCATGTTGTGGAAGGGTTTTCAGAGACCGAAGCGCCTCGAGTTCGAGCGTGAAACACTGACGGACCGGTTCGGCCGGTTCTACGCCCAGCCGTTCGAGCGCGGCTTCGGCACGACGGTGGGCAACGCCATGCGTCGCGTGCTCCTGTCGTCGATCGAGGGCGCGGCCGTCACGGCCGTGAAGATCGAGGGCGTGCAGCACGAGTTCTCCCCGATCCAGGGCGTGGTCGAGGACGCGACCGACATCATCCTCAACCTCAAGCAGGTGCCGCTGAAGCTGCACACCGATCAGCCGAAGACGCTCATCGTCCGCGTCACGAAGCCGGGTGACGTGCGCGCGCGCGACATTCAGGCCGACTCGGACGTCGAGATCCTCGAGCCCGATGCGCACATCGCCACGGTCAGCGAGGGCGGCTCGCTCGAGATGGAACTGCGCGTGCGCCGTGGCCGCGGGTACGTCTCGGCCGACAAGAACTTCGACGAGGACCTCGGCATCGGCTGGATTCCGATCGACTCGGTGCACTCGCCCGTCAAGAAGGTCAACTACGTCGTCGAAGCCGCGCGTATCGGCCAGACGACCGACTACGACAAGCTGACGCTGGAGGTGTGGACGAATGGCGCCGTGACGGCGCGCGATGCCGTGTCGCTGGCCGCCAAGCTCGTTCGCGACCACTTCACGATTTTCGTCGGCATCGACGAGGCCGGCGATCAGGCGTTCGACGGCGGCGGCGAGTCGCTCTCGGCGTCGGTCAACGAGCACCTCGACAAGAGCGTCGAGGAACTCGAGCTGTCGGTGCGTTCGTACAACTGCCTGAAGAACGCCAACATCCGGACGCTGCGCGAGCTCGTGCAGAAGACCGAGGGCGACATGCTGAAGACGAAGAACTTCGGCCGCAAGTCGCTCAACGAGATCAAGGACATCCTGCAGACGCTCGGCCTCAGCCTGGGAATGAGGCTCGATCAGGGCGGCGCGGCGGAGTAGAGGAATTGCATCATGCGTCACAGAGTGGCAAATAGAAAACTCGGTCGGGTCACCGAGCATCGCATTGCGATGCTGCGCAACCAGACCATCGATCTGATCCGGCACGAACGGATCCAGACGACCGTCGCGAAGGCGAAGGAACTGCGTCCGTTCGTCGAGCGGATCATCTCGGTGGCCAAGCGCAGCCTGAACGCCGAGCCCGGCAGTGCGCGCGCCGTGACGGCGCGTCGTGTCGTGGCGCAGGACGTGGCCGACAAGGCGATGGTCCAGAAGCTGTTCGGCACGATCGCGCCGCGCTACGTCGACCGCGCTGGCGGATACACGCGGTTGCTGCGCCTGGGGCATCGTCGTGGCGACGCGGCGGAAGTGGCCGAGGTCGAGTTGCTCGGCAGCGAGTACGACCCGAACGCCGAGGCGGTAGCCGCGGAGAAGACCGCGGCCGACAAGCCGAAGAAGAAGACCGTCGGCGGCCGCATTCGCGAAGCGCTCGGCGGCCGCAAGAAGGCCGACCAGGACGCTGGCGTGAAGAGCCGTGCGAGCCGTCCGGCCAAGGGCGGCGCCAAGAAGGTGACGACCCCGCGCAAAGCCGGCGGATCGTAGAA
>CAZVHY010000064.1:7452-16999 GCA_964627115.1 uncultured Solibacteraceae bacterium | reverse complement strand
GCGAGGACTACGCGCCGCTGGCCGAGGCCGGGCTCGTGGAGCTCATCGAGGCCGACGGCGACGTATTGCCCGGAGTCAGCGTGTGGCACACCGGCGGGCACACGAAACACCATCAGGTCGTCCGTTTCGATTCGGCAGGGCAGACCGGGCTCTATCTTGCCGATCTGATCCCGACCGCCGCGCACCTGCCCGAGCCCTGGATCATGGGCTACGACCTGTATCCACTGGAGACGCTCGCGGCCAAGGCGCACTGGATCCGCATGGCGGTCGAGGGCGAGTACGTTATCTTCTTCGAGCACGATCCGGTCATCCGGGCCGGACGCCTCACCGTCGCTGACGGCCGCGCGCGCGTGGAGCCGATCATCGCGACCGTGTGAACCCGCGCGTGGACCTTCCGAGCCGACTCACAGAACCTATGTCCGCAACCGCACAGATTGGCATCATCGGGGGGAGTGGCCTGTACGACATGGCCGAGCTCTCGGACCGCGAAGACGTCACGATCACCACACCGTTCGGCGATCCCTCCGGCCCCTACGTCCTCGCGACACTGCGCGGCCGGCGCGTGGCGTTCCTGCCGCGTCACGGCATCGGGCATCGCTACCAGCCGTCGGAACTGAACTTCCGCGCCAACATCTACGGCTTCAAGAAACTGGGCGTCGAGTGGATCCTGTCGGCCAGCGCGGTCGGCAGCCTGCGCGAAGACATCAAACCCACGGACCTCGTGGTCCCGAGCCAGTTCTTCGATCGCACACGCAACCGCATCAGCACGTTCTTCGGCGACGGGATCGTCGCGCACGTCGGGTTCGCGCATCCCTTCTGCCGTCCGCTGTCGACGATCATGGTCGACTCGGCGAAGCGCGCCAACGCCACCGTGCACGAGGGGGGAACGTACGTCTGCATGGAAGGGCCGCAGTTCTCGACGATGGCCGAGTCGAATCACTATCGGGCGTCGGGGTTCGACATCATCGGGATGACGAACCTGCAGGAGGCCAAGCTCGCGCGCGAAGCCGAGATCTGCTACACGACGCTGGCGCTGGTGACCGACTACGACTGCTGGCACCCGGATCACGATTCGGTGACGGTCGAGATGGTGGTGGCCACGCTCACGCAGAACGCGAAGATCGCGCAGCAGGTGCTGGCCAACGCGGTCGAGCAACTGCCCATCGAGCGCACCTGCGAGTGCGCGCGTGCGCTGGCCACGGCCATCATGACGCGCCGCGACGTCATCTCCGCCGAGGCCCGCGAGCGCCTCGCGCCGATCGTCGGAAAATACCTGTCGGGAACTGTATGAGAATCATCGTCACTGGTTCGATCGCGTACGACTACCTGATGTCGTTTCCCGGGAAGTTCACCGAGCATCTGCTGCCGGAGCACTTCTCGCGTGTCAGTCTCAGCTTCCTCGTCGACTCGATGGACAAGCGCCGCGGTGGGTGCGCGCCGAACATCGCGTATACGCTCGCGCTGCTCGACGAGCGGCCGGTCCTGATGGGCACGGCGGGACAGGACTTCGGCGACTACCGGCAGTGGCTCGATGCGGCCGGCATCGATACGTCGCTCGTCCGCGACGTGCCCGGCAAGTTCACGGCGTCGTTCTTCTGCAACACGGACGCGGCCAACAACCAGATCGCGTCCTTCTATACCGGCGCCATGGAGCACGCGAGCGAACTGTCGTTCCGCACGGCCGGCACCGTGGACCTGGCGATCATCTCGCCCAACGACCCGGACGCCATGCGGCAGTACGCCGAGGAGTGTCGCGTGCTCGGGATCCGGTTCATCTTCGATCCCGGCCAGCAGTGCGCGCGCATGTCGGGCGACGAGCTGGCGGCCGGGCTCAGTGGCTCGTTCATGGTGATCTGCAACGACTACGAGTTCGAGCTGATCCGCCAGAAGACCGGGCTCGACGAAGCGGGCGTGCTCGCACGAACGCAGCTGCTCGTCATCACGCGTGGTGAACACGGGTGCCGGGTCATCACGCGCGAGCGGCAGGTCGACGTGCCCGCGGTGCCGGTCAGCCGGATCGAGGATCCGACAGGCGTGGGCGACGCGTATCGCGGCGGGTTCATGAAGGGGCTGGCGCGCGGCGCCGATCCGCTCGTGTGCGCGCAACTCGGAAGCGTGGCCGCGGCCTACGCGCTCGAACACCTCGGTGGTTCGAGCCACGCATACACGTGGCAGGAGTTCGCGTCGCGATACGAGTCGAGTTTCGGTCCGTTGACGCTCGCCTGAACGATCGTTTGCACGAGCCACGATGCCGCTCGCGATCCTGCTTGCCGCCGCTGCCGTGACGTGGCCGGCCCTGCTCGGCCTGGCGCTCGCGGATCGCATCGACGCTCCGGCCTCCACCATGTCGACCGTCGTGTACGCCGCGGCCTCGCGCGTGTGTCATCAGCGCGCCGATCGATCGTTCACGACCCGGGGGCAGCAGTGGCCCGTGTGCGCACGATGCGCGGGACTGTACCTCGCGGCGCCGCTGGGCGTGCTGGCTGCGGCCCTGGCACGGCCCCGCGGCCGCCGCACGCTCGGCCGCGTGGTGGCCGTCGCCGCGGCGCCGACCATGGCGGCGTGGCTGCTCGAGGCCGCGGCCGGCGTCCCGGTGCCGGGCGTGGTGCGGATGGCGCTGGCCGTGCCGCTCGGTGCGGCCGTGGCGTTCACGCTCGTCACGCTGGCCAGATCCGGCAATCGAATCGGATAGACTGACGAGCGTGTCGTCACGATCGCAGGCGTCGTCCATGTCGACGATTCGACCGCAGGCCCAGGGACGCGCCGTCTTTCCGGTGCTCCTGGCCGCATGGCTGATTCCGGGCGGAGGCCACGTGCTGCACGGCGATCTGCGGCGCGGCGCGATCCTGTTCGTGACGATCATCTTCATGTTCGTCCTCGGCATCGCGTTCGGCGGGCGACTGTTTCCCTTTCAACTGTCCGAATGGCTGGTGTTCCTCATGGCGCTGGCGCAGTGGGGTGTTGCGGCGCCGCGACTCATCGCCGGGCTGGCTGGCGTGGGTGAGGGCGACGTCGTGGCCGTGACCTACGAATACGGCAACACGTTTCTCATGGCCGCCGGTCTGCTCAACGTGCTCGCGGTGCTCGACGTGGTCGATCGCGTGCGCGGACTGAAGGGACCTGGCCGTCCGTGACGTCGCACCTGGGCGTGCTCATCGTGTTCGCGGCGGCCGTCGCCGTTGTCTTTGCCGTCCTCATGCGCGAGGAGACGCGTGAACAGCTGCAACTCGGCACGCGCATCTTCGGCGGCCTCGTCGGCGGGGCCCTGGTGGCCGGCTGGGTGATGTACCTGCTCGCACCCTGACGCCATCGTCGACCGTCCGCAAGGCATGAACGACTCTCAGACAGACACCCGCCAGCCGTCCCTCGTCACACGCGTCACTCGAGCGGTCTGGATCTGGGGGCCTCCCGTTGCGCTCATGATCGCCATCGTCGTGGCGTCCAGCATCCAGGATCTGCAGGCACTGCCCGGGGACGTGTCGGACAAGACGGCGCATTTCTGGGCGTACTTCGCACTCGGCGCGTTGACGCTCCGGGCGCTGGCCGCGGCGAGCTGGAACGCGGTGACGACGCGCGCCGCTGCGGCGGCCTGGGCCATTGCCGTCGCGTTCGGCGCCAGCGACGAGTGGCACCAGTGGTTCGTGCCCGGACGGACGATGGCGCTCGACGACTGGGTGGCCGACGCGGCGGGCGCGGCGGTGGCGGTGAGTGTGGGATGGCTCGTGGCGCGGTTCGTGCGCCGCCGAGACCGCACGGTATAATCACCAGCTTCATGCGCGTTGCCCTCGTCGTTTCCAGCTATCACACGTTCGTCACCGACGGCCTCGAGCAGGGGGCCCGGGAGGCCCTCATCGATGCTGGTGTCGCCGCCGACGCCATCGAGCGCTTCGTGGTGCCTGGTGCGTACGAGCTGGCGCAGGCTGCCTCACGCGTGGCGGCGACTGGACGGTTCGAGGCCATCGTCTGCCTCGGCTGCCTGATTCGCGGCGAGACGCCGCACTTCGACTACATCGCACAGGCTGCGGCGCACGGCATCCTGCGCACGGCGCAGGAGAACGGCGTGCCGGTCAGCTTCGGCCTGCTCACGACGAACACGGCCGAAGAGGCACTGACGCGGTCGGCGCCGGGTGACGCGAACAAGGGACGCGAGGCCGCGGTTGCGGCATTCGAGATGGCGCGTCTGTATCGCACCATCGGGGCGCGCGCGTGAGCGGACACCGCTCGCAGGGCCGTGAAGCGGCCCTGCAGATCCTCTATTTCTGGGAAGTCGGACGCGCGCAGCCGCTCAGCGCCATCGAGGCGTACTTCGCCGAGCACCAGCCCGGGGCCGACGAGGCGACGGTGACGTTCGCGTCGCGTCTCGTGCTCGGCACGGTGGGGGAGATCGACGAGCTCGACCGCACGATCGAACAGCACGCGCGCCACTGGCGCGTGGCGCGGCTGGCCGTCATCGATCGGCTGGTGCTGCGGCTGGCGATCTGGGAACTGCGCCACGAGGGGGAGACGCCCGCGGCGGTCATCATCAACGAGGCGCTGGAACTGGCGCGCCGCTATAGCGCCGAGGAGGCCGTGCGGTTCGTCAACGGTGTGCTCGACGCGGTTCATCGTGGAACACCACCGCCGCCGGCCGCCGGTGAGCAGGGGACGGATTGACGCACTATGTCCAGCGAGAAGGAACAGGCCGCGCAGCGGCAGACGAAGCTCGACGAACTGGTGGCGCTCGGCGTGCCGCCGTACCCGAACCAGTTCGGCAGAACGAGTGACGTCACGACACTCGTCGAGCGCTACGGTCCGCAGACCGGCGAGGCGCTCGAGGCCGAGCGGCCAGGCGTCGTGGTCGCGGGCCGCATCCTGGGCATCCGGAGCTTCGGCAAGGCGAGCTTCCTCGTCATCAGCGACGGCCGCGAGCGCGTGCAGGTCTACGTGCGCGCCGACAGCGTGGACGCGCGCAGCTACGACATCTTCAAGCGGCTCGACTTCGGCGATCTCGTCGGCGTCGAGGGGCGCGTGTTCCGCACGCGCACCAACGAGCTGAGCATCTGGGCCGCGCGTCTGGAGTTCCTGGCGAAGTGCCGGCTGCCGCTGCCAGAGAAGTGGCATGGACTGACGGACGTCGAGGTGCGCTATCGCCAGCGGTACCTGGATCTGATCGTCAACCCCGATTCGCGGCGCGTCTTCGAAGCGCGCGCGCGTATTGTCGCGGCCATCCGGCAGTTCCTCAACACGCGCGGTTTCCTCGAAGTCGAGACGCCGATGATGCAGCCGATGGCCGGCGGCGCGCTGGCCAGGCCGTTCATCACGCACCACAACGCACTCGACCTCGATCTCTACCTGCGCATCGCGCCGGAGCTGTATCTGAAGCGGCTGACGGTTGGCGGCTTCGAGAAGGTCTACGAGATCAATCGCAACTTCCGCAACGAGGGGATCTCGACGCAGCACAACCCCGAGTTCACGATGCTCGAGTTCTACGAGGCGTACGTGGACTACGACCACCTGATGCGGATGACCGAAGAGATGCTCTCGCAGGTGGCGGCGCAGGTGGTCGGCGGACACGAGACGCCCTGGGGCGATCACGTCCTGTCGTTCGCGCCGCCCTATCGGCGCCTGTCGCTTCGCACCGCGGCCGCCGAGGCCGCGTCGGAGCGGCTCTCGTCGATCGACACATGGCGCGGCGGCGCCGTGACAGGCGATGACCTGCGCGACCGCGAGCGCGCGGCGAGCGTGGCCAAGGCGCTCGGCCTGGGTGTGGAGGCCGGCCATGGCGCGGGCCGTATTGCCACGACCATTTTCGAGGCGCTCTGGGAAGAGCACCTGGTGCAACCCACGTTCGTCTACGACTTTCCGACCGAGGTCTCGCCGCTCTCGAAGCAGAAGGCCGGCGATCCCGATACGGTCGAGCGCTTCGAACTCTACGCGGGCGGCTTCGAGGTGGCGAACGGCTTCAGCGAGCTCAACGACCCGGTGGAGCAGCGCGCGCGTTTCGAGGCGCAGTTGCGCGACCGTGCGGCCGGCGACGCCGAGGCGCACCAGATGGACGAGGATTACATCCGCGCGCTCGAGTACGGCCTGCCGCCGACCGGCGGCGAGGGCATCGGCATCGATCGCCTCGTCATGCTGCTCACCAACAGCCCGTCGATTCGCGACGTCATCCTCTTTCCCCTGATGCGCCCGCGCGCCTCGGCCGCCGACACGGCGCCCGCAGACGAGGGAGACGCGTAGGCGGATGGCCACGGGGAACGGCGCGTTCTCCTGGTTCGTGGCCCGGCGCTATCTCACGGCGCGCCGGCGGCAGGCGTTCATCTCGCTGATCTCCGGCGTGTCGATCCTTGGCGTCGGCGTGGGCGTGATGGCGGTCATCATCGCGCTCGCGCTGATGACGGGGGCGCAGGGCGAACTGCGCGACGTCATGATCGGGTCGACGGCGCACGTCTACGTGTACAAGCAGGATGGGCCCTTCACCGACGTGGACGCGGATCGCGCGCGCGTGCAGGTTCCGGGGGTCATCGCGTCGGCGCCGGCCATTGTCGGCGAGGCGCTGCTGCAGGCCGGGTCGACGGGCGGCGCCATGCTCAAGGGCATCGATCCCGCGCTCGAGGCGACCGTCACCGACATCGCATCAGCGGTGCAGTCTGGTTCGATCGAGGCGCTGACCAACCGCAGTCCCGACGCGTGGGACGGGATCGTGCTCGGGGCCGATCTGGCTGAGTCGCTCGGGGTGAGACTGGGCGACACCGTGGTGGCATACAGCACGGCGATGACCTCCACCGTGATGGGCCTGCGCAATCGCAGCCAGAGGCTCGAGGTGGTCGGCATCGTGCGCTTCGGCTTCTACGCGGTCGATTCGCGCTTCGGGTTCGTCTCCCTCGAAACCGCCGAGGCGCTCGTCAACCCTGATGGGCCGAACATGCTGCAACTGCGGCTGGCCAATATCGACGATGCTAGGCGCATCCGCGATCAGCTGCAGGACGCACTCGGCTTCGGGTATCGGGTCGACGACTGGATCGGACTCAACGAGAACCTGTACTCGGCACTCTGGCTCGAGAAGATGGCCATCTCGCTGGCCATTGGCCTGATCGTCATGGTGGCGGCGCTCAACATCGTGGCGTCGCTCGTGCTGCTCGTGATGGAAAAGACGCGTGACATCGCCATTCTCCGGACGATGGGCGCACGTGCGGGAACGATTCGGCGCATCTTCATCTATCAGGGACTGGCGATTGGTTTGATCGGCACGTTTGGCGGCGCAGTGCTCGGCGTCCTGGCGTCGATCGTCGCGGACCGATTCCAGATCATCAAGATGCCGGCTGACGTGTACCAGATCTCGCACCTGCCGTTCCGTGTGGAGCCGCTCGACGTCATCGTCGTGGTGGCCGCGGCCATCGCGATCTGTTTCGTGGCCACCATCTATCCATCGCGCCAGGCCGGGCGCATCGATCCGGCCGAGGCGCTGAGGAACCAGTAGCCGTGGCGTTCATCGAGGTGACGGGACTCGTCAAGTCGTACACGTCGGCGAGCGGCGCGCTGACCGTGCTGCGCGATTTGAACCTCGCCATCGAGCGCGGCGAGATGGTGGCCATCGTCGGCGCATCGGGGGTGGGGAAGAGCACGCTGTTGCACGTACTCGGCGGCCTGGATCAGTTCGAGGCCGGCACGGTGCGGATTGACGACGCGCAGATCGAACGGATGAACGACGACCAGCGCGTGGCGTTCCGGAACGCGCACGTGGGTTTCGTGTTCCAGTTCCACCATCTGCTGCCGGAGTTCTCGGCACTCGAGAACGTCGAGATGCCGCTGTTTCTCGCCGGCGTCGGGGCCGGTGAGCGGCGCACGCGAGCCGAGCAGTTGCTGGCGCGCGTCGGGCTCTCGGCGCGACTGACCCATCGTCCCGGGACGATGTCGGGGGGGGAACAGCAGCGTGTCGCCGTTGCGCGTGCGCTCGTCACGCGGCCGGCGCTGCTGCTCGCCGACGAGCCGACGGGCAACCTCGACGAGGCCACCGCGGCCGACCTCCATCGGCTTCTGCGCCAGATCCACGCCGAGGATCACCTCACGTCCGTGATCGTCACGCACAACGCCGTGCTGGCTGCGAGCTGCGACCGCGTCTTCCGGCTCGAGGGCGGCCACCTCGTCGAGGCTTCGTGACGGAGCGAGAGGACTCTAACGGACTCCAGAGGACTCGAACGACACGTCGGCGAATTCCTTTTGACACCGCGCGGACGCCTCGCTAGATTTCGCGCCCGGAGCACACTGCAACTGAGCCTGTGCGCCTGCACGCGACCGGAGTCGGTGCGGGCGCGACGCCTGGTGTCCGTTCCTTTACTCCAGCAAGGAGCCCACTGTGAGCAAGTCCACCCGCCGTCTCGTGTTCTTCACCTGCCTTGTCGTGGCCTTGACCGTTCCCGCTGAAATCCTGCTGCTGCGTGCACTGGCCGTGCCCGATCGGAAGCAGGCCATTCGCGATTGGGCCGAGAGCCTGTCTGCCAGCCAGCTGAGCGCCGAGGTCGGGCGAATCCAGGCGTATCCCGTGCTCTATCGCAAGGAGCTCCTGCGGTCGTCCACGCCCGATGTCCGATCGCAGGTCTGGCGCGCACACTTCGACGCGTATCTCGAGTCGCGACCGGGCCTCGACGTCAACAGCGCATCGCTCGTGAGATCGCTGCGCGAGATGTTGACGCCGGCGTTCTTCGACTCGCCGCAGCAGGACCGCAGGGAGGACGTGATGGCGCTGGCCGATCAGGTGGCCGCGGCCATTGGTCTGGAAGACGCGCTGCCGCTGATGGAGTACCTCGGCCCCGCAGACGGCGCGTTTGCCAGCTACGAACCGACGGCGATGTACCTGGCAAACAAACTGCGTAGTCTGTTTGTGGCGAACGCTCAAGGGTGGACGTGCGACTGCACGATGGACGCGGGCTGTTACTCGCCTGCGAGCAGCTGTTCATATTCCATGGGATGCGCGGAGTACACCGGCTGGCCGGCATGTGGTTGGACGTGGAGCGATCCGTGTACCGGTTTGTGCGTGGCTGGCTGGGGGCGACCATGACAGACGGTCGTCTCAGGACGGTGAGTGTGTTCGTGCTCGCTGGCTGTTTTGCGGTCCTCGCGCTGACAGCGACAGCGAGCGTCTGGCAATCGAGCGACACGGGGGGCGCTACCGGTTATCGCGTGGGCGATCTCGTAGACGTGCCACGCGAATGGTTGGCATCGGAGGGCGACACGGTACTCGTCTTCTTGAGAAGTGATTGCCCCGCGAGTCGTGAACTCGCGCAGGAGCTGGCTGGCTCAGGCCTTGACCCGCGCGCGCTGGCGGTGGTTCCTGACACGCTTCCCGATCGCGAGGAAACGTTTGCCGAGGCTGCCGGCTTCGAGTCGTCTGCCGTAAGATTTGCCAACTTTCGAACGATCAAGATCCGGGTCGTTCCGTCCGTGGTCATAGTCGCCCAAGACGGCCGCGTCAAAGTTGAAGGCGCAGGCGTCCCAGCGGCGACATCGGCGCTGTCTTTCTTGTCGGAGCCGCCTGGCGCCTAGTTCCCGTGGCGCTTCACGTTGGCAC
>CAZVHY010000064.1:0-7352 GCA_964627115.1 uncultured Solibacteraceae bacterium | reverse complement strand
AGCACGCTGGAACGCGAACCCGAAGAACGAGGCTGGCTGGTGGCCGAGGATCTGCTCGACGGTGTGCAGCGGTGCATCGGCCCTTCGCTCGCGTTCGTGGCGCGGCCGAGAGCGCGGGGATCCGACACGTTGATCGTTCGCGCGGCCAGCGATCGGACGCTCCTGGGGACTGTGGTGCGTGCCACAGGTGATCTCGTCGGCCAGGTCCATCGTGATCAGCTGGCCCTGTCTGGCGCCACACGCGATGTCGGCGGAGACTTCGGCGCCGCGCTCGCAACTTACGGCCGGTCGCTGCTGATCGCCCCAATCGCGGCCAATGGGCAGTCGTGGGGCGTGGTCGCCACCGTGCACCGTCGCGGTCCGCTGTTTCCCGACGACGATCTGACGATGCTGGGACAACTCGGGCGCAGCGCGGCGACGGCCATCGAACACGCTCAGCTCATCATCGAGCGACGCGAACGTGCGCGCGAGCGCGCGGATGCGCAGTTGCGGGAGCTCGAGTCGCGCGTCGGACTCATGCTCGACAGCATCAAGGACTACGCCATGCTGGTGCTCGACGAACACGGCACGGTCGCGAGCTGGCACGTCGGTGCGCAGGAGGTCTTCGGCCACACGCGCGAACAGATCGCGCGCGAGTCGGCCGCATCACTCTTCGACATGGAACCTGACGCCTTTGGCGCGTGGCTGGCCGAAGCGTCGGCTCGTGGCAAGGCGGAACGCGAAGGGACCTGCCGGCGGCCCGATGGGCGGACGTTCACCGGCGTCACGACAATCCGCCCGCTGATCGCCGAAGCCGGATCCCCGCCCGGATACGTGGCCGTGACCCGCGACATCACCGAGCGGCGCAGTCTCGAGGAGCGGCTCCACCACGGGCAGAAGATGCAGGCGGTCGGCCAGCTGGCCGGCGGCATCGCGCACGACTTCAACAATCTGCTGACGGCCATCGTCGGGTACGCCGACTGGCTCGAGCGAGACATGTCGGGCGATACGCGGGCCGATCAGGTCCGCGAGATTCAGCGCGCGGCCGAACGGGCTGCCGACCTCACGCGCCAGTTGCTGTCGTTCAGCCGCCGTCAGGTCGTGCAGGCCACCAGCCTCGATCTCACGCGGCTGATCCAGGGGCTGCTGCCCATGTTGCGGCGGCTCATCGGCGGCGGCATCGAGATCGTGGACGCCACGTCGATGCTCGCGTCGCCCATCATGGGCGATCGGAGTCAGGTCGAACAGATCGTCGTGAACCTGATCCTCAACGCGCGTGATGCGATGCCCAACGGCGGGCGCGTGACCATCCGCACGTCCGACATCGAGTTCGACGCGGACATGGGGCAGAGCGGAGTGAATCGCGCGCACGTGCTGCTGGAGGTGATCGACACGGGCATCGGCATGGATGCCGAGACACGCCGGCGCGCGTTCGAGCCGTTCTTCACCACCAAGGAAGTCGGCGGCGGCACCGGGCTGGGCCTGGCCACCGTCTACGGCATCGTCCAGCAGATGGGTGGGCTCATCGAGGTCGACAGCGAGGTGAATCGTGGCGCGACCTTCCGTGTCTATCTGCCGTATTCGGCAGAACCCGTCCTGCCGTCCGATCGGCCGTTGCCCCCGGCCGTCATGACCGGCCGCGAGACGCTGTTGCTCATCGAAGATGACGATGCGCTGCGGGCATACCTGGTGCACGTGCTCGAGGGGCACGGCTACCAGGTGATTCCCGCTGAAGGCGCCGAAGCCGCGTTGACGGTGACCGACGAGGAGATCCGCGCGATCGACCTCGTCATCAGTGACATCGTGATGCCCGGCATGACCGGCCCTGAGGTGGTGGCTGAACTCCGCCAGATGCGGCCGGGGCTGCCCGCGCTCTATATCTCGGGCGGCGCAGACCTGGCCGGGAACGCCGACGGCCTCGTCTCCCCGCCGGGCCCGCTGCTCCAGAAGCCGTTTTCGTCGACCGACCTGCTGACCAAGGTCCGCCAGCTGCTTTCGGTCGCCTGACCGAGCCGCCTCGCTGTCGCCGGTCTGCCGGCGGCGATGCCGTATAATGCCGGGAAGGAAACGCGCTGAAAGCTTCACTTTCAGGCGGACGATTCGATGTTTGAACGCTACACGGAACGAGCGCGGCGCGTTCTGTTCTTCGCCCGCTACGAAGCCACGCAGCTTGGCAGCACGTCGATCGAGACCGAGCACCTGCTGCTCGGCCTCATCCGCGAGGGCAAAGGGCTGACGAGCCGCATCTTCGCGCGCTCCCACCTGTCACTCGACAGCATCCGCAAGGAAATCGAGGGCCGGACCGTCTTCCGCGAGAAGGTGGCCACGTCGGTCGAGATTCCCTTCAGCGCCGAGACGAAACGCGTGCTGCAGTACGCGGCCGAGGAGGCCGACCGGCTGCTGCACACCTACATCGGCACGGAACACCTGCTGCTCGGCATCCTGCGCGAGGAGCGGTCGGTGGCCGCGTCGATTCTGTACGAGAAGGGGATGCGGCTGTCGAGCGTGCGCGAGGACATCGTGCAGCTGCTCAACGAGAAGACGGCGCCGGCCCGGCCGAAGGAAACACCGCTCCTGGCCGAGTTCAGCCGCGACCTGACCGAAGCGGCGATGAAGAACGTGCTCGATCCGCTGGTGGGCCGCGCCCCCGAGGTCGAACGCGTGCAGCAGGTGCTCTGCCGCCGCACCAAGAACAACGTCGTGCTCATCGGGGAGCCGGGCGTCGGCAAGACGGCCATCGTCGAGGGGCTGGCGCAGAAGATCGTGTGCGGCGACGTGCCGCACTTCCTGGCCGACAAGCGCCTGCTCGCGCTCGACATCTCGCTGATCGTGGCGGGCACGAAGTACCGCGGGCAGTTCGAAGAGCGCCTCAAGGCCATCATGAAGGAGCTCACCGAGAACCCGAACATCATCGTGTTCATCGACGAGCTGCACACGCTGGTGGGCGCCGGGTCGGCTGAAGGGTCGCTCGATGCGGCCAACATCCTGAAGCCGGCGCTGTCGCGCGGCGAAATCCGGTGCATTGGCGCGACCACGCCTGCCGAGTACCGGCGGTACATCGAAAAGGATCGGTCGCTCGAGCGCCGCTTCCAGGCCGTGAAGGTGGATCCGCCGAGCGAGGCGGAAACGATCCAGGTGCTGATGGGCATCAAGGACCGGTACGAGGCGTTCCATCACGTCGAGTACTCGCCCGACGCCATCGAGGCCGCGGTCCTTCAGTCGAGCCGCTACATCACCGATCGGTTCCTGCCCGACAAGGCCATCGATCTCATCGACGAGGCCGGATCGCGGGCCAAGCTGCGCGACGCGGAAATGACGGCCGAGCTCGGCGAAATCAGCCGCGTGGTCCGGACGTCGGTCGAAGTCGACGGCGATGGCGCGCCGATGCCGGTCGACAAGTCGTGGGCGTTCGTCGAGTCCGAACCGGCGTCGCGCGACCAGGTGTCGGTCGTGCGCGAACGGCTCGACGTGAAGTCGGCGGCCACGCGCGTGCGCATCGGCAAGGCCGACATCGACGAGGTCGTGTCGAAGTGGACCGGCGTGCCGCTGACGTCGGTCACCGAAGACGAGGGCGGCAAGCTCCTCCGCATGGAGGACGAGCTGCACCGGCGTGTGGTGAGCCAGGAGAAGGCCATCTCGGCGCTCTCGCGCGCCATCCGCCGGTCGCGTGCCGGGCTCAAGAACCCGGCGCGGCCCGTGGGCAGCTTCGTGTTCCTCGGGCCGACCGGCGTGGGCAAGACCGAGCTGGCGCGCGCGCTGGCCAGCTTCCTGTTCGGCAGCGACCACGCGCTCATCCGCTTCGACATGTCGGAGTACATGGAGAAGCACTCGGTGAGCAAGCTCATCGGATCGCCCCCCGGGTACGTGGGGCACGAGGAGGGCGGTCAGCTCACCGAGAAGATCAAGCGCAATCCCTACTCGGTCGTCCTGCTCGACGAGATCGAGAAGGCCCACCCGGATCTGTTCAACATCCTGCTGCAGGTGTTCGAGGACGGGCACCTGACCGACGGGCTCGGCAACCGGGTGAACTTCAAGAACACGATCATCATCATGACGTCGAACATCGGCGCGCGCTTCATCCAGAAGAAGGCGTCGATGGGCTTCCAGTCGCCCGACAAGGGCGAGGTGCAGAAGTCGGTGAGCGACATGGTGCTCGGTGAGGTCCGGCGCACGTTCAACCCGGAGTTCATCAACCGTATCGACGAACTGATCGTGTTCGAGCCGCTCTCGGACGACGACCTGCGGAAGATTGCCGGCCTGCTGGTCGACAACCTGAACGCGCACCTGACCGACCGTCAGTTGAAGATTCACGTCCAGACCGAGGTCATCGACTGGATCATCGACGCGACGTGCCGGGATCGGTCCTACGGCGCGCGGCCGTTGCGCCGGGCCATTCAGCGGTACATCGAAGACCCGCTGTCGGAGGCCCTCATCCGGGGCGAACTGCGCGGCGGGGACGTCGAAATCTACCTCGACCACGGGGCGCTCGCCTGGCGGTCCTCGGGCCAGGACGAGGCCGGCCGGCGCCTCGCGGTGACCGTCTAAGTGTCGGTGATGCACATGTTCGTTCGACTGACGTTCGTTGCGGTCGCGCTGCTGGTCTGGGCCGCGCCGGCGTCCGCGCAAGTCACGCCCTGTTCGACCTACGAGACCACCTCGAATCTGCCCCCGGCCGACTCCGGGCCGCTCTACCGTTGCGTGGCGCTCATCGCCCACGCCGAGGGCGACCGCGTCACCGAAGTGGAGCCGATGATCGACCCGCGCACCTACGCGGCCGTCCTCACACCCGCCTGGACGCAGCGCAGCCGCAGCCTCTGGATGCCCTACGACGAGAGCATCCTGCAGGCCGATTTCTGGAAGCTCTGGCGCACGGAGTTCCTCGAGGACCTGTGGATCGAGGTCATCGACGAGCCGTTCGAAAACGGCGTCATGGGCAAGCAGGTCGTCTTCCACTACGAAGAGCGCTCACGGGTGAAGGTGGTCGACTACGTCGCGGCGCGCGAGAGCGAGAAGCTCAAGGTCAACGTGTCGGACATCGAGAAGAAGCTGCGCGAGGAGAACATCGCCGTGCGTCTCGACTCGTTCGTCGACGAGGCCAGCCTGCGCAAGGTCATCGGCGTGTTGCGCACGTTGTACGCCGAGAAGGGCTACAACGACGCGACCGTGGCCACCGAACGCGCGCCGGTCGTGGGCGGATCGAAGCTGATCCACCTGACGTTCCGGATCGATCCCGGGCCCAAGGTCGAAATCGCCGAGGTGCTGTTCGAGGGCAACGAGGCGTTCAGCGACGGCAAGCTGCGCCGGCAGATGGCGCACAACAAGCCGAACGGGTTCCTCGGGTTCATCGGCGACGCGACATACAACGAATCCCTCTTTCCCGAAGACGCCGAGCGGGTCACCGACTTCTACCGGCGCAACGGGTACGCCACGGCGCAGGTCGGCCAGCCGGTCATCGAGACGGTGCGTTTGCACGAGGATGGCAGCCGCCGGTGGATCCGGCTGCGCGTTCCGGTGGATGAGGGCCCGCTCTACACGATTGGCAACTTCGAGATCACCGGCGAGGAGAAGCTGAATCTCGAGGCGGTCAAGACGCTCTTCAAGATCCAGCCAGGGGACACCTACAGCAGCGAGAAGATCCGCAAGGGCATCGACGAGGCGCGCAAGGCCTACGGCGCGTACGGCTACTGGCAGTGGCAGCCCGATCCCGAGCTCCAGCCACGCGACATCGATCGGGAGACGGGGCAGACCATCGATGGTGCACCGCCGGTCATGGACATCAGCATCCGGATGGATCCGGGTGAGCAGTTCCTCGTCAATCGCATCACGTTCACCGGCAACAGCACGACACACGACTCGGTCATCCGCCGCGAAATGCGTGTGGCCGAGGGGGGCGTGTTCAACGCCGAGGCCCTGAAGGAAAGCGTCCGCCGGCTGAATCAGCTCGGCTACTTCCGTGCGTTCGAGGGCACCGAAGGAGAGATGGACGTCACGCAGACGCCCGGCGTGGACAACAAAGTCGACGTCACGCTGAAGTTCGAGGAGCAGAACCGCAATCAGCTCACGTTCGGTGCCGGCGTCTCGCAGTTCGACGGCTTCTTCGGCCAGCTCTCGTTCCAGACATCGAACTTCCTGGGCCGGGGCGAGACCGTGGGCGTCTCGCTCCAGAAGGGCGCGCGCGCGCGCAACTACCAGGTGTCGTTCAGCGAGCCGTATCTGTTCGAGCGTCCGATCACGGTTGGCGCCGACGTCTACAGCCGCGAGTACATCTTCCCGCTCCAGTACACGCAGCGGTCGACGGGCACCAATTACGTGTTCGGGTTCCCGCTGGCCAACTACACCCGGATGTTCATGACGTACAGCTATGAACAGATCGAGGTGCGCGACATCAACCCCGCCTACACCACGCCCGAAGTGCTGAGTGCGAGCCCGTACCTGGCCGACTCGCTGCTCTACAACCAGGGGGGCAAGCGGCGCGTCAGCAAGATCTCGCCGAGCGTGGTCTTCAACACGGTCAACCGGCCGATCTTCCCGTCGGCGGGCACGCGGTACTCCGCGTCGGTCGATTTCGCCGGGTCGCGTCTCGGCGGCAACACCGACTACATCCAGACGCGGCTCGAGGGGATCTGGTACGTCCCGCTGAGTCTCCGCACGTCACTCGGCCTGAGGGCCGAGAGCCAGTACGTCCGCCCCTACGGCCGGACGACCACACTGCCGATTTTCGAGAAGCTGTTCTCAGGCGGTGAGTACTCGATGCGCGGGTTCGACCTGCGCACCGTTGGTCCGCGCGATCCGGAGACGGGCGTGCTCACCGGCGGCAACAAGATGCTGACGTTCAATGCCGAGTACTACATCGACATCATGAGTCAGCTCCGGCTGGTGGCGTTCTTCGACGCCGGCCAGGTGCGCGACATCGGACAGCAGTTCGGCTGGCACGAGGACATCCTGCGCCGTGTGGTGCCCGATCCGCCCTACCTCAGCGACCTGTTCGGCACGCCGAATCTGCTGGCGCCCGAGGGCGCCGGCATCCGGACGGAAGTCATCGGGCAGACGAGCGCGTTCAAGACGTCGACCGGTCTCGAAGTCCGGTTCATGATGCCCGTCCTGAACGTCCCGTTCCGGCTCATCGGCGCCTACAACCCGCACCGTGGCGAGGTCTACAACCACCAGTCCACGTTGACCAACAAGTTCACGTTCCGCTTCGCGGTGGGAACGACGTTCTAGGAAGCTTGGAAGCGGGGAAGCGGGGGAGCCTGGAAGGGAAGAGCTGCCACGCTTCCCAACTCCCCGGCTCCCCGGCTCCCACGCTCCTAAAAGTGCGTCACATCAATTGAGAACGTCGTCGGCACTTCGAGCCGGCCGACGTCGTAGACGCG
>CAZVHY010000063.1:15580-17214 GCA_964627115.1 uncultured Solibacteraceae bacterium | reverse complement strand
ACCGCATGGTCGCGGCGACCGGACTCGACGATACACCGATTTGGGGCGGCTGCCGGCTACCGGCTATCGGGGTGGGCGGGCACAGGGGCCCGCCCCCGCGAGGTCGCGTAGGGGCCGACCCTGCCGCCTCGCCGCCTTGTAGCCTTCTCCCCGTAGCCTTACCGCCTTGTCGCCTCGTGGCCTTTCCTTCCAGCCTCCTTCCCGCCTGCCGCCTCCCAGCCTTTCCTTCCCCAAGCCCCCGCCCCGCGCGCGGGAACGCGCGAGTCGCGCGAGTGTGGTGCGCGGCCGCGCGGGCTGAGCGCGCAGGCGGCGCGAGTGCCGCCTGCCGTACACGCGGAGCGCGTCATCGGCCGCGCGGGCACCGCGAACATGCCGCGCGAGCGAACAGCACGTCCGCGCGAGTGCAATCGACAGGACGCGCGGGATGTCCCGACAGCGCGGGACCACGGCGCGGACCACCCGCGCGACGTGACCGCGTAGCCGCTCGAGCCCTCGCGACCAGACGCACCGACAGGGCAGCGCAGGCGCGCGAGGTGTCTGGTGAGTGCGTTTCCGATAAGCCCGTAAATCCTTGCAGGTCAACTTGATGCCGTCGTCGTGGTGCGGTCGCGCGGCTGCGGCGCCCGTGGTCCGCGACCGCGACGTCTGCTCGGTGTCGCTGCGCGATCTCCTCGCGCGGCTGCGGCGTCACCTCGCGCGGCCGTCGTACCACCGCGCGCGGGCGACGCGATCTTTCAGGGTTTTTCAGCGATTCCATCAGGACTTCGCGCGCCGCGGTTGAGACGATGCGGTCACCCCATGAGGAGGGGGAGAGACCATGACACGTGATCAACGCTACCGCTACGAGATGTTCGTGCGCGTCCGGGACTTCGGGAACAGCTATCCAGCGCTGTTCCCGGCAGCGACGAGAGGAGGGCAGACGTTTGCCGCGATGACCGCCGCTGTCGCGGCGTTCGACGAGTGCCTGCAGCGACGCGTGATCGTGCGCGTCGAGGCGGGGCGTGTGAAGAGGGCGACGTGCACGGAGGTGATCGACTACATGAAGGCGCTGTGCAGGACGTCCCGGCAGGTCACACGCGGCGAGGCTGTGCGCAATCCGTTCGTCATGCCGGTGAAGCGGTCGATGTCGGCGCTGCTCGCGGCGGCGCGAACGTTTGTCGACGAGGCCAGGATGCGCGAGCGCGCGTTCATCGACTTCGGCATGCCACCGGCCTTCGTCGGCGAGTTCACCAGACTGGTCGAGCGGCTGGAGATGGCCGCCGCTATCCAGAACAACGGCCGCTCATCGCGCGCACGAGTGCAGACGGCCATCGAGACCGCCATCTGCGACGGGATGGAAGCCGCACGTGCCCTCGATGTCATCGCCACAAACGTGCTGCGCCACGATCCCGCAACGCTGGCGCAGTGGCGCCGCGCGAGGCGCATCGACGGCGTGCGATCGACACGCGTCCGCCGGACGCCGACGGTCGACCTGGACAAGGCATCGTGAATGCCGGCGTACGCATCGGCTCGCCGCCGTTCCCCGTCGCCTTGCAGCCTTGTCGTCTCGCCGCCTGCGCCGCAGGCTCCGCGGGCGACACTATAATCGCGCCCATCATGTCGAACGCGAATCTGCCCGAACCCTGGCTGCGCGG
>CAZVHY010000063.1:7488-15480 GCA_964627115.1 uncultured Solibacteraceae bacterium | reverse complement strand
CTATAATCGCGCCCATCATGTCGAACGCGAATCTGCCCGAACCCTGGCTGCGCGGCCCCGTCGAGGCCGTCGCACCCGTGCTGCAACCGGCCGCCCATGCGCTCCTCCAGGCGCGCGAAGACATCGCGGCACTCGCGCCGTCGGTGCCGAGCGACGTGCTCTGGCGCGAGGCTGGTGCGGCCACCGCCGGCTTCCACGCGCTGCACCTGGCCGGCGCGCTCGATCGTCTGTTCACCTACGCCCGGGGCGAAGCGCTGAACGACGATCAGAAGACGGCCGCGCGTGCCGAGGCCACGCCGCGCACCGATCTCGACGGCGCCGCGCTCGTCGCCATCGTCGATGCGGCCGTGGAGAAGGCGCTCGCGCAACTGCGCGCCACGCCGGCAGACTCGGTCTTCGACGAGCGCAAGGTCGGCCGGGCCGGTCTGCCGTCGAACGTGCTCGGTCTGCTCTTTCACGGCGCCGAACACAGCACGCGCCACTCGGGGCAGTTCATCAGCACGGTGAAGTTGGTGAGGGGATAGGGAAGGCGGGGAGGCGGCAGGCGGGGAGGAGGCGGGAAGGCTGGGAGGCTGGGAGCTTGGGAGCGGGGGAGGCCGCGGAACGGACGCGAGGCGCGGTCGTAGAATAAGCAGATGCTTCGCGCACTGTTTTTCGGGCGCCTCACGCCCGTGCTCCTGGTGGTTTTGCTGGCGCTCGCTGGATGCTCGGGCGGCGCACCAGCGCCGATTCCCGCGTCCGGACAGCCTGAATCCCTCGATCCAACGGCCTCGCTCGCCTCGGACATGATTGGGGTCGTCGTCCTTGGCGACAGCATCACGGCGGGGCTCGGGCTGCTCACCGAGGAGGCGTTTCCCAGCCGTCTTCAGATGCTCTTCATCGACGAGGGCTACCACGACGTCGAAATCATGAACGCCGGTGTCAGCGGCGACACCACCGCCGGTGGCCTGCGCCGCGTCGACGCGTTGCTGTCACCCGAGGTCAAGGTGGCCGTGGTGGCGCTCGGCGGCAACGACGCGCTCCGTGGCTTGTCGGTGTCGGAAACCCGGCGCAACCTCGAGGGCATCATCGACAAGTTTCTGGGCGCCGGCGTGTCGGTGCTCCTCGCCGGCATGGAAGGGCCGACGAATCTCGGCGAGGACTATCGCACCAGCTTCCGCGCCGCCTTCCACGAAGTGTCGGGGCAGTATGGCGGACGCGTCCGCTTCGTGCCGTTTCTGCTCGAAGGCGTCGGCGGCATGCCGGCGTTCAATCAGCCGGACGGCATTCACCCGAACGCCGAGGGCGCAGAGAAGATTGCCGAATTGCTCTATCCCACGGTGCGGGATCTCGTCGACGAGATCCCGACCGGCCCGGTCACCCGATGATTGAGTTCCGCGACGTATCACGCACCGTCACGAGCGGTGCGGGGCCGCTGACCATCCTGCACCCGACGTCGTTCGTCATTCCCGCCGGTCGCATCGTTGCCGTCACGGGACCGTCGGGCAGCGGCAAGTCGACCATGCTCGGCCTGATGTCCGGGCTCGACGCACCCACGACAGGGCAGATCCTGCTCGACGGTGTGGACATCACGGCGCTCGATGAAGAAGCGCTCGCGCGCCTGCGCGGCGAGCGCGTGGGCATCGTGTTCCAGTTCTTCCACCTGCTGCCGTCGCTGACCGCGTACGAGAACGTGCTCGTGCCGATGGAGATTGCCGGCGTGCGCGGCGCCGCAACACGCGCGAAGGATCTGCTCGCGGAAGTCGGCCTCGCCGAGCGCGGCCATCACTATCCGTCGCAACTGTCGGGCGGCGAGCAGCAGCGCGTGGCGATTGCCCGGGCCATTGCCAACGATCCGCCGATCCTGCTCGCCGACGAACCGACCGGCAACCTCGACACCACGACGGGCCAGCACATCATCGATCTGCTCGTGACGATGCGGCGTTCGCGGGGGCGGACGCTGGTGCTGGTCACGCACGATCCCGGCCTGGCTGCCACGGCCGACGAAATCATGATGATGCGCGACGGCCGGCTCGTCGAGCGGCGGGAGAAGGCCGCCTGACTCCCGGCCACTTCCTCGCGTTCGTCGGGCGCATGGCCTGGCGCGAAACCCGCGCCGCCTGGCTGCGGCTGACGTTCTTCTTCCTCTGCGTCGGCCTCGGCGTGGCGGCCATCGTCGTGCTGCGGAGCGTCGTGCAGCAGGTGCGATGGACGCTCACGAGCGAGGCGCGCGCGCTCGTGGCGGCCGACGTCGTGGTGCAGTCCACGCGGCCGTTCACCGACGACCTCACCGCGCGCATCGATGCGCTGGCCACGGCCGGCGGCGCCGTCGACTCCACGCGCGTCGTCGACACGCAGACAATGGCGTCGACCGATGCGGACGCGTCGCTCGTCAAGCTCGTCGAACTGCGCGGCGTCGAGGCCGCGTACCCGTACTACGGCGCGCTCGAACTCCAGGGCGGCCTCACGTATTCGCACGATCTGCTCCGCGGCCACGGCGCCGTGGTGCAGCCGGAACTGCTCGGGTTCCTCGATATCGGCCTGGGCGACACGTTCCGCCTCGCGGGCGAGACGTTCACGGTGCGTGGCGTCATCGCACGCGATCGCGTGCAGCGCGGCGCCATTGCGTTTGGCCCGCGCGTGTACGTGGATCTCGAGGATCTGCGCGCGACGTCGCTGCTCGGTTTTGGCAGCCGCGCAAGTCACCAGGTGCTGCTGCGCGTTGGTGATTCGTCGCGCACGACGCCGCTCACCGACACGCTCCGCGAGTCGCTCGACGGCGACTTCGCGAGCGTGCGTTCGTGGGAGACGATGGAAGATCGCATCGGCCGGAACCTGGAGACGGCCGAGAACTACCTGAGTCTCGTCGGCTTCGCGATCGTGGTCATCGGCGGCATTGGCGTGTGGAGTGTCACGCGCGTGCTGGTGCAGCAGAAGATCCGCAGCGTCGCGGTGCTCAAGTGCCTCGGCGCGTCTGGCGCGAGCGTGCTGGCCGTCTCGCTCGTGCAGATCCTCGGCCTGGCGGTTGTCGGCAGCATCGTGGGACTCGGCCTGGCGGTCGTCGCGCTGGCGGCCATTCCCACGTCCGTGCTCGAGCCGCTCGGCGTGTCCGCGGTGTCGATGACCACGTCGGCGGCTTTGCAGGGACTCGCCGTGGGCGTGCTCGTCTCGTTGCTGTTCGCGCTGGTGCCGCTGCTCGAGATTCGCCAGGTCAAACCGCTGCTCCTGCTGCGCGCGCCCTCGTCTGGCGCAGCGCGGCAGCGCAACTGGCAGAGCTGGGTCGCCGGCGGCGCGACCGGGTTCGTGCTCGCGTTGATCGCCATCTGGCAGGCGGATTCGATCCTGACCGGACTGTACGTCTCGGCCGGTTTCGCGGCCATTGCCGGCACGCTGTATGCGGCCAGCGCCGGGCTTGTCCGGCTCACGCGGCCGCTGGTGCAGTCGCCTCGCTTCGCACTGCGTCACGCGGCCATCAGCCTCGGCCGGCCGGGCAACCAGACACGCGTCATCCTGATGGCCGTCGGGCTCGGCTGCTTCTTCATCATGGGCGTGCGGTCGACGCAGGTGTCGCTGCTGGCCGACCTCACGTCTGGCATCAGCGATCGGTCCCCCGACTTCGTCCTCATCGACATCCAGCAGGACCAGGTCGACGGCGTTCAGCAGGTGCTCGCGCCGTTCGTCAGCGAGCCGGCGCGCATCATGCCGAACATGCGCGGCCGCGTGGTGGCGGTGGAGGGGCAGCGCCTCACGCTCGATTCGCCGCAGGCCGTGCGCGAACATCGCCGGCTGTCGCGTGAATACGGCCTCACGTTCCGCGATCGCCTCGAAGCGAACGAGGAACTGGTGGCGGGACGGTTCTGGGAGCCCGTTAGCGACGTAACCACGGCCTCGAGCGCATCAGACGCGGTCGACACCGAGGTGTCGATTGAAGTCGACGCCCAGGAGGACGGCCTGTCGCTCGGCGACATCGTCCGGTTCGACGTGGCTGGCATGACGATCAGCGCCAGGGTGACGAGCATCCGGCGCGTGGCCTGGGAGGACTCGCAGAGCGGCGGGTTCATCTTCGTCCTCAAGCCGAGCGCCGCCGTGCTCCGCGCGCCGCACTCGTACGTCGGGTTCGTGCAGACGCGCGAGACGGACGCCTCGACCGGCGGCGGACTGCAGCGGCAACTGGTGCGGTCGTATCCCAACGTGTCGGTCATCGACGTCCGCGACATCATCGCGACCATCCGCGACATTGTCGACAACGTCACCGTCGGCATCACGGCCGTGGGCGTCGTCACGCTGGTTGGCGGCATCCTGATCCTCGTCGGCGCCGTGGCCATGACGAAGTTCCAGAAGATCTACGAAGCCGCCATCTACCGCACGCTCGGCGCGAGCAGCCGACTGGTGGCCTCGATGCTCGCGCTCGAATACGGCCTGCTGGGCACGCTGGCCGGCACGCTTGGCGCGCTGGGCGGCATGGCCCTCTCCTACGGACTGAGCGAGCACCTGTTCAACATCGACTGGCACCCGGCGCCCGGGCTGCTGGCCGCCGGCATCGTCGGGGCCGCGCTGATTGTGAGCGTCGTTGGCGTGGTGTCCAGCCTCGACGTCCTGCGCCGCAAGCCCCTGGCGACGCTGCGCAGCGAGTAGCGGAGCACCGTAGCCTACGGGGTGTGGGCCGACACAAGGTCGGCCCCTACACCGTTTTCGTAGGGGCGGACCTTGTGTCCGCCCGCACCCGCAAAGCCCCGCGGCGACGACGGTCGGTCGCCGTGGCCGCCGTGCCGCCCGCAGCCATTTTGATAAGATGATCGGTCGAACCTCCGTTGAAAGGGGCTGACTGACGCATGCCGGACAAAGCACTCGACGACGCGGCGCTGACCCGACTCAAGGACGACCTGCTGAAGAAGCGGACCGAGATCCTGGCCGCTTCCACGGGCACCAAGCCGCTGCCCGAATCGGCCGACGTCAACAGCCGGCAGGGAGACCTGGCCGATCAGGCCAGTGGCAACAACGAGGTCCACATCGCCCTGAAGCTGAAGCAGACCGACGCCAAGATTCTCCAGGCCATCGAGGAGGCCCTCGTCCGCATGGAGAAGGGCACGTACGGCATCTGCCGTGACTGCGGCGAGCCGGTGGCCCTCGTGCGTCTGCAGGCCATTCCGTGGACCCGCGTCTGCATCACCTGCAAGGAAAAGCAGAGCGCCTGACGCCGGTCGTCATCGCGATCGGCTCAAACCTGGGCGACCGCCGGGGACACCTCGACTGGGCCGCCCGGCGCCTGGCGACCGTCGTCGACGGTCTTCGGCTGTCTCCCGTCTTCGAAACCGCGCCGGTCGACGTCCCGGACGAGCAGCCGGCGTTTCTCAACGCGGTGGCCGTGGGGGAGTCGCGCCTGTCCGCACGCGCACTGCTCGACCACCTGCTCCAGTTCGAAGCCGAACGCCAGCGGGTCCGTCTGGGCTGGCACTCGCCGCGCACGCTCGATCTCGACTTGATCCTGTTCGGCGATCTCGTGGCCGACGAGCCCGGACTCCAGGTGCCGCACCCGCGCTTTCGCGAGCGCGCATTCGTGCTCGATCCGCTCGTGGCGATTGCGCCTGACGTGAAGGACCCGGTGACGGGGCTGACGGCGGGGGAGTTGCGGGAGCGGTTGCGCGTTTGATTGTCGGAGCCCTGGGGCTTCAGCCCCGAGGCTCCATTGAGCGTAGGGGCCGACCTTGTGTCGGCCCAGGATTGCGAAGGGCGGACACAAGGTCCGCCCCTACGGTGCTGCCGGCGCTCTACTCGAACTTCAGCGCGACGATCGGATCGAGCCCGGCGGCCTTCCGTGCCGGGTAGAACCCGAAGAAGATGCCGACGCCGGCCGAGAAGAGCACGGCAATCATGACCGCGTCGATCGGAATCGACGCCGCCATGCCCTGATAGATGCGCAGGAGTTCGGAGACCAGATAGCCGATCCCGATGCCGGCGGCACCGCCGACGATGCTGATCACGATGGCCTCGATGAGGAACTGGAGCAGCACGTCGAAGCTGCGCGCGCCGATGGCCAGGCGCAGGCCGATCTCGCGCGTGCGCTCGGTCACCGACACCAGCATGATGTTCATGATGCCGATGCCGCCGACGACGAGCGACACGCCCGCGATGCCGGCCAGCAGGTTCGTCATCGTGTTGGCCGTCTGCGTGCGGAGCGCGACGATGTCGTCGAGCGTCTGGATCATGAAGTCGTTCTCTTCGCCGTCGGCGAGGCCGTGCTGGGCGCGGAGCGTGTTCGTGACGCCGGCGATGACGTTCGGAATCGCGTCGGCCGAGGCGGCCGACACGTAGATCCGCTGGATGAACTGCTGACCCGAGATGCGCTTGAGCAGCGTGGTGTGCGGGATGAACACCTGGTCGTCCATGTTCATGCCGCCGCCCGACGACCCCTTCACCGACATGACGCCCAACACGCGGAACACGTGGTTGCGGACGCGAATCTGCAGGTCGGTCGGATCGATGCCTTCGCCGAAGAGCGTGTCGGCCACGTTCGAGCCGAGCACCACCACCTTGGACGCCGTGCGGACGTCGTCGTCGGTGAAGAAGCTGCCGAACTTGACGGGCCACGACCGGATCGACGGCAGGTCGGCGCTGGTACCCTCGACGCTCGTGTTCCAGTTCTGGTTGCCGTAGATCAGCTGGAGGCGCGTGTTGGCGCTCTCGGCCACGTACTGCACGCCGGGTACGTCGCGCAGGGCCTCGGCGTCCTCAGGGGTCAGGCGCGAGCTCGAGCCGGCGCCCCCTCGCGCGCCGCCCGGGGCGGCGTTGAAGCTGCCGGCATAGACGGTGATGAGGTTGGTGCCGGCCGTCTTCACCTGTTCCTCGATCATCGCCTGGGCGCCCGTGCCGAGCGCCACCATGGCAATGACCGCGGCCACGCCGATGATCATGCCGAGCATGGTCAGGGCAGTGCGGAGCTTGTTCCGGCCGAGCGCCTTGAGGGCGATGCGAATCGTCATCAGTATGGACATGGCGTTCTCCGTCGGGACTCAGTGTGCCGCGTTGGCATCCGGCGCGTGTGTAATCTGATCCGGTTCAGGCGGCGGCAACGCCGCGAGTTCGTCGGCTGCGTTACGTCGATGGAGAATCGGCTGATCGGCCACCACGCGTCCATCGCGGAACCGGATGAGGCGTGTCGCGTACTCGGCGATGTCCATCTCGTGCGTGATCAGCACGACCGTGATGCCCTTCTCCGCGTTGAGGCGCTGGAAAATTCCCATCACCTCGATGCTCGTGCGGGTATCCAGGTTGCCGGTCGGTTCGTCGGCGAGCAGAATCGACGGGTCGTTGATGAGCGCGCGTGCAATGGCCACACGCTGCTGCTGACCACCCGACAACTGATTGGGCATGTGGTGGTACCGCTGCCCGAGGCCGACCGCGTCGAGCACGGCCAGCGCACGCTTGTGCCGCTCGGCTGCCCTGAACTGGTTCTCGCTGCGATAGAGCAGCGGCAACTCGACGTTGTCGAGCGCCGACGTGCGGCTGAGCAGGTTGAACCCCTGGAACACGAACCCGATCTTCTGGTTGCGCACCACGGCCAGCTCGTCCTTCGACAACTGCGAGACGTCCTTGCCGTCGAGCTCATACACGCCGCTCGTCGGGCGATCGAGACACCCGGTGATGTGCATGAACGTGGACTTGCCCGAGCCGGACGGTCCGGTGACCGCGACGAACTCGCCGTTGTTGATCTCGAGGGACACGCCACGCAGGGCGCGGACCTCGTGATCGCCCATCCTGTAGACCTTGGTCAGGTCTCGAACCGACATCACGACGGACACGAATCAGGCTCCCATTCCGTGCTGTGGAGAAACAGTCGTCATGACGTTAGAAGCCACCGCGGCCGCCACCGCCGCCACGCGCGCCGCCGCCACCACCAGGCTGCGGGCCGCCGAAGCCGCCGCGGCCCTGCTGGCCACCGAAGATGCTCTGCTGTTGCTGCTGACGCTGCGCGGCCGTGACCGGCAGGATGATGTTGGTGACCAGCTCCTGGCC
>CAZVHY010000063.1:0-7388 GCA_964627115.1 uncultured Solibacteraceae bacterium | reverse complement strand
GGGTAGGTCACGACGTTCTGCGTCGTGGTGGCGTTGAGGCGCACGTTCTCGACCGTGCCGCGGAAGTTCTGGTTCGGGTAGGTGTCGACCTGGAAGGTGACCTCCATACCCGGCCGGATCTTGCCGATTTCCGCTTCGTCGACACCGGCCGTGAGACGCAGGCTCCGTAGGTCGGTGGCAATGTCGAAGAACGGCGTGATGTTCATGCTCGACTGCACGCTCTGGCCGATGTCCACGCGCCGGTTGACGATGACACCGTCGATGGGCGATCGGACTTCGGTATAGGAGACGTTCAGTTGCGCCTGCGACAGGTTGGCGCGCGCCTGCACGAGCGACTTCTCGGCCGAGGCAATCTGCGCCTCGCGCGTCTTGATGGCGAGCTCGGCCTGTTCGAGCTGCGTCTGGTTCGCCAGGCCCTTCTCGAAGAGCTCCTTCGTGCGGACCAGCGTGCGTTCCGCGTCAGCGAGCTGGACGCGCTGCAGCGAGATGTCGGTCTCCTGGCGCTGGATGTTGGCTTCCTGGATGTCGACCTGCGTCTGCAGCAGCGACGGATCGAGCCGGGCGATGACCTGGCCGGTGCGGACCATGTCGTTGAAGTCCGCCCCGAGTGACAGGATGGTGCCCGACACCTGCGGCCCGACCTGCACGGTGCGGATCGCTTCGAGCGTACCGGTCGCCTGCACGTACTCGGTCACGTCGCCCTGCGACACGGTGGCCTTGACGATCTGCGGCGGCTCGACCGTGTTGCGCGAGCTGTAGTAGTAGTAGCCGCCACCGCCAACGACAGCCAGGAGAACCAGAATCCAAACCAGTCTTTTCATGATCGTGTGTAGGAGGAGCTGCTACTCGGCCACCGCGGCTGCGTGCGCCTTCCCGCGACGCAGGCCGGCGAATCCTTCTTCGAAGATGGTGTAGATGCTCGGCACGAGCACGAGCGTCACCATCGTCGAGGCGAGGAGGCCGCCGATGACCACGCGGGCCATGGGCGCCTGGAGCTCGGCGCCTTCGCCGATGCCCAGGGCCATCGGCACCAGGCCGAGCACCGTCGCGATCGTCGTCATCAGAATCGGCCGCAGGCGGGTGCGTCCCGCCACAACCACGGCCTCGCGCAACGCCATCTTGTCGCGACGGCGCAGCACGTTGGTGTAGTCCACAAGGAGAATCGCGTTGCTGACGACAATGCCCGCAAGCATGATTACCCCGATATACGCCTGAAGACTGAAGGACGTTGCTGTCAACTTGAGCGCGAGCACGACACCGATGGCCGCCACCGGCACGGAGAACATGACGATGAACGGATCGCGCAGCGATTCGTACTGCGACGCCATGACCGCGTAGACGAGCAACACGCCGAGCAGCAGCAGCACCTGGAGCTGCGCGAACGCCTCGGTCTGCTGTTCGACTTCCGCGCCGAACCCGACGGAGAAGCCCTCGGGCACGTCAATCTGCGGCAGCCGGGCCTGCACGTTCTGAATGGCCTGGCTCAGCGCCACGTTGGCGTCGATCTCGGCGTTGACGCGCGTGATGCGCTGCTGGTTCTTGCGCTGAATCTGCGTGGGGCCGGTCGCCGGCGTGAGGTCGAGCACGTTGCTGGCCGGCAGCACCTGGCCCTGCGGCGTGCTGATGAGCACTTCGCCCACCGAGTCGGACCGTTCGCGATCGGCTTCGCGCAGGCGCACGATGATGGGATATTCCTTGCCCTTCTCGCGGAAGGTGGCCGCCTGCGTGCCGCTGATGTTCGTGCGGATCGTGTTCGCCACGCCGGTGACCGACAGGCCGAGCAGCGCCGCCTTCGGACGATCGACGCGGATGGTCATCTCCGGACGGCCTTCTTCGCGGCCGAGCTGCGGGCTGGCCACGCCGGGCGTCTCGCGCAGCACGTTCAGCACGTCGAGCGAGACGCGGTTGGCCGTGGGGAGATCGTCGCCACGCACTTCGACGGCCACACGGCTGTCGCCGCCGCCGCCCATCAGGCGCGTCATCTGCTGGTTGCCGCCCGAGGCGCGCGTCGTGATCGTGACGCCGGGAATGCCGACCAGCACGCGACGGAGGTCGGTCGCAATCTGATCGCTCGAGCGGTCACGTTCGCCGCGCGGCACGAGCTGAATCTGCACCGAGGCCGACCCACCGCCGCCGCCACCGAAGCCGGCGCCGCCGCCCGCTCCCGCGTTGGCCAGAATCGTCACGGCCTCGGGCACGCTCGTGCGCACGATCTCCTCGATCTGGAGTGCCACGGCCTGTGTGCGCTCGATGCGCGTGCCGGGCGGCATGCGCGCCGAAATCGCCACCTCGCCCTCGTCGGTCTGCGGCAGCATCTCGCTCGGAATCGTGGGCAGGATCAGGAACGCGAGAATCGTCAAGGCCGCCGATCCGGCCAGCACCGTGGGCCGATGGTGCAGGGCCTTGTCGAGGATGCGCTGATAGCTGTCGTCGAGCCACACGAGGAACCGCTCCGACGCGCCCGACAACCGGCCGAGGAACGTGTCCGACGACGGATGGTGCACCGTCAGCAGCCGCGAGCAGAGCACCGGCACGATCGTCACGGCCACGAACAGCGACATCGCCAGCGAGAACATGACGACGACCGCGAGCTGCGTGAAGAGGATGCTCGACACGCCGCTCAGGAAGAGCAGCGGCACGAACACGGCGATGTGCGTGAGGATCGACGCGAGGATGGCCGACCAGACCTCTTCGCTGCCCTCCACCGCCGCCACCATGCGCGACTTGCCCATCGCCATGTGTCGATGGACGTTCTCGAGCACGACGATCGACGCGTCGACGATCATGCCGACGCCGAGCGCCAGGCCGCCGAACGTCATCGTGTTCAGCGTGTACCCGGCGAAGTAGAGCAGCGCGAACGTGCCGATGACCGAGATCGGAATCGACAGGCAGATGATGACCGTTGCCCGCCAGTCGCGCAGGAAGAAAAAGATGATGCCGATGACCAGGAACGATCCGAGGTAGACGTGGTGCGTCACCGAGTTGATCGACTGCTCGATGAACCGCGACTGGTCGTTGATGACGCCCAGGCGCACCGACGGGATTTCGCGGTTGGTGCGCTCGATTTCCGCGCGCACCGCCTGCGCGATGGCCACCGTGTTCCGGCCCGACTGTTTCGAGACCGACAGACGGACGCCCGCGCGGCCGTTGATGCGCTGGAAGCTGCGCACGTCTTCGGTGGTGTCGCGCACCTCCGCGATGTCGCGCAGGTACACCGGCACCGCGCCGCGCGTCAGCACGACGAGGTCGCCGATCTGCTGCAGGTTCTGGAACTGGCCCTGGCTGCGGAGCAGGTACGTGGTGTCGCCCTCGTCGACCTCACCGAGCGGGATGTTCTGGTTCTCGCTGCGGATGGCCTGGACCACGCGGTCGACCGAGAGATCGAGCGCCGTGATCTTCTCCTTCGACAGCTCGATGTGAATCTGCCGGCGCAGTCCGCCGTTGACCGTGGCCGCGGCCACGCCGTCGACGCGTTCGAAGCGCGGCACCAGGTCGACTTCCGCAATCTCACGCAGCGTCACCGCGTCGTAGTCGCCCTCGATGCCGATGCTCATGATGGGCGAGGCCGACGAGTCGAACTTGAAGATGGTCGGCGCGTCGGCTTCGAGCGGCAGCCGGCCGCGGATGCGGTCGATGCGCGTCCGGACTTCGTCGGCCGCTTCCGACAGGTTCGATCCCCACGCGAAGGCAATCTGCACGGAGCCGCTGCCCTCGGAGGCCGTCGAGTTGATCTGCTCGATGCCCGGCACGGCGGCCAGCGCCTGCTCGAGCGGACGCACGATCAGCTCTTCGATTTCCTGCGGGCCGACGCCCGAATACCCGACGCGCACCGTGATCTGCGGGTATGTGACGTCCGGCATGAGGTCGACCGGCAGCCGGAACAGTGACAGCGCGCCCAGCAGCACGATGACGGCGGACAGCATGAACATCGTGACGGGGCGCTCGATGGCTGTGCGGGGAATACTCATGATCGACTCCGGAAAACGAACGGACTTCTCACCTGCAGTACGTAGCCGAAGGGCGCTATGCCCTGCGGGGGCCTAACTCGCGCCACGCGCCGACGGGGCCGTGCTCTGCGCGCGACCGCCGGCCGCGCTGTCGCCGCCGCCCCTCGACCCACCGCCTCGCGCCGCGTCAGCCGTGAGGACGCGCTCGCCGTCGCGAATGGCCAGGGCGCCGGTCGTGACCACGCGCGTTCCCTCGGTGACACCCGACAGGATTTCGATGCGGTCGACATTCGACAGGCCGGTCTGCACGTCCTGGAACTTCGCCACCTCGTCGTCGCCGACGACATACACGCCGCGGCGTCCCTGCACGTCGACCACTGCGGCCCTGGCCACCGTCAAGGCGTCGGGCTTGCGCTCGGTCGTCAACTGCACCCGCGCATACATGCCGGGCTTCAGGCGGTACCCGGGGTTGGGCACCTCGATCTCCATCGTGGCCGTGCGCGTGGCCGGATCGAACACCGGTGCCACGCGGCTGACCTGGCCTGTGAACCGCTCGCCAGGGAAGGCGTCGGCCTCGACCGTGGCCGGGGCGCCGGCCTGGACGCGCCGGAAGTCCTTCTCGACCAGGTTGGCCACCATGCGCACGGTGCCGATGTCGACCACCGAGAGAATCACGGTGTTGGCGCCGGCAAAGGCGCCGGCGTCGAGGTTGCGGCGGCCGACGAACCCATCGACCGGCGAGAGCACGCTCGTGTCGCTCAGCGTGACCGACAGTTCATCGAGCCGCGCCTGCGTCGACACCAACTGTGCCTGTGCCACCTGCACCTGCGAGACGGCCGCGCTGTGACGCGCCTCGGCATCTTCGAGGGCCTGCTGCGAGACGAGCCCGCGTTCGAAACTCGTACGCGCGCGCTCGAGGCTGTTGCTGGCCACGGTCACGTCGTTCTTGCGCGCCTCGAGCGTGGCCTGGTTCACCTCGAGGTTGGCGCGCACCTGGTTGACCTGTTCGCGGATGGCGCGATCTTCGAGCTTGGCCACGGGCTGACCACGCGTCACGCGGTCGCCGAGCTGGACGAGCACCGCATCGAGCCGGCCGGCCACACGCGGCACGACATCGACCGTGGCGCGGCCGATGAGATTGCCGACGACCGTCACCGAGTCGACGACTTCGGAACGGCCGACCGTCCCGATGTCGACCGTCATCGGCACGGCGCCGCGCCCACCGCGACCCGCGGCGGCCGGCGCGCCGCCGCGTCCCGCCGCGGCCGCGCCAGCGGCTGCCGTCCCCGTGGCTGAGGCGGCTTCACCGGAGCCGGACCGGAAATACCAGACGCCGCCGCCCACCAGGGCCACCGCTGCCACGCCAACAAGAATCTTGTTCATCGAGTCCCGAGACTTTCCATATCAGTCCGCATCAGTCACCGCCGGGCAGCGATCAGTTGCCGCCGCCACCACCGCCGCCGACACGCTGCACGCGGTCGAACTCGGCCACGGCGTTGAGGTAGCCGATGATGGCGCGCAGTTCCGTGAGCCGCTGCGTCGTGAGGTTGGTCTGCGCCTGCACGACGTTGTAGTTGGTCGACATGCCGACGTCGAAGCGCGTCTGCTCGGCCACGGCGTTGCGTTCGGCGACTTCACGTGCCTTCTGCGCGGCCTGGAACTGCTTGTAGGTGTTCTCGACTGCGAGACCCGCGTTGGTGACCTGCGCCGACACTGTCAGTTCCTGCGCCTGAATCTGAGCGAGCGACTGCTGCAACTGCAGCTGCGCCCGCGCGTAGTTGGCCTTGGCCGCGCGCATGAAGAGGGGATAGGTGAAGTTGAACTGGACGTTCCACGTGGGAACATCGAACCCGAAGACCTGACCTGCCGCAGCCCCATAGCCGGAGATGATCTGCGTGCTTCGGTCCTGGCTGTTCTGACCACGGACCGCGTAGGAGCTCTGCAGGTCCAACTGCGGCTTCGTGAGGTTGCTCGACACTTCGAGGTTCAGGCGGCTGATTTCGAGATTGCGGCGGGCCTGCGTCAGGTCCGTGCGCTCGGCAATCGCGCGCTGCACAGCCCCGGGGATGTCGACGCTCTGGATCGTCAGCGCCGCGGTTTCGATCGGGTTGATCGTCGCCCGGTACACCTCGTCATCCGGTCCGGCCGCGAGCAGCCGCTTGATGTTGAGCTCAGCCGTGCGCCACTGGATCTGCGCGTTCAGGAGCGCCTGCTCGGCGTTGGCCACCTGCGTTTCAGACGTGGTCGTCTCGATGGGCGCGAGGGTGCCGATTTCCACCTTGGTCAGGTTGTCCTGGAACAGCCGCTGCGCCAGCTCGAGCGAGCGGCGCTGGATTTCGATCTGCTCGATGGCCTGCCGCAGGTTCCAGTACGCCGTGCGCACGTTGGCCTTGGTGTTCTCAATGGTCGTCAGCAGTTGAATGTCTGCAACCTGACGCGAGATGGCCAGCGTGCGAAGCTGATTGCGCGTGTCGTCGATCTTGAAGCCACGAAGAAGCGGCTGGACGTAGCTGAACTGCAGGTTCGACGTCAGTGTTGGATTGAACGTCGTTCGCGGGTTGGTCGTCACGGACCGGCCGTTGTTGAAGTTCGCCGTGACACGTCCACCGAATCTCGGAAGGGGTGCAGAGACGCCAGAGTTGAACGTCTGATTGACGGTGTTGAAGGACGACACACCCTGGTCGATGATGTCGTTGGTCAGGCTTGTCTGGTCGTTGTAGCCGTAGGTGCCAGTGACCTGCGGCATGAACGCCGCGCGGGCCGACGCCAACTGGTAGTCGACGCCCTGCGGATTCATGCGCGCGGCCTTCAGGTCGAGGTTCTTCTCGAGGGCCATGTCCATGGCCTGCTCGAGCGTCAGCGGCAGCATCGCGGCGCCCGCGGTCGCCTCGGGCTGGGCCTGACCCACCACGTAGCGGTCGACTGCGGGGCCGGCCTGCTGTCCGGCGGCCGTGGCCTGTTGCGCGAACGCCCCGGCCGGCGCCAGGGCCACACCAAGGGCCACCGCCCATATCGTCTGATTGCGCAGGTTTCTCGTCATTGCCATGTCACTCCTCAACAGACGCCGGCGTGGCCTGGCGCCTCTCCTCGCTCGTGGGTCGAACTCGATGTGCTGCAGCGGGCGCGTTACCGGCCCGGGGACGACGAGCGCTCCCGGCTGTTCGATCGCTCGGCCCGGCGCGCAAAGATGTCCTGAAGCTTCTGGTGCTGCTCGGGGCTGAGCGTGCGGTACATGCGGTAGAGCATGACCGTCCGGCTCTCGCTGAGCCGGGCCCGCGCCTGCTCGACGCGCATGACCTGCATCTGGTAGGTCGATTCGTCGACCACCCGTTCGCGGGTCATCTTGTCGAGCTCCGACCAGGCCTTCTGGTGCTCGTGGGCGATCGGACGCAGCTCCGAGTTGCGCCGAACGTAGATGTCGTTGATTTGCTTGACTTTATC
>CAZVHY010000062.1:0-17273 GCA_964627115.1 uncultured Solibacteraceae bacterium | reverse complement strand
TCGTCAGCGGCCGGCGGACACGGCCGAGCAGCGGCCCGGCCGCCAGGCTGCCCAGCGCCAGGCCCGCCATGAACGCGGCGAGCACCGTGCTCGCCGCATAGACCGTGACGCCGAAGACCAGCGAGAGCTGGCGAAGCCAGAGAACCTGATAGATGAGGCCGCAGGCGCCCGACCCGAAGAAGAGCACCAGCAGGACGACGAGCCGAGAGGGGAGCATGGAGGCTGCGAGCTTACATCAGCCACCGTACTTCGGTGTTTCAGTCGCCGAGGCTGTTCAGATCCGCGAACCTGAATCCGTCACGCGTGACGATGTCGCCGACCTGCACGTCGATCGGCGTCGCGAACATCGGGCCGCTCGTGCAGAACGTGTGGAACTCGCCGCGTTCGCCGCACGGATCGACCGTGGCCGGCAGTTCGGCCAGCAGCGCCTCGTCCCAGACCCGACCGGCTATCATGTCCGGGCACTGCGCGGGATCGACACAGGTCACCACAGCGCGCACGCCGGCCGTCATCATCGTGCGCGCGAGCGCCGGTGTATCGGCTGCCGTTCCCCAGAGCGGAAACAGCGGCGTGATGCCCGTGTCGGCCATCAGGCGGATCCGGTAGTCGCGCACGTCTTCGAGAAAGAGATCGCCGAACGCCATGTGCGTGACGCCCGTCGCACGCGCGCGATCGAAGACATCGCCCATCCGCGTCTCGTAGTCGTCGTTCGAACAGGGCCACGGCAGCGGCACGACGTCGATCGGCAGGCTCGCGGACGCGGCCTGCGCTTCGACGAGCGAGCGGCGCACGCCGTGCATGGCCACGCGATCGAACGTTTCATTGATCGTCGTCACGAGGCCCTCGACCGACACACCCGGCATCTGCCGCAACACGTGCAGCGCCCACGCGCAGTCCTTGCCGGAGCTCCACGACAACAGCACGCGTTTCATGTGCGGGGGCGCGGCTCCGCGGTGACGGTGCGCGAACCGTGCACACGCGTCGGCGCAGGCAGGTCCGGCGGCAGCGGATGGACGCCGGGGTCGATCGCATGGGCCATCAATTCCAGGCTGTCGACGAGACGCGGGCCGGGCCGGCTGAAGTATTGCGATCCATCGATGACGAAGACACGACCCGCCTGAACGGCCGGCACGTCGTTCCACCCGCCCACCTGCTCGAGCAGCGGGAGGTCTTCCATCGTCCGCGCAACGTCGAAGCCGCAACAGGCGATGACGACCGTCTCGGGCTGCCACGCCACGACGTCGTCCCAGCGCAGCGTGCGCGACGCGTGGCCTTCGAGACCGAGGCCTTCGACGCCACCGGCCAGCCGCACGAGCTCCGGGTTCCAGTGGCCGCACGAGAACGGCGGATCGAGCCACTCGAGCAGCGCCACGCGCGGCGCCGGGCCTCGTCGCCGTTCGGCGCGCATCGTCACGGCGCGCACGCGCGAGCGCAGCGACGCGATTGCGTCGGCCGCACGATCCACGACGCCAGCCGCCTGCGCCACCTGATCGATCGCGCCGAACACCTCGTCGAGCGTCTGCGGCTCGAGGTTGATGACGGCGGGACGTCCCGGCAGACGACAGGCGGCGTCGCGGACTTCACCCTCAGCCACCGCGCACACGTCACAGAGCGCCTGCGTGACGATGAGATCCGGTGCGAGCTCGTCGAGCACCGGCAGGTTCAGCGTGTACAGGGCGCGATTCGTCTTCAGCCGATCGCGGACGAGGGCGTCGATGTCGGCGCTCGACGCGTCGGTGGGGATCAGCGTGTTGGTGACCTTCGGCAGATCGCGCACCTGCGGCGGGTAGTCGCACTCGTGCGTGACGCCGACGAGGTGCGACTCGAGTCCGAGCGCGCAGATGATCTCCGTCGCACTCGGCAGTAGAGAGACGATGCGGCGCGCCATGGCTCGCGAGTGTCTCACGAGTGCGTCGCGCGTGGGACAATCATCGCGTGACACCCGTGCCACCGCGCGGCCCGCAGCCGTGCAGCCCGCCGCCCCAGGCACGCTCGCGGGATGAGCTCGTGCGCGATCTCCGAACGCTCGGCATCGAGGACGGCGACGTGGTGATGGTGCACGCGTCGCTGCGGAAGGTCGGACCCGTCGAGGGGCGCGCCGAAGGCCTGGTCCTGGCGCTCGATGCTGCTGTCGGGCCGTCTGGCACGCTGACGATGGTGGCCGGCGCCCACAACGACTGGGCGTGGGTCAACGACCGGCCGGAACACGAACGCGCGGCGTTGCTCGCCGATGCCGAGCCGTTCGACTGTCTCACCACGCCGGCGGAAGAGGACCTCGGCGTGCTGGCCGAGGTGTTCCGGCAGATGCCGGGCACCCTGGTGTCCGATCACCCCGAAGGTCGCTTCTCGGCACGCGGGCACCTGGCGCACGAGCTCACACGCGACGTCCCCTGGGACGACTACTACGGCCCGCATTCGCCGCTCGAGCGGCTCGTCGACGCGCGTGGAAAGGTGCTCCGCCTCGGCGCCGACATCGACACGGTGACGTTGCTGCACTACGCCGAGTATCTTGCCGACGTGCCGGACACGCGCCGCGTGCGACGCTACAGGCGCGTGAAGACGGACGCCGGCGCCGCCATCCGCGTCGTCGAATGTCTGGACGACGAGCACGGCATTGTCGTGTTCGATGGCCCCGACTACTTCGGCGTCCTCCTGCAGGCGTATCTCGACTCGGGCCGCGCGCGGCGCGGTGCGGTGGGCCACGCGCAGAGCGAGCTCATCGATGCCGCCGATCTCGTGCGCTTCGGCACCGCGTGGATGAACCGGCACCTCGCCGGATAGCGCTCGCCGACACATCGTTTCCGCCAACCTGCTGCCCGCACGCGATCGAGCGCGGCGGTGAGCGATGGCCAACTCGTGGCCATCGATATGGCTCACATACAAGAAGCGCCGAGGCACGAAACGCGGCGTGTGCGCGCAGCATCGTTGTTCGCCTCGTGCCGGTGATCGCGCGAGACGCGGCGTGGACGTGCGCGCGTCGTGCAGTCCGGCGCAGTCGTACGCATCGACGTGGACCCCGGCGTTCTCGTTGACGGGTGGTACGGAAGCTGCGATGTCGCGGCGTGCTCGCTGTGTGTATGGACGCACCATCTCAGAGGACACGTCAATGACTCAGATTCGTTCACTGGCCCGTATCGTCTGCGCGTTGACGATCGTGTCGGCCACCGTCGCGTGTGGCGACAAGAGCCGGAATCCCCTTTCGCCGTCGGCGACACCCACGCTCCAGAGCGTGGAGATCGTCGGCAAGCACCAGTACGTCGTCGGAGAATCCCTTCAGCTCCAGGCCATCGCGAAGTACAGCGACGGCACGGAGCAGCAGGTCACGCTCCAGTCGGAATGGTCGAACTTCAACTCCGGTGCGATTGCGGTCTCGAACACCGGCCTGCTGCGCGCGCTCGCGGTAGGACGATGCGGTGTCGTCGCCACATATCAGGGCATGACCGGCAAGCTCTCCGTTGTCGTCGTGGCCGCGCCGGATCCCGGAGATCCCGGGGACCCTGGTGATCCCGGTGATCCTGGTGATCCCAATCCGAATCCGCCGCCGGGCAGTCCGGCCCTGATCGGGCTGGCCGTCCAGGGAGCCCCCATCGTGACCGTCGGCCAGTCGGTGTCGTGGAGCGCCGTGGCGCTCTTCAACGATGGATCAGAACAGACGGTCACGGCAGGGTCGGCGTGGTCCAGCGCGGCTCCGGCCGTCGCCACGGTCAACGCGGGCACGGTGACGGGCGTGGCGGTCGGCACGGCATCGATTACCGCCGCCTATCAGGGGCAGCAGGCGTCGGGCGTCGTCAGTGTGATCGCCGCGGGCGAACCGCCGCCAACCGTGTCGAGCCTCACGGTGACGGGCAACACGTCGATCGAGGTCGGGCAGACGTCACAGCTTCACGCCGTCGCGCATTTCACCAACGGCACCACGCTGCCCGTCACGGCCTCGGCGGCCTGGACGAGCTCGAATGCCGGCGTTGCGCCGGTCGTGGCCGGGCTCGTGTCGGGCCAGAGCGCGGGGTCGACGTCCATCACGACCAGTTACGGCGGGCAGTCTGCCTCGGTCACCGTCCAGGTTGCGGCGGCGACGGTCAACAGTCTCGCCGTGTCGGGAGCGACATCGGTGCAGGTGGGTCAATCCACACAGTGGCAGGCGGTCGCGCACTATTCGAACGGCGGATCGCAGAACGTCACCTCGTCGGCAAGCTGGACGAGCGGGACGCCGTCGGTGGCAACGGTCGCGGGTGGTCTCGTCACGGGCCAGGCTGCGGGATCGAGCCTGATCTCGGCGAGCTTCGGCGGCCGCAGTGGCAGCGGCACGGTGAACGTGTCGTCGACGCCGCCAACGCCGGGGACGATCACGATCTCGGGCACGCCCTGCTCGGTGGCCGGACAGTCGGCGCAGTTGACGGCGACGCTCGGCGGCCAGAACGTCACGACGCAGGTGACGTGGGGCACGGGCAATGCGGGTGTCGCCACGGTGTCGTCGGCAGGGTTGTTGTCGTGTGCCGGTCCCGGCACGACGACCATCACAGCGTCGATGTCGCCCCACACGCCGGGCAGCCTGTCCGTGTCGGTGACGGCGGCGCCCGTGGACCTGATCGGACTCGAGGTCCACGTGGCGGGAGACGTGCTCACCGGCAGTGGTCCGCTCGGCCTCACGCTCGACCTGGCCGAACTGCTCAACGGCAATCCGCTGCTCGACCTGACCGTCTACGGTCTCTACAGTGACGGCAGCAAGCAGGAGGTCACGTCACTCGCGACCGTCAATTGCCCGACCGTGCCGAATCCGCTGGTGCCCTGCATCGTCGGACTCGACGGTATGGGAACGGTCGACGTCGTGGCGCTGCTGCTGCAGGGCCTGCTCAATCCGACCCACCCGGTCAACGTGACCTATGGCGGTTACACGGCGAACCTGGTGGTGAATCTCGATCTTCCGGTGCTCCAGTCGCTCGGTTTCACCACGGGCAGTGTGAATCTGGTTGCGGGCAACCAGCTGCCGGCGCTTGCCGGCGTGCTGTCGCAGGGCATCACGAGCAACGTCAGCTCCGCGTTGCCCGGCATCGATTACGAGATCGAGCTCGCCAACTCGGGCCTGGTCGGCCTGATCAACGCCATCCCGATTGTCGGGCCGGCGCTCGTCGGCACGCTGAACACCGTGCTGAACGGCATCTCAATCGTCGGCGGTGTCGTCGAGCTCACCGGCCCGGCCAATACCGCACTCAACAGTCTGCTCAACAACGTGCTCGTCCAGCCGCTGCTCGGCCCGGGTGGTCTGCTCCCGCTCGCGGTGTCGGCGGAAATCGAGGGCGTCCGGACCACGACTCCACTGCTCGTGAACCTCGGCAACTGACACCCCGCTCTGCAACCCGCTCTCGCCGCATCACGCGGCGGGGGCGGGTCCTCACCGGCATCCGATGTCGTAGGTGGCAATCGATTCGGCTGTTGCTTGGTCACCCATGTGCCGGAGCCACGTGGCGTGCAGCGCCCACGCGCCGCCTTCCTCGAAGGTGCGGTCCCGCTGATTGTCGGGACACGTGTGACGGAAGCCTTCACCGTGCCGCCCCTCGTGGATGAGAATCGCGGCCGCCAGGCGGACGTCGCGTGGATTGTCGACGTCGGGCGTCCACCCGGTCGACCACCGGATGAGTCCATCGGCCCGGCAGCACTGTGCGCGGACCGTGACGGGCAGTGCGGCATCGACCACGACGCCACGCGTGACACGGCGGAGCCATACGCCGCCGGGTTCGTTCAACATGGGCACGGGTCTCGTGTCGGCATCGATCAGCGCGAGCGACGGCGCGAGGAAGTCCGGCACGGCGAAGTGGGTATCGACGCGGTCGGGCGCGGCCGGATTGGACGCCGTCCGGCAACCCGCGAGCGTGACGAGGGCGACGAGAATCGTCAGTGACGTGCCGCGCACGCGCCAGCGCGCCGGACGACTGCGGAATATCTGGTACAGCACGAACCTGGGGACCGGCGTCGGCGGGCGCGATGTGGCCCGGCTCGAGGGACGCCCGAACGGCCTTCTTCCGGCAAGCGAGATGCCAGAGCCCGCCTATCGGTGCCGCTCGCAGGACACCGAGTAAAATCGACGTTTTACGAAGGAATTGCGCGAAGGCGAGTTTCGGAAGTCTGCCGTGTCGAGGTCTTCAGTCGCCGAACCTCAGAATGTCACGTCGACGACGAGGACATCCTGATAGACGCCGACTGGCGGCGTCGGCTGCGGGAGGCGGATGCGCAACGTGTACGGAAACTGCTGTGGCACGACGCCGTTGGCCGGCACTGGCGGAGCGACGCGGGCACTGCCGATCGAGCCCCAGACGTCCTCGGTCGCGCCCTTGTACACGTCGTACTCGAGATAGCCGCTGCCGCTCGACATGCGCCTCGTCTGACCGGCCGCATGTTGACCGGCGCTGACCCCCACGCTGTAGTCCAGCAGACCCTTGGTGCAGACGATGCCGATCTGATTGCCGACGGTCGAGAACGACGACGCGACGGGTGCCGTCCCGAACGAGACGTCCGGCGTCGACGTGATGGCGCACGTGTCGGTGACCGTCAATGTGAGCTGAAACGTCGCCTGCCCGCTGCCGGTGTCGCGTCCGAGAAGGCAGACGCCCAGCACGAGCACGCCGGGGCAATAGTCCCAGCTCCACGTGATGGTGATCGTGTCGGTGTACGTGCCGGCCGCGACGTTCGCCCCGGGCGTTGTCCGGAAGAACATCGGGAGCGACACGGTCGGCCCGCCGAACAATCCCAGCAGGTTCAGGAGCTGTCCCGACGCGTAGTCGAACTGCACGCCGGTCGGGATCGGATAGGACGTCGTGCTGTCGCCGTAGATCGTGTAGCCGATCAGATCGCCACCAGCACTCTGCAGTCCGCCGTTGGCCGACGAGATCGTCGCGTAGACGTGGTCGCCGGATCCGAGGACGGACAGGATGGCGCCCGAGCAGACGAGCCCGGCATGGGGCGTCGACGTCTGCTGCGAGACGTCGCGGATCACGAACGACGTCTCGGCGCCGAACGTGGCGTCGGATGCGGCCTGAACAGTGCACGCGCCCTCGGCCGGCGCCGCGGCGATCGTCATCGCGGCGAGGGTTGCTGCCAGCAGCGTTGCGGCGCGTTTCAGCGGCACGTCAGTCTCATCACGGCGCCAGGCCGCAGCGGGCGCGTGTCGGCATCGAACGCGGCGGCACACGTGCCGCCAGCGCTGAGTGTGACGGTCAAGGTGTTCTGCCGTGACACCTGGTCGAGATACACGAGGCCGGTCCAGCCGGCGACGAATGTCGTGCCGGACTGTTCGTGCACGACACGCGCTCCGACCGGGATTGGCGCGCCGTCGATGTCGACGAGGCGTAGCGTGGCCGTCGTGACGCGGCGCAGCGGAAACGACACGACCGCGCCCGCGTGCCGCTCCACGGCCACGCGTTGTTCGATGATGCCGGTCTGCACGTCGACCGGCAGGTGCAGCGGATCGATGGCGATTCGCGCGGCGTGGTAGGCGGTTACTCCGGGCACCAGCAGCCGTCCACGCCGGTCGGTGTGGCCGACGCGCCGGTTCTCGAAGAGGATCGGCACCCCGGCGTGTCCGTTGGTGTCGACAAGGATGAACGCGTCGTTCACGCGGCCGGTCGGCATGACCGCGCGGCCCGTGGCCACGATGGACCCGCGAACCGACGCCCAGGTCGTTGCGGCGCCGCCGCGTGCGTCGGCGCCTGCCTGGGCGTCGAACGCCGGTGTCCTCCACGTCAGCGTCCCGTGGCGTTCTCCGGTCCCCTCGCTCGATGCGGCGACATCGACACCGATGCCGCCGTCGAGCGGCGCCGGGCGATGCAGGGACACGCGCATCGCCCCGCCGCCTTCAGCGGATCTGGCGGCGCCGATCCGGGCCGTGCCCGACGGCCCCAGCTGCAGCGTCATCGACGCCTGCAGCGACAACGCGCCGCGCCGATGAACCGCGGACACGGCCAGCCGGCTGCGTGGCGTGATCGTGCGACTCGTGGACGCCGTCAGGACCGACGACGTCCCCGACGCGCCGTCGGCGCGGATGTAGCCCAACGCCACGGGCATCGCGCGCGAGGCACTGACCGAGACGAACATCTGCAGGAGACGCTCGGGCGCTGCCGGCGATCGGCCGGCCGCCGCGAGATCTGCGATGCCCGGTTCCGCGAATCCCCGCGACTGTGCGTCGCGCCTGATCAGCACGCCGAATCTCGACGCCTGGTATTCGTACCGCAACGTATGTCGATGGCCTCCACGATCCGGCGCCGGCGACGCGGCGCTCGAAACGCTCGCCGACGCGCTGACGACGCCGTGGTGGCCAATCCTCACAGACGCGCCCGCGCCGCCGGACGTGGCCGCCGGCGATGCCGCGGCCTGGCCTTCGAGCGTCAGTGCGGAGGTCGCGCCATACCGCACCACGCCGGAGCCGACGATGGGACCGTACTCGAACGACCGCGTGCCGTAGCCGCGCCTGACCGCACCGAACGAGGCGGAGTAGTCCACGAGCCCCGGGCGCAGCAGGGACGTCGACACGTAGAACGGCACCGTGCGCATCGTCTGTCGTCCGACGGCGTCGGTCGTGACGATCGTGGCCATGCCCGCACCATTGACGACCGGCGCGTCGCCGATCGCGAACGGACCGGGCTGCACGGTCCGTTCCGCAACGAGGCGTCCGTTCAACAGCAGTTCGACCGCGCTCGGCACGGCCGCTTCGCCCGCGAACTCGGGCACGGGGTGCGTGACGAGGTCCGGCCGCAATGCGAAGTTGCGCGCGATCGAGACGCCGCCGAGACGAATCGCGCGACCCCACGCATGTGCGCCGGTCACCACGTCGCCGGCCGAGACGACGAGCCGCCGTTCTCTGTCGGTCCTCGACCATGTCGTGTCCTGTCGGACGAACGCCGAACTCGCTGGCTGGCGGGTACTCGCGCGCCGCTGGTATCGGGCCGTCGCCGACAGAACACCCAGGCTCCCGAACGTCCGGCTTTCGAGCCACGACGCCGTTGCCAGCGTGCCGTCGGCATGGCGTTGATGATGGACGTCGTAGTTGAGCAGCATGCCGCGCGACGTCTGCGTCTCGGGCCGATCCGTCGCATGTCCCGCGGAGATCCATTGCCCCGGCAGCGTCGCGGGACGACGGTCGATGTGCAGGCGCTGGTTGGACGCGTCGTAGCGCACGATGGCGTCCTGCATCGTGTCGAGCGCGACACGCTCGTCGGCCGCGTCGACGGCCAGCCCGAACGACAGCAGGTCGGACAGGCCGGCGGTCAGCCGGCCGCGCTCCCGCACGACTGCGATCAGGCGTCCGGTCGGCACGTCGTTCAGCACCACCTCGAGATACAGCTGTTCGCGATCGGATACCGACGATCCGTCATTCGGCGTCTGCGCCGAGACCATCGGCGCGATGATCGAGAATGCCAGCGTCGCGGCCGCGATACCGCGCGGTGTCATGGAACGCCCGGCGACGATGCGCGAGGACGGATGTCCGCCTGGTATCGTCCGTTGACGTCGGCGTCGACACGGACGTCCGTCCATGTGCCGCCGTCCGGCGGCAGTGCCCAGCGTCGTTCGGCGCCCGGCAGCACGTAGCCGAGCAGGCCGGCAGACAGCGGCGCTTCGACGTCATCCGTCGTGACACGCACGTGGCTGAGACGCGCGTGGCCGCTGCCCGTGTTCCGCACGTGCAGCCATCGCTGCGCCGTGTCGCCGACGATGCGCCACTCCAGTTCGGGCACCGCGACACGCGCGTGCTCGGGCGGCGCCACCTGATGCGCGGCGACGAGACCGTCGCCGTAGACGAACAGCGGCAGCGAGTACCGAAGTCGGAGGTTCACGCCAAGCGACGGGCCCGATCGCGCCTCGACCCGACGCGTCAACGAGGGCAGTTCGTCGACGATGACGCGAAACGCCTGTTCGCGGCCGATCGGCGGCTCGCCGAGACGGACGAGACGCACGAGCTGGCGGCGGCCGGGCGCGATCTCCGCGACCGGCGGACTTGCGATGACGTCGTCCTGATCCTCGACGAGCATGTCGTCGTAGGCAACGGTCGTCCATTCGACGACGCGGATCTGCAGCGTGACGGGCGCGGCTCCCCGGTTCTCGAGCCAGAGCGCCGTCGTCCGCACGTTGGCCGGAATCGTCGGGACAATCGGCCAGATGACGAGGGAAGTACCGGCGCCCTGGGCGGACGCGATCGTGAGACCGCCGGCCAGCAGGCAGGCGAGACAGGCCGTTGCACGCATGCGCATGGTCGATGTCTCCGCGTTACCAGGACAGGGTTACTGCTACCGTGTCGGTGTAGCTGCCGGGCGCCTGGCCACCGCCGGGCAGGTGCGCGACCGCGTGGATCGGGAGATCGATGACGCCGCCGGCCGGGACGTTGACGGCGACGCCGCCGGCCAGAGGGATTGCGGTCTGATGCCCCGCGTCCGCGTAGAGCGCGTAGGCGAGATGCGCACCACCGGCTGTCGCCAGACGCCGGGAGCCGGCACTGGCATGCTGGCCGCTGTCGATGGCCAGTGTCAGCGTCAGCCCGGCCGTGCACTCGAGCTCGATGCCGCCCATGGCCCCGCCGGGCGCGCTCGCCTGGACGACGCCGGTCTGCGTGGCGGGAATGGCACCGAAGTCGATCGTGCCGAGCGCGAGGGCCGTCGTCTGATGGGTCCCGCGCACCGCGCACCCCGGCACGATCTCCGCCGACACGTTGAACGACTGTGCGGCATGCACGCCGTCGACGGCCAGCGCCATCGCCGCGACCATCCCGCACCACATCCGTTGTCTCACTGACGCGTCCTCAGAACTCGATCGTCACCGTCAAGGTGTCGGAATAGGTGCCAACCGCCATGGCCGCGCCGCTCGTCTTGTTGATCCGTCCGTAGATGGGCAGCGCGAACGCCGTGCCCGGCGCGGGCACCGTGACCGACAGCGGCGTGCCGTCCGCCGGATAGACGATCGAATGTCCGGAGTCCGAGAACACGTCATACGGGATGTAGCTGGAGCCCAGTGCGATGGCGCGCGCGCCGGTGCCGACGGTGCTGCCCTCGCCGGCGTTGTCGCCGCCGCTGACACCGACCGAGACGGATGTCACGTCCGGCGAGCAGAGGATCTGCGTCGCGCCCGGGCCGCCGGCGCCGCCCGTGGCGTGCGTGGTGATCACCCCGGTGAACGTGGCCGGCCGCTCGCCGAAGTCCAGCGTGCCGAAGTTCGCGCCGCTCGTGGCACTGTCGCCGGAGATGACGCACGACGACGTGAGCTCGAGCGTCGCGCCAAGCGTGCCATCGAGCGTGTTCTGCGCGAGGGCGCTGGCGGGCAGTGCAACGAGTGACAGGGCGACGAACGCAACGTGTCTCATAAGTGATCCTCTGGCGCCGCTGTCTCGTGCGGCGCGTCTCGTCCCTGTCGGCAAAGGGCGTGCCGCCGCGCATCGGGTGCGAAGGACGCGGGCGTGCGGCGCGGATCGCCACGGCGGCGTTTCGGCGTCGGCAGCCGGCCGTCACGCGTCAGGTACGCGACATGGCTGCATGTGGACCTCGTTGATGGCCCGAGTGGGTCATCAGCGAGTGGGCCATTTCAGTGACCCGAAATGGGTCAACGGCACGGTGCGGGCGGCCGGAGCACGTCAAACGCCGCGAATTTGCCATTGATTGACAGGTTCCGGACAGCGGAGTGGCCGATGCGTGGCATGTGCGCTGGCGCGGGCTGGACTCACACACGACGTGTGTCGCGGAAATCCCGCGACTTACGGCTTTGTCGAGCGGACAGCAGACATCGGGAACGCGTCTTGCTCAATCCGGGTCATATGACTGGACCAGGTGGGCACACTCGCGGCCAGACTGTTCTCGTTGTCGACGACGACGTGCGGATGAGGGACATGGTGATCCATGCGCTTCGTGACACGCCCGCGGCGGTCAGGTATGCGCGCAGCCGCGAAACGGCAATCGAGTCGGCGCGGCTCAATCCGCCGGCGGTCGTCGTGACGGCCTTCGAGATCGATGGCGCCGCCGTGGGACCCGCGATTGCCCGCGCGTGTCGCCGGCAGCACGGCAGCGCGGTCGTCTTCATTGCCGGCCAGTTGTCGGATCGCCACCTCCACACCGTTGCCGCGATGGAGGGTGGCGCCTTCCTCTGCAAGCCCGTTCGCCTCGAGCAGCTCCACGTCACGTTGCGCGTGCTCCTCCAGCGTGCGCTCCTCGCGCGCGAGCACGTCGCATCACCCGACCGTCGTTCGTCCGAGCTGGCGAGGGCGCTGCGTCAGATCGCCGCGGTCGTCAACAGCACGGGACTCCTCGAGATCGATCGCCAGGATGCGCGTCCGTCAGACAGCACGCTGGCCCTGCTGCGGCCGCGCGAACAGGAGGTCGTCCGGCTGCTGTTCGAGCACGTGCGCGTGCCCGGAATCGCGCGACAGCTCGGCATCAGCCCGCAGACCGTGCGTAACCACCTGAAACGCATCTTCCAGCGCCTCGGTGTGCACTCCCAGCAGGAATTGATCGCACGGCTCCAGTCGCCCCACCACGTTGATGCGGCCGCCGCGCCTGTTGATGAGGGCGCCGGCATGCCGACCGGCGACTGGGAGTCGAGACGTCGCGAGTCGTTGCCGTCCCCGGTCCACGACGCCGGTTTCTGAAGTCCTGCCGATCGCCGCGGGAATCTTCCCCGGCGTGTTACAGTGCGCCCGTCGCGGTTCATCAGGGCGTCAGTGCTTCCTCCCGGCTACTGGCGTCTTCCGAGAGGTCATGTGTGGCCGTGGGCGCTGCCGTTTCTGCGGACGCCCCGGCGGCACGTGTCTTCACCGGCGTTTTCAGCACGCCATGAGGCGCCGAGCGCCGCGTTGCGACGACCAGGGAGCTACGGTGGGGGTGACCGTGCTGCCGATTGCGTCGTCGAGCATCCGCAGGCGTCTGACCACGCTCGTCGTTGTCGTCGGCGGCGTGACGGCAGCCATCGTCGCCGCAACCGTCTTCGCCGTCGAAGTCTGGACGCATCGCTCGAGTGAGCAGACGCGTGTCGCCTATCAGACAGAGAGGCTCGCGCGCACCCTCGAGCCCCTGATGGCCTCCGGCAATCTCGAGGTGATTTCCGCGTTCGTCCACCGGCTGATCGACTCCACCGACGGGCGGGTCGCTGTCGTCGTCTACGCGGCAGACGGCACGCGGCTGACAGGCGCATGGCTCGATGGGGTCGGCGAGCTGCCACGATCGACTCGCGACGCCGTGCTCGGCGCGATGTTCGACGGCAGACACGTCGTCTCGTGGGCGGCCATTGGTCCGCCGTCCGCCCCGATCGGGTGCCTGTTCGTCGTCGATGATCCGGTGCCCCTGTCCACGCACCTGCCGGAGCATCTCATTTCAGCGGTCGTGGTCCTGGCGTCGCTCGCGCTGCTCGGCATTCTCCTCAGGGTGCGCGTCGGCCGAGAGGTGATCGATCCGCTGGCGGCGCTGGTCGATACGACCTCGCGGATTGCCGACCAACGCGACTATGTCGCGCGCGCGCCGGTCGCGAGGCAAGATGAGATCGGGATACTCGCGTCATCGTTCAACAGGATGCTCGACGTGCTCCAGCGGCGGTCGGAAGACGCGCGCGAACGTGAGCAGCGGTTCCAGCGTCTCGCGGCCGCGACATTCGAGGGGATCATGTTCTCGCGCGATCTGCGCGTCGTCGAGGTGAACGAGCAGGCCGCTGCGATGCTCCGATACTCGCCGCAGGAGCTCGAAGGCCGATCGGTGCTCGACTTCACGGCGCCTGCCTACCATCAGTCCGTCGAGCGGTGGATCTCGGAAGGATTCGTCGGCGCCGTCGAGACGCTCGCGGTGCGGCGCGACGGCACTGTGTTTCCCGTCGAGGCCAGGCTCAACGCGCCCGGGATCGGTGGGGCGTTGACGGTGTGCGTGTTTCGCGATGTGTCCGAGAGCCGGCAGGCCGCCATGCGGTTGCGGTGGTCCGAGGAGAAATTCTCCAAGGCGTTCGTCACCTCGCCGGTGGCCCTGCTCATCTTCCGGCTCGACGACCGCGTCGTCCTCGAGACCAACCCCGCATTCGAGAATCTGACCGGCTGCGGCGGCGACGCCTGGACCGGCCAGACCGTCTGTGAACTGGGTCTCTGGCGTCCGGTGGATCGACCGTTCGTCGAATCGATCTTCCAGCCGGCCGCTCCCGTGCTCCGCGACCAGCCCATCGAGCTCGTCGCCGCCGTGGGCGAGCCGAGGTCGTGCCGGATGTCGCTCGATCGCATCGTCATCGGAGACGAAACCTGCGCGCTCATCACCTTCGTGGACGTGACCGAACATCGTCGCGATGCCGAGCGTCGCGCCGCGCTCGAAGCGCAGCTGCAGCAGGCGTGGAAGCTCGAAGCGGTCGGGCGCCTGGCCGGCGGGGTTGCTCACGACTTCAACAACATGCTCACCGTCATCCTCGGTCACGCGGAACTCGCCCTTTCGTCTCCGGGGCTGCCGACGCGTGCCTCCGTCGGTCTGCAGGCGATCGCGCACGCCGGTCAGCAGTCGGCGCAACTGACGCGGCAGCTGCTCGCGTTCGCCCGGCAGCAGACCGTGGAGCCGCGCGTACTCGATCTGAACCAAGCCGTTGCCGCCATGATTCCGCTGCTGGGCCGCCTGGCCGGTGAGCAGATTTCGCTGGTCTGGCGGCCGGGCGACGACCTGCCGCCGGTGACGATCGATCCGATGCAGATCAGCCAGTGCCTGGCGAATCTCTGTGTCAACGCGCGGGACGCGATTCGCGGCGTCGGCCAGGTGACCATCGAAACAACGGACGTCACGTTGCCGTCGACCGACCCGGTCTATGCGGCGTGGATCGAGGCCGGCCGATTCGTCGTGCTTTCGGTGACCGACAACGGCCGTGGGATTCCGTCGGAGCTGCGCGAGCGCATCTTCGAGCCGTTCTTCACCACCAAGGACCAGGGCGAAGGCACCGGGCTCGGACTTGCCACCGTCTTCGGGATCGCAAGGCAGAACGGCGGCGCGGTACTGGTCGAAAGCGCCCTCGGGCACGGTTCCACGTTCCGGGTGCTGCTGCCGGCCACGACCGATGAGCTCGTGGACCTGCCCGACGTGCTGCCGTCAGAGGCCGGCGACCTTTCGGGCCATGGACGCATCGTCCTGATCGTCGAGGACGAGGCGGCCATCCTGGAACTCGGCCGCGAGATCCTCAGGAAGTACGGATACGTGGTGCTCGCCGCCGCGATGCCGTCGCAGGCGATCGAACTGGCCGAGACGTTCGAGGGACCGATCGATCTGCTCGTGTCGGATCTCGTCATGCCCCAGATGAACGGGCGGGAGCTCGCCGATGTCCTGGGTACGCTTCGTCCGGGGCTGCCATCCCTGTTCATTTCGGGCTACGACTCGAGCATGCTCGGAGGCCAGCGTGGATCGCGGCCGGATGCGCCGATACTGCGCAAACCCTTCACCGCCCGCGATTTCGCGGCTGCGGTGCATGCCGCCGTGGAAACCGGCACGGGCGCGGCCGCCGTCGAAGAAGACGCGCGAGGCGCCTAGTCGTCAGCCAGCTGCGCGCGACGCAGCCGTGCCGCGAACGTGGTCCGCTTGACGCCGAGAAGTCTGGCGGCCTGCAGCTTGTTGCCGCCCGTCTTCTCGAGCGCGTCGAGCAGCAGGCGCCGTTCCACGTCCTTCAGCACGGCGTCGAGCGGCACGAGATCGACCGCTGCGGCACGCGGGCCGGCCGGCATCGGCGGCCGTGAGGCGGGCATGGTCGGGCCACGCACGATTTCACAGGGCAGGTCGGCCGCGCCGACAACGGTCTCGGTGCCCGTCATGGCCGCGGCACGTTCCATCGCGTTGCGGAGCTGTCTCACGTTCCCCGGCCAGTCGTAGCTCGACAGCGCGGCGATCGTGTCGGGCGCGAGGACCTTGCGTGGGAGCCTCGTCTGCTCGCAGAACTCGTCGAGAAAGGCCTGACCCAGCAGCGCGACGTCGGTCTGGCGCGCGCGCAGCGGCGGAAGCTCGAGCCTGATGACGTTCAGCCGGTAATAGAGGTCTGCGCGGAACGATCCGAGTCGGATGCGCTGATCGAGATCCGCGCTCGTCGCCGCGATGACGCGCACGTCCACCTGCAGCGTGCGGCTCGATCCGAGCCGCTCGAACTGCCGTTCCTGGAGGACGCGAAGCAGCTTGGCCTGGAGCGACAGGCCCATCTCGCCGATTTCGTCGAGGAACAGCGTGCCCTGGTGCGCCTGTTCGAATCGTCCTTCGCGTGCGTCCTGGGCGCCCGTGAACGCGCCCCGCACATGGCCGAACAGCTCGTCTTCGAGCAGTTGTTCCGGCACGGCGGCGCAGTTGATCGCCACGAACTGTTTCGTCGCGCGCGGGCTGCGGTGGTGCAGGCGTCTCGCGACCAGTTCCTTGCCGGTCCCTGTCTCGCCGACGACCAGGACCGATGCGTTGAAGGGCGCCACGCGATCGGTCTGGTCGAGCAGTTGACGGATGGCGGCCGACTCGCCACGGATTTTCGGCGTCCGCTCGTGGCCGGCTTCGGGCACGACCGCGCGTGACGCCGCCACGCGCAGCAGTGCGCGCAGGTTCTGCGGCAGGAACGGTTTCGTCAGGAAGTCGAGGGCGCCGCGCTTCATGGCCGTCACGGCCATGTCGACCGTCGCCTGGCCGGACGTGACGATGACGGCCAGCGAGGGCAGGATCTGCCTGATGCGGGGAATCAGGTCGATACCCGACATGGCCGGCAGCAGCACGTCGGTGACCAGGACGTCGAACCGCGCCTCGCCGGCGCGAACCAGCGCGGCCTCGGCACTGGCCACGGCCTCGGCGTCGTAGCCGCTGTCGACGGCGACGCCGAGTATCAGCGCCCGAAGCTCGTCGTCGTCCTCCACGCACAGAACGCGGATATTCATGCTGGATGTCTGGACCGGTGATAACCGCGGCCATCATACTCCGCCGCTGACATCCTGCGCTGAAGAGGGCATGCCGATGGCCCGTTTCCGGCTATTCATCCGCACGACGGACTGACGATATTGAGTCCAACGGCGCGGATGACCGCGTCCACACCGGAGCTTCCATACCCCATGTCCGTCGTTCAGGCCGAACCCATCACACTTCGAGGCATCGACAGGGCCGTCGTGCTGCTCATGGCGCTCGACCCCGCATCCTGCGCGAACGTGCTGCGATCCATCCCGGAAGACGAAGTCGAGGTGCTGACGGCGCGCATGGCGCGGATGGATCGGGTATCGCCCGAACAGATCGAACACGTCCTCGAGCAGGTGCACGTCGCCGCGGCGCGGCAGGACGTGCACCTGGCCGGCA
>CAZVHY010000061.1:0-17402 GCA_964627115.1 uncultured Solibacteraceae bacterium | reverse complement strand
CCGGCAGCCGCCGCGGCGTCGATCAACGCGACCACGGCTTCGGCATTCACGGCGCGATACGTCGATGCCGGGAGCCCGGCCTCGCGATAGAGCGCCGCGATGTTGTAGACGACCTCGCAGCCAGCCACCGCGCGCTGCAGATCGCCAGCGTTCGTCAGGTCGCCCGTGACGATCTCGACACGGGCGCGGAGATCGGCAGGCACGCGCGCCGGATCGCGCGCGAGCACGCGGACCGCATCACCGGCCGACAGCAGATACCGCGCGAGGTGTCCGCCGGTGAACCCGGTGACACCGGTGACGAGCACGTTCATCGCTCGGCCACCACGGTCACCGGCGAGCCGAAGGCGCCGAGCACGCCAACAGCCGCGAGCGCCGACTCGACGCGGCGCGTCAGTCCGAACAGGCCGACTTTCTTGTGCAGCGCGATCGGGAGGACGAACTGTTTGCGCCGCGACACCACGCGGAAGCCATGGCTCGCCAGGGCATCGGTGATCTGCCGGTCGGAGAAGACCGTGTACGCCTCCACCTTGTGCCCGCGGCGAAGACGGGCGCGGCGCACCGCACTTTCGATGGCCGCGGCGCTCGACGATGACGGATAGTCGAAGACGACACGCGACCGCGATACGCGGCAGAGTTCAGCGAGACACTTCTGCCAGTCGATGGCGTGCATCAGCACGCGCAGGCAGACGACGGCATCGGCATCGCGATCCGGCAGCGGGAGCGCGTGCGCATCGCCCACGGCAAACGCGACGGACACGCCGGCATCCAACGCGCGCCGGCGCGCGACGCCGAGCATCTCGCTGGACGCGTCGAAACCGACGACCTGCGCGCCCAGACGCGCCAGGCCGATGGCCGCGCGTCCCGTGCCCGTGCCGACGTCGACGACGCGCCGGCCCGGCAGCGGCGCGAGCGCATCAGCGAGCAGCGCCGCCTGCTCCTCGAGGAGGAAGCGCCCCACGTCGCCGCTGAACCGGAGCGCATCGAAGCCCTCGGCTACCGACACGTCCGCGTAGTGCGTGTAGCTGTAGTGTTCGCGTCCCTCGCGCGACGGTTCGACCGGCGTCGTCATCGAGCCGCTTCCTCGGCGGTACGTCGCGCGGCATCCGAGAACAGCAGATCGCACGCACGACGTGTCTTGGCCATGTAGGCGTCTTCGCTGTACTCGGTGGCCGCCAGGTGCGCGGCGCGTTCGCCGGTCGTGCGCGCCAGATCAGGATCGGCAAACACACGCAGCATGGCGTCGGCCATTGCCTCGGCCGTGGGCGCCGCCAGCACGGCGGTTTCGTCCGAGAGCACCTGCGTGTGCGTGCGCAGGTTCGTTGCGACGATGGCCCGTCCCGATCGCAGGTATTGGTAGATCTTCAATGGTGTATTCGTACCGGTCGAGCGCGGCGACACGAGCAGCGTGGCCGCGTCGAGGTACGCCGGAATCTCCGCGGCGGGACGCTGGCCGGTGAAGATCACAGCGTCGGCAAGCCCGAGCGACGTCACCTGCTGACGCGCCTTCTCCACCTGCGGCGGCGTACCACCCACGACCACGAGCCGCGCATCCGGCACTCGCGCGTGAACGATCGCCATCGCGGCATACAGCAGATCGAGTCCTTGATAGTGCTCGAAGGTCCCCGTGTAGAGCGCCACCGGCGTCTCGGGCGCCAGCCCCAGTGACGCGCGGATCGCCTGGCCCGAACCGGCCGTTGGCGCGTCACCCGAACCCGGCGCGTTCTCGATCAACACCGTCGGCACGTCCGCGCGCACGCGGCGCGCCGTGTCGGCGAGATCCGGACAGATCACGATCACGACCTTCGACCCGCCAATCATCAGGCGTTCGAGCCAGCCGAGCATCGTGGCCAGGCCGGGCATGCCCTTGTAGCCGAAGTTCGACACCTGCTGCGGCAGGCTCGAGTGCATGTCGTAGAGGTGCGGCACACCGAGCAGCCACGCGAGCACGACGCCAATGCCGCCGCCTTCCTCGTGCGAGTGCACGGCGTCGTATCGCCCGGACAGCGCACGACGGATGGCCGTGACGGTCAGCAGGATGTTCAACGGCACCTTGGCCCACGAGGGGCCGATCCCGACGTGGCGGATGCCCGGCGGACGCAGGGCGCGGAAGATGCGGAGTCCCGGCATCGACACGTCGCTCCCGAACGGATACGTCACGAGATCGACGGTGTGCCCGAGCGTCGTCAGGGCGCGGATGCGATGGAACTCGGAGAACGGGGTGCCCCGGGGCTCGAAGAACGGCTCCGGCGCGATCATCAGAATGTGCATGCGCGGCGGCCCCGGACGCCGGCCGTGTCACGGGACGGTACATGCTACACTACGCCGCCCGGTTCGTACCGGCACCGCCAGAGTCCTCGTGAGCGCGACCGTTCCTCCCACCGCGTCGTCGTCATCCAGACGTTTGATCCTCCTCGTCATCAAGGTGGTGATCAGTGCGGGCCTGCTGTGGCTCCTGCTGTCGCGCGTGGATCTCGCGCAGGTGTGGCAGACGGCGCGCACGGCGTCGCCGCTGTGGCTCTCGGCCGCTGTCGGCCTGTACTTCGTGATGTGTGTGGTCAGCGCGTGGCGCTGGCGTGTGCTGCTCGACGCCCAGCACGTGAACGTGCGCCTGCGGCGCCTGTTTTCGTCGATCCTCGTCGCGACGTTCTTCAACAACTTCCTGCCGTCGAACATCGGTGGCGACGTCGTCCGCATCGGCGACACCGCGCGCGCGGCGGGGTCGAAGACGCTCGCGACAACGGTCGTGCTCCTCGACCGCAGCCTGGGACTCCTGAGCCTGATCCTCGTCGCCGCCGTCGGCGCGTCGCTCGCGACCGACAACGCGGCCACATCGCTCGTCGGCGGCCCCGGCGTCCTGTGGCTGGTCTTCCTTGTCGCGATCGTCGTGTCGACACCACTCCTGCTCGCACCGGCATTCGTCGGCCGCGTGCTGCGTCCGCTCGAGGCGCTGCACCAGGAGTGGGTGCGCGAGCGGCTCGCCCGGCTCACGACCGCGCTCGGCCGGTTCCGCGACATGCCCGGCGCGCTCCTGCTCTGTTTCGCGGGCGGCATTTTCGTGCAGGCCGCACTCGTCGTCTTTTATGCCGCCGTCGCGCGTGGCCTGTCGATCCCCATCACGCTGCCGCAACTGGCGGTGCTCGTGCCGCTCTCGTTCATCGTGCAGATGGTCCCGCTGTCGGTGAACGGCTTCGGCATCCGCGAAGCGGCGTTCACGCTCTATTTCGCGCGTATCGGGCTGCCCGCCGAATCGGCGCTCGCCTTGTCGTTCATCGGCGCCGTCCTCGTCATGGCGTTCTCGTTGTCGGGCGCGGCGGCCTACGTGCTCCGGCGCAATCAGGGCGCGGCGGCTGCGTCGCCCGCCGGCCGGTCCACTGTCGACGCGGACGGATAGTCGACGATCTCGAACAGCCAGTCCTCCGGCGTCCGGACCAGCGGCCGCAGGAACGGCGCGTATGCGGCGAGTCGCGTCTCGAGTACGGCGCGCGACGAGGCGTTGTACGTGTCGATGTGCCAGAGCACGTACCGCACACCGCGCTCACGCATGATGTCGAACGACGGCTCGTCGGGAAACCCGTTGATGGGGCGCGCGATCGCATCGAAGTCCGGCGGCACGACGTCGCTGTAGCCGTTGACCATCGGCTGCCAGTGATAGGTCGACCAGAACATCGCGCGGCCGTGATTGTGGTAGTCCGATCGCACGTATGGAAACGGATACTCCACCATCGGCGCGCGCGGCATGGCGGCCAGTCGCGCGTATGCGGGCGACAGCGGCGGCACCTCACGCAACGGCCACGATGGCCATCCCCACTCCGGGGTTCGCACGCCGAGCTCGGCCAGCAGCGCCAGCGCCAGCACGGGCGCGAGCCATCGTCTCCCTGTTGCCAGGTACGTCGCACCGAAGCCGGCCACCACCGCGAGCGCGAAGATGACGGTACTGCCGAATCGTGACGGCGCCCGCAGCAGGCCCACGCCAGGTACGGTGGCTTCGATGAGGCGATAGAGTCCCGCGTCGGGTCCAAACGACGCCCAGCATGCGGCGATCGCGACCGCGAGATACGTCACCAGCACGCGCGCGTCGTACGGCGCGCGTCGAAGCGTCACCAGCGCACAGACGGCCAGGGCGATCGTGATCGCGCCCGGAAACAGGACTTCCGTCCACGGCGACCACGCCTGCAACGCGGGAAGCCACCAGGCGTGCGCTGCCGCACTCGACGCGAGCCACGCCGAGATGTTTGCCGACCAGCGCGCCGCCTCCTCACCCCGCTCGAGCGCCGTCGAACCGGACGCGTCGCGAGCCACGGTAAACGCATAGAACACCGGCGCAATGAAGACGCCCGCCGAGACGACCGCCGTGCCCAGCGCGATCCAGTACGCACGGACGCGGCGCGCGAGGATGAGTGCGGCCAGGCCAAGCGCGCATCCGCCGTAGATGCCGTAGTAGCCGCACGCGAGCGCGCCAATGGCCAGGGTCGCGCCCAGTTCGACGCCCCGGCCAACAGTCGGCCGCTCCTGCAGCCGGTGGAACGCGAGAAAGATCAGCGGATAGACGAACACCATCAACAACTGGATGTGCGGTGTGCGCGCGCTGACGAAGGGCGAGAACGTGAACGCGACCGCCGACACATACGCGGCGGCCGGCGATCTGGTCAGTCGCCGCACGAGCAGCCACATCAGTACGAAGGCCAGCACGAGTGCGATGAAGACCGAGCCGTTCAGCGCCGCCAGCGGACTCCCTGTGATGGCGTACCACGGCAGGCCGAATACGCCGGCCACGAGATTCATCTCGGAGTAGGCCAGCGTGCCGGTGTGCGGCCAGTAGATGTTCGCGTCGAGGATCGATGCGGGATCGGTCGTGAGCGCGTGTCCGATCCAGGCAACGTTCCAGATGGCGTAGCGGCCGTCGTTGGTGTCGAGCCGGCCAACCGAGGTCAGCCGCGTCATGGTCGGCTGCGTCATCCAGGCAACGAGCACGAAGCCGATGAGCACGGCCCACAGCGGTGACCCCGATGCCGTCCAGCGTCCCGCAATCGACCGCAGCACCGGACGTTACCTCGGGATGATCGGCAGCACCCGCACACCGAGAAAGCGGCGGTCGACGCTGCCGTCAGTCACGGCCGGCACGAAGCCCGTGCTGCTCGAGAGCTCGACCACCCACACGTACGCGGGGATCGCGCGCTCGTGCTTGTACGGGAATCCGGGCCCGAGCGGCAGCTGAACCGTCGACGAGCCTCCGGGTGACAAATTGACGGTCGTCTCACGGCCGTTCACGCGCACGCCTGCCGTCGTTGCCATCGGGCCGGCGGTGAACGTCAGACGCAACTGCGAGTACGGCCGGTCCGTCTTGACGAGGATCTGTGCGCTCGATTCGCCGCGAATCCAGAAACTCCGGCCATCGGCTTCCTGCAGGTACGAGTTGCCATCGAGGTAGTAGATCTGGAAGCCAGGATCCCCTGCGCCCGTATTGCCATACCAGATGAGCACGCGTGACCGATCGGTGTTGATGGGCAGATCGTTGACGTTGGTCAACTCGACCGGCAGCCAGCGAAAGAGCCCGACCGTCGAGTGATCGCCAGGACGGATCGACGTCTGAAACGGCGTCAACACCAGCTTCGTGACGAAGAGCGCGCCAACCAGCCAGGGCACGGCCAGCCAGCGCCACGAGGCCACCATCGGCAGCAGGAATCCGCAGATGCCGTACACGCCCATGAAGTAGCGATTGCCCACCGACCCGCCACCGCCGGCATAGGTGTAGGGCACCGTGACGACGAAGACGAGAATCTGCAGCACGACGCCGCCGAGCACGAACCACTGCCAGCTGGCCGTGCGGCGCCGCAGAATGGCCATTGCGCCGGCGGCAAACAGCGTCGGGAAGAAGTACGGCAGCAGCCCGGAATTGCGGCCCACCACGAAGTACACGAGATTGGCGCGCAGGTTCGACCAGAAGACCTCAGGGTCGAAGATGACGTTGCCGAGCGCCTCGTTACGCCCGCGGTCGTCGCACACCTCGAGGCTGAAGTCGGGCTGTTGAAACGGATACCGGCCGTAACACGTGGCGCGCTCGCCACCCTGATAATTCCACTCACCGCTCGACGCCACGTTGGCCCCGAAGGCCGCGGCTCCCACGACACCCGTCACGAGCATCACGAAAGCCGCGCGCCGCCACTCGCGCGTCCAGAGGAACCAGCCGGCCATGGGCACGAGCAGCAGGACGTTGGTGACCTTCGAGAAGGTCGCCACCCCGATGAGCGCGGCGGCGGCGACGTCGGTCCAGGGACTGCGCAGCCACGCCGTCGCGCGGCCGGACGCACTCGGGCTGACGAGTTTGTAGAGCCAGAGAAAATACGCGAGCGTCCCGACGGCCCAGTTGAACAACTCGGGCGTGGTCCACACGACATAGACCGGGACGACCGACGCGAAGACGAACGCGCCCGCCCACAACACACCGACGATGGCGCCGGACCTCGCGCTCGTGAACAGGTACACGGCAAAGAACGCGGCCCAGAGCAGCAACGCGTTCAGCATGAGAAATCCGTTGGTGCCGGCCAGTCTCACGAACGGCGCGGCCGCCAGCGGGTAGACATAGGACTTGCCGTAGTACAGCCGCGACGTATCGGGGTCCGGGACGCCGGGAAATTCCACGAACGGCGGTCGCGTCGTGAGCCGGACGCCGGTCACGTCGGTGCCGCGCTTGAGGAAGATCCCCGACGGACCGGATTCGAATTCACGATAGCCGCGCGCGATGTCTTCCTGCCGGTACTCGAGATCGCCATCGAACGCGAGGCTGTAGGCCATCAGGTAGTACGTGGCCTCGTCACTGAAGATGCCGCCGGACGTGGTCTTGAAATCGACGGTCGACGCCAGGCCGCCGTAGATCGCCGCAATCACGAGCGACGCGATCCAGCCGATCTGCCGGCGCGACAGCGAGACCACGTCCGTGGTCACGCGCCGGCCCTCGGCGTGAGGAATGCGAGTTCCGGCAGGCCCGCCACGTTGCGGCGGCGCGCGCGTGACTCGCGCGCGAGCACGTCGTAGAGGCGTTCCATCTTGCGCACGAACGCGGCAATGTCGAAGTCCGCGGCTGACGCGCCCGCGCCGGCGGCCAGGCGCGCACGTTCGTCGGGTGCGTCGATCAGACGCACGATGGCGGCGGCCAGCGCGGCCGCGTCACGTTTCGGCACGATCAGCGCGTTCTGTCCGTTGTGCAGGACCTCGGCGAGGCCGTCGGCGTCGGTGGCGACAATGGCGCGACGCGCGGCCATGGCCTCGAACACGGTGAGCGGCGTTCCCTCCCAGAGCGACGGGAACGCCGAAATATCGAAGCCGTGCAGCGTCGTGGCCACGTCCTTGACGAATCCGCCAAACGTGAAACGCGAGGCGATACCGTGCGCGCGCGTGCGGGCCTCGAGCGACTCGCGCAGCGGACCTTCGCCGAACACCAGGAACCGCGCCGCGGGCCGCTGGTCGAGCACGAGCTTCGCGGCGTCGACCAGATACTCGTTGCCCTTTGAATCGTGCAAACGCGTGACCGACCCGATGACTACATCGTCGCGCGTCGCTCCCCAGGCGTGACGAGTGGCGGCAACGGCCTCCGGAGACGGCGCGGCACCGAACTCTTCGATCGGCGCACCGAGATAGACCACGCGCACCCGGTCCGGACGCACACGCCGTGCGCCGGTGACGAACGTCGCCGTACTTTCCGACACCGCCAGCGCGACGTCCGTGAACGGTTCGAGCACGCGATCGGCGACCTGCTGGAACCAGGGCGTCGTCCCGAGATTCGCGTGTTCGTGCAGCACCACGGGCAGCCGCCGCCAGGCGGCGACCATCCGCCCGAACGTCGTCGCGCCGTAGCCGTGCAGGTGGAGTACGTCGATGGCGCGCCGATCGACGATGCGCAGCAGGTCGAGCAACGTCGCGGGATCGAAGCGGCCGCGGCCGAGATACGTGACGTCGACGCCGAGCGCGTCGAGGGTGTCTTCCGACAGGTCGCGCCCGCGCAGGCTCACGAGCGAGACACGGAACTGCTCGGGCGAGAATCGCGGCAGCATCCAGGCGAACAGCCGCTTGACGCCGTGCATCCTGGAGCCGTGCCAGCCCAGATGGTCGCAGACGTGCAGGATGTTGAGAGGGCGATGCGCGGGCATGTTCTGGAGAGCGTGCGGAACCGCGCCATTCTAGCGCGGACGCCGGCACGGGAAAACCCGGCGCCGGCCCGTCGTGGAAAGATCACGGGCGCGAGGAACCCGCTCCTCGCGCCCGCGAAGCGACGATTCCTACTGCGCGACGATGACGACGGTGTACTCGCCGCTGTTGTCGTTGCGCTGTCCGTCGTTGACGGCCAGGAAGAGCTGGCCGCTGGCCGGCATCGGCCCGGTCAGCCTGTCGCCAATGCCGAAGTGCGTGCCGGCTCCACGTCCCTGCACGATGCGTCCGATGAGCGCGCCCTGAAGCACGTCGGGCATCGGCGCCTGCCGATCGAAGAGATTCCGATGGTTGCCGGTCGGAATCGCCGCGTCGTTGGCATTGATGCGGACCTCACCACTCGCCTCGATCCTGATGACCTGCCCCTGCTTGACCGTGATGCCGGTCGCCACCCAGCCGCCCCGCGCCGGCACCTGGAACGTGCGCGCGGCGCCGCCACCCATGCGTCCGCCGCGGCCCGGCGTAGACGGCGTGGACGGCGTCGCCACCTCGGCCTGGACGCGCGTCATGTAGATGCGCCGCACGTCCTGCGCGTTGAACACGCGCTCCCCGGTTGCGGTCCGGAACGTGAGCCGCAGCGGCTGCGTGCCGGAGATGTCGTAGAACTCGCCCTGGAGCGTGTCGCCGTTACGCAGCACGACCAGGCTCGAGCCGCCCGGCAGCGTCGTCGCCGCGTCCGGGACGGCCAGGTCGCCACCGCCGAAATCAATCGCCTGCACGTCACCGGCCGGGATCTGCCGTTCCTGACCGTTGACGCTGATGGTGAAGCCGACGCCACCCAGGTCGATCAGGTCGCCGGCGACCTGCGTCCCGGAACGAAGCGTGATCGTGGCCGCGTGCTGTGCCGAAGAAACCGCCAGGCTTCCGGCGAGCAGAACGCCCAGTGACATCAGAAATGAATACCGCCGCATGGTCCGTACCTCCAGGGGAATCCGTTCCATCCTACCCGAACCGGGAAGGCCGATATTCGCCCACGTCAGGCCTAAAGACGGGAGGCCTATCGGTCGATATGAAGATTCGTGCAGGTCTCCCTGCACGCAAGGAGTGTTCGGCCCCATGTCCATTCCCGTTTTCGTCCGGCGTGTCCCCGCGCTGCTGCTCGGCGTCCTGGTCCTCTCCACCGGGTGCGAGCGCGACAAGAGCGCCACGCCTTTGAGCCCATCGCTCGCCGGCCCCATCGAAGGGGTGAGCATTTCGTCACCCGCGCCGGTCGAACCGGCCTCCGGCCGGCAGTATCGCGACAGCGAACAACCCCTGACGATGGTGTTCGGCAACGCCGAAACCACCAGTCCGCGCCCCTTCACGCTGACGTTCCAGATTGCGGCCGATGCGGAGTTCAACACACCGGTGTTCTCGCAGAGCGGTATTCAGCCGGCGGCCGACGGCGTCAACCGGGTGCTGCTGCCGTCGAAGCTGCAGTCGGGTCGCGTCTATCACTGGCGCGTGAAGGCCGACGACGGCGCCAACGCCAGCGAGTGGTCTGCGCCGATCCCCTTCGCGGTGCTCCAGCCGGTCGTCATTGGCGTGGCCGAGCCGCTGTCGCCCATCGGCGGCGTCCGGGTCACCACCAACAGCCCCCAACTGCGGGTGCGGAATGGCGTGTCCACCGGGCCGCACGGCGCGCTCTTCTATCAGTTCCAGGCCTCGACCAGCCCGGCGTTCACCGGCCTGGTCGGCAATCACGCCATCCCGCAGGGCGCCGGCGAAACGAGCCTGACCGTGCCGGCGTCAGCCGGCCTCAGCCCGGACACGCTCGTCTACTGGCGCGTGCGCATCTCGGACGAGGAAGGCAACATCGGCGACTGGACGCGAACCGAGTCGTATCGAACGCCGGTCATCCAGGCGCCGCCACCCACGCCCACGCCGCCGCCAGGCGGTGGCGGAGGTGCCTGCGTGTCGGGGTCGCCGTTGCAGATCGTCGAGTGCGAGCGCGCGAAGTACGGCCGCATGTCTGACGCGCAGATGCTCGAGTTCATGCGGGCCGTGGCGCGGTCGCTCAACTCGAATGGCATCAGTGGCGGACCGTTCGGCATCCTGCGCAAGACGAGCGGCCACAACTGCGGCGGCTTCTCGTGCGACATCATCTGTTCCGGCAACGGCAGCGGCCAGCGCCAGTGGGACGTGCTCGGCGACATCGACAACGCGCAGACCCCTGGGTGGAGCGGCCCGCTGCCGACCATCCGCGTCGATCTCTGCCAGGTGCCCTGAACGGTTGCGCCTCATGTTCTCTTCACACGGCCGTCGCGGGTACCCGCGACGGTCGTGTCGTTCGCCCAACACGCCGCGGAGGTTCGATGATTTTCCGCGGGTCGCGATGCAACTGTCGCGTGTATCATGATCGGCGGCCGGCCAGCCTACCCTGCCCTGCCTTTTCCTACTTGGCTACGAGGATCTACTGCGAATGAACACACGTATTGCGGTCATGGTGTGCGGCGCCCTGCTGGCGTCCGCGGTCAGTGCGGCGGCCCAGACCTGGGACGATCGCCTCTTCGTCAACGTGAGTGGCGGCGCACAGGCAGGGTCATCGACGTCCACGGTGACGCTGTCGCCCGATGTCTACGGTGAGCCGGCCAGCGTCACGCTCGCGCGCGACGTCAAGGGCGGCGGGCTCTTCGACATCTCGGCCGGCAGGCCGATTACGGGGAACTTCGGCGTGGCCGTCAGCTTCTCCGCTACCTCGTCGAAGAGCAACGGCGACCTGACGGCGTCGATTCCCAATCCGATTTTCTTCGACCAGCCGCGCGCGGTGTCGGGCTCGATTGCCGACCTCGAGCATTCCGAACGCTGGCTCGGCATCCACGCGGCGTGGTTCATCCCCGCCGGTGAGAAGCTCGACGTCCTGCTGCTGGCCGGACCGGCCATTGCCATGGTGAGCCACGACGTCCTGACGGGCATCAACGTGACGGAAACCGGCGGAACGCCGGCGGTGAGCACCACCATCGAGGGCAAGAGCAAGTCGTTGGTCGGCGTCCAGATCGGCGCGGACGTTCGCTACATGATTACCGACATGGTGGGCGTGGGCGGCTTCGCGCGTTACTCGGGCGCCAAGGGCAAGATCGTCGGCGATACCGAGCTCTCGGTCGGCGGCTTTCAGATTGGCGCAGGCCTGCGGCTGAAGTTCTGAGACCGGGCAGACGCAAGACCTTCCGAAGGGCCCGCTGACCACGCGTCGGCGGGCCCTTCGCCGTTCAGGGCAGCGCTTCGCAGGGCCGGACCGCGACCGCGCCAAGGCGGTTCCACAGCGGAATCTGCGCGCGGTCCTCGTCGAGCAGCACGTCCCACTGCCGGTGCAGCCCCGCATTCGAGCAGATGATGTCGCACGAGTAGCCGTGGCAGTTGCTGCCGGTGTGTTTCACGAGAATGCCGTAGGGCGCGTGCTCCGCTGACGCCCGGTTGAGGTCGTACGCGATCCGCCGGAGCATCTCGACCCGATCCGCGGCGGACATGAAGCCATACTGCGCGCGCCGGCATTCCACGATCGCGAACTCGCTGCCGAGGTGCGCACAGGACGCGCCATAGCGGTTGAACGTGCGGAATCCGGCGGCGGTCGATGCAGGGCCGGCAGCCCCTTGATAGACGGCGTACGCGTGCCACGTGAACCCCGCGTCGAAAGCCAGCCCCTTACCAACTTCGTGCGTCGTCCGGCCATCGGGGCCAGCGGGCACGGCGCCTGAGCGGTAGACCAGGTTTCCCGCCTCGTCGTGGACTTCGAAGACGTACGACAGCGGCAGGTCGTCGACGTGCAAGGGACTCGCGTTCTGAATCGTCAGTTCCGGGTCGTCGTCATCGACGACAGCGCCATCGGCGGGCGCGAGCGGCACCGGTGGAGCCACCTTCAGTTGAGCCGCTGCGGCGTCCTGGGACACTGCACTCGGCGAGACAGGCGCCGGACGCCCGTCACCACACGCGGCAGCAACCAGCGACGACACGAGAAAGACCGCGGCGCGGACAGGACTTCTATTCACTCGGAACCTCCGAAGCGGCTTGCATGTGGGGCCGTACAGATGGGAATTGCCAATCGCGATCTCACCCGCGTCGAGCGAGCGAGGCCGCGCAAAACACGAACGCCGTCCGCGCCTGGGGAGGGCGCGAACGGCGTTATGACGAACGACGAGACTGTCTGGCCGGTCTACGACCCGGCTATTCGCCGGGGAACTTCGGCCGGGGCGAACTGGACACCCACAGGTTCTTGACCGTCATGCCGCCATGCGTGGCGTTGACGAGCCCGGCACGCGTGTTCGGCGCACCGATGAAGACCACGTGCGGCACGGGCCGGTACGGATGTCCCGAGGTGGCCAGCGTCGCCGACGCGATGACAGGGCCGGTCGGCGAGTGATGCCGGACTTCGTAGCCCGCCGTGCCCGTGCGCCACCACATCTTGAAGAAGTACCAGTCCGTCCGGTTCCACGTGTAGGCCACGCGAGTGGCGTCCCGGATGCGGTGCATTTCCTCGCGCGAATCACCGGTGATGATGCGGTACGAGATCATGCCGGGCGAGGTCGCGTAGTCGCGCCCGCGCACTTCGAGCGTCTGGCGGTAGTCGTTGTCCGTGACGTCCACGTGCCCTTCGCCCATCGACATCACCTTCGACTTGTCGCCGGGGTTCCCCTCGTCGACGTTGGTGGCCATGAACGAGTACTCGCCCTCCTGGAGGTTCTGCGGCAGCTCGTAGGCGACGTACGACGCCTGCGTGTCGAGGCGCAGGCCGACGCCCGGGACGAACGTGTGCGCGCCGATGACGGTACCAGCGGCGATGCCATTCGACAGCGGGTCGAAGATCTCGTTGCCGCGGATGTAGCCGCCCGCCGGCGCCTTGAACCGCGCGTCGGCCGACCAGGGCCCGACTTTCCCGTCGTACTCCGCCCGCACGCGCCAGTTGTACTCGGCGTCGAAATCGAGCGTGGCATTGACCGTAATGCTGGTCGCCGCACCGCCCGAGGCCGCCTGCGTGCCGCTGGCCGCCAGCGCGCCACCGGGCGTCCGGATTTCGTACCGGTAAGTCACCGGGAACGTGGCGTACGTGCCATTGACGTTGTTGAAGACGAGCGACAACCCGGTGTCGGGCTGTGCGCCGTTGATCGGCGATACCGCGGCAGGCGCGGCAATTTTCAGCGTCTCGCCACTGGGGCCCGCATCGGCGATGGGGGCCGGTGACGTCGGACTCTGTGACGTGTTACTGCAGGCCACGAGCGTGGCCGAGACACACATGGCGCCGAACAGGGCCAGTTTCTTTCGATCCATACGAGCGGTTCTCCGAGAGCGCACGGCGATAACAAGGGAGGGCGATGGTACTGGAACGCTACTGTAGCCGATCCACCATGGCCGCTCAACGGCTTTTCGGCGCATTCGCGATCGCTCGATAGGGCCCGGCCGCCGATTCGAGCGACACCCCGCTTCTGCGGCGTCCTGTCGGCCAGCAGCGCCGCGCGAATGCCGCGGCACTTTCACCACGGGCTGCTATCATGGGAGGCAGTCGCCTGATGTCGACACAAACGTTCCGCCTTCGCTACCTGGCCAAGTCCGTGGCCGGTGTCCCCCGCGACCTCGTCCAGACCGCCGTCTCACAGGTCCGCCCGATCAAACCGACGGTCTTCATCTTCAACTGCACGTGGGTCTGCGACGCGCGTTGCGAGATGTGCAACAACTGGAAGTGGGGAAACCGCAAGGAAGACCTGACGGTCGAGCAGGTCGACCGCGTGATGGACTCGGACTTCTGGAGCGACGTCGAGAACCTCAACATCTCGGGCGGCGAGCCGACGACGCGCAACGACCTGCCTGAGCTGGTCGAAATGTTCCACCGGCGCCTGCCCCGCATGCGCAAGGTCGGCATCAACACCACCGGCCTGACACCTCAGCGCGCCATCCCGATGCTCACCCGCATCGTGGACTTCTGCGGCCGGAACAACCTGCTCATCAGCATCCGCGTGTCGATCGACGGCGTCGGCGACATGCACGACACGGTGCGCAACGTGAAGCGCGGCTTCGACAAGGCCTCGCAGACGATTGCGGCCATGCAGGAACTGGCCGCCCGCTCGCCGCACTTTCAGTTCGGCGTCGCGTCGACGATCTTCGCCACCAATCTGGACGACGCGAAGAACATCCACGCGTGGGCCAAGTCGAAGAACCTGGACATCGTGTTCAACATGCTCCGGTTCACCGACAACATGCTCCACAACAGCCACCTGCAGGAGAGCATCGGATTCAAGACGCGTGAAGAAAACTTCATGCGGCAGTTCTTCCTCGATCGGGTGGCTGAAGAATCGATCCTGAGCGGCCAGGCGTTCATGTACCTGCACTATGCGGACATGATCACCAACGGGTATCAGCGCACCATGCCTTGCCCGTTCCAGCGCCAGGGCCTGCTGCTCAACCCGAACGGCGACCTCTTCTACTGCGAGAACTCGGCGAAGCTGGGCAACGTCCTCGAGACGCCCGCCGGCGAGCTGTATTTCGGCAAGGAACAGCTCGAGGGGCGCGAGATACTGAAGCGCGACACCTGCTCCACCTGCCTGAGCCCCTGCCAGGTCAACGTGGGCGCGATGAAACAGGTCGTGCCGTACGTGAAGTTCCTCCGGCGCGCGTACAAGGTCAAACACGACGCGTCGACCCACGAATCATCGCTGCCCGATCCCGTGCGCTGATTCGCACCCGGGCCGACACGGGGGTCGGCCCCTACGGTGGTGCGTCGCCCCCTACGGTGGCAATCCCTACGACTCGGCCGGTACGACCATGATGCGGCGCGTCGTCACCCGGCCCGACGCGCGCGCGCGCCGCAGAATGTCGGCGATGCCCGCCAGCACTTCGCGTGCGGCATCCTCGACGTCAGGCGCATCGATCGCGTCCCTGATGGCCAGTTCGAAGTCCGCCGCCGTCATGTCGTCGTCGAGCGCGATGAGTGCGCGGCCATCGGCCAGCGGAACGAGCTCCACGCCATTGATGTCGGCCAGCGCACGATGCGGCGGCACCACAATGACCGCCCCGTTGCCGAACCTCGAGGTTTCGGCCGGCGGCGATTTCGGCTGACCAGCCAGCGGCAACGCCAGACGCACCACGGCGCGGCTCAAATCCGAGTCGGACCGGCCCAGTGCGCCAATGACGTCTTCAGGCAGCGTCAGCGTCACCGCGCGCGACGGACGATTGAATTTGAGCGGCCGTCCACGCCGCGTTCTCCCCGGACTCATCATGCGCACACCCTCGGCTGCCACAGCGATTGTGGTTGTATATCGAAAGATTTATACCAAGAAAAATACTTGATCGTCGATTTTTCCCAACCAATAATCTCCCGCAATGATGCGAGTGGTGGTCTTTACCGGTGGGCGCGGGGCCTCCGTCCTGTCGGCGCGTCTGCTGGCCGACCCAGGCGTCGACGTCACCCTGGCCATCAACGGCTACGACGACGGCGCGTCGACGGGTGAGGTCCGGCGGTTCCTGGGCGACAGCCTCGGCCCGTCGGACTTCCGCAAGAACGCCTCGCTCGTCGCCTCGGCCAAGGGCACGGCGAGCCCGGAACTGGTGGCCCTTCTCGACACCCGGCTGGCGGCCGACATGGCCCCGGACGCCGCGATCGACGCCCTCCGTCGTCTCGCCGACGGCCGCACGCTGAACTGGCCCCAACGCCATCTGCCGCTCCAGGCGCGCGTGGCGGTCGGCGATCGCCTGCACACGTTCCTCGACGCCTGCGCGTCTCCCGGCCAGCCCTTCGATTTCGCAGACTGTGCGATCGGCAACCTCGTGTTTGCCGGCGCCTACCTGCTGGCGGGCCGCCGATTCAACCTGGCCGTCGACGACTACTGCAGCCTGCTGGGACTCCCGGCCGGCCTCATCGACAACGTCACCGATGGCGTCAATGCGTGCCTCGTCGCGGTCGAAGAGGACGGCACCGTTCGCGGCACCGAGGCGTCCATCGTTGGCGCCCCGGTGCGGACGTCCATCCACGACATCTTCCTGATTGAGCGGCCCTTGACGCCCGGCGAGTGCGAGGAGCTGGCCGCGCGCGGCCGGGATGCGGCGTGCGCGCACCTGCGCCGGCGATCGGTGCCGCTGCGCCTCAACGAGCGTCTCGCGTCGCGTATCGATCGCGCGGATCTGATCGTCTACGCGCCGGGCACGCAGCACTCGAGCCTGTTTCCGTCCTACCTGACCGAAGGGCTGCCCGCGCGCATCGCCGGCAATCTCACGGCCACGAAACTGCTGGTGACCAACCTGCAGTCGGACATGGAGATCACGCACCAGGACGCCGCCACGCTCGTGCGGCGCGCACTCTATTTCCTGACGCATCGCGGCGCGCACCCGCTGCCGGCGCCGTGTTTCGTCACGCACTGCATCCTGAACGACCCCGGTCACGCCGACGAGTTGCGGCCGCTGGTGCCGCTCGGCCAGGTGCAGAGTTTCGAGGATCCACGCATGATCCGGATCGATCGCTTCGAGGACGGCGAGACCGGCCGTCACGACGCGGCCAAAGTGCTGCAGCCGTTCATCGAGGCCAAGCTGGCCCCACCGTCGCGCCCACGGGTCGCCGTGCTGCTCTACGGCGCGCGCAACGAGACGTCGGTGGCGCAGAGCCTGCTCGAGATCGCGCGGACGACGCTGCCGCGCTATCCCGGGCTGACCGTATTCGTTGGCGGCGCGGCGCCGCTGCCCGATGAACTGCTCGCGCGCCTGCCGTTTGCCGTCGAGTCGTACCCGACGCTGACCGAGGCCGAGTGGTGGCTGCGTCTGTCGGTCGACGCGCACGAGTACGACTTCGTCGCGCTGTTCGAATCAGCGGGTGCGTATCGGGGCGAAGAACTGGCGGCGCTGCTGCCCTATCTGAACCAGGCGCGCCTGTCGGCCGTCTGGGGCAGCCGGCGCCTCTCGCTACGCGACATTCGCGAAGCCTACCGGCACCGGAAGTATCCGGACTGGGCGACACGCACGGCCAGCCGGTTCGGCAGCCACCTGCTGAGTCTCGCCTACCTGCTCTTCCACGGACGTTACGTCAGCGACACGCTGTCGGGCTTGCGGATTCTGCGCGCGGGCGAATACGTCCGGCTCACCGTGCCGGCCGATCACCCGGCCGTCAATCATCACCTGCTGACGGCACTGCTGACACGCCGTGCCGACTTTCTGGAAGTGCCGGTACAGTTCCTGCCGTCCGCGGGCGCGTCGCACCGGTTTCAGATGGCCACCGGCCTCGCATCGCTGGCGTGGATCTGTGTCGC
>CAZVHY010000060.1:9515-17588 GCA_964627115.1 uncultured Solibacteraceae bacterium | reverse complement strand
GATGCGTCCGCCGGGCGCGACGACGTCGGCGGCCACGCGGAGCATCTGCTGCTGAGCAGCGGCCAGCGCCGGGAGATCGGCGGCCGTGCGCGACCACTTCACGTCGGCCTCGCGCCGCACCGTGCCAAGGCCCGAGCAGGGTGCGTCGAGCAGGACGCAGTCGAAGACAGGACCGAAGGGGAGTGGTGCGCGCGCGTCGAGACGCACGATGGCTGCGGGAACGTGCGCGTGTTGCAGCGTGCTCGAAAGAAGCGCGACACGCCCGGGGCGATGGTCGCACGCGACGATCGTGCCCGCGCGCGCACCGGCGTCCGTCCGCATGTCGCTGGCCATGACGAGTGTCTTGCCGCCTGGCGACGCGCAAAGGTCGAGCACACGCTCACCGGGCCGCGCGCCCGCGTAGCGCGCCACGAGCTGCGCGGCTTCGTCCTGCACCCAGAGATCGGCGCGCAGGGCCGGCGGCACACGTCCGAGCACACCCGGCGCCAGCCGCACGGCATCGTCCACGTACGGCGCTGGTTCCGCCTCGATGCCCGCGCCGCGCAGCCTGGCGATCACCTCGTCTCGCGGCCCACCCGCGACGCTGCGCACGGTCACCTCCGGTGCCGTGTTATTGAAGCGGCACCAGGCTTCGGCCGCATCGAACCCGAGCCGCGCGATCCATCGCCGCACGAGCCACGCGGGATGCGAGAGCGTGACCGTCAGGTAGTTCACCTGCGCGTCGATGTGCGCGTCGGCGCCGGGCCGTGCGGGCAGCGAAATGGCCGGCCCGCGCCGCACGATGGCGCGCAGCGTGGCGTTGACGAGCGACGCCGCGCTCGTGCGCCTGAGCACGCGAACCGCGCGCACCGCTGAATCAATCGACGCGTGGTCCGGCACGCGATCCAGATACCGAAGCTGATAGGCGCCGAGCCGCAGCACGGTCAGCACTTCAGGCTCGATGGTCTTCACGGATCGGCGCGCAGCCGACGCCACGATCGCGTCGAGCGCGTTGCGCCATCGCATCACGCCTGTTGTCAGTTCGACGAGCAGGCCGCGATCGGTTGGCGACACGTCTCCGCGACGCTCATCGAGCGCAGTGGCGAGTGTCGTTTCGCGCGCGTCGACGGCCAGCAGGACCTTCGCGGCAACGATACGGACGTCGGTCATGCGGGACGAACCGGCGTGGTGAATCGTTCGCCGCGTGCGATCGGACGGCCGTTCAGGAAGTCGCGCACGGCCATTGCCTGTCGTCCCTCGGGCTGGATGCGCACGACGCGAATCGCGCCGGGCAACGCGGCAACGACGATGCCAGCGGCGCCGGCATCGAGCACTTCGCCGGGCTCACCTGCGATGCCATCGCCGCGCTCGACCCGCGACTCGATGAGCAGCAGACGACGGTCGCCGAGCATCACGGCCGAGTGCGGCCACGGGTGAAGGCCGCGAATCTGGTTGTGAATCTCCTGCGCCGGCCGCGCCCAGCTCACGTCGCCGTCAGCACGTTCGATCCGATGCGCGTAGGTGACGAGCGACTCGTCCTGCGGCTCTTCGTTGACAAGCCCGCGCGCCAGTCGATCCAGCACGTCGACGAGCAGCGCGCCGCCCGCCGCGGCCAGGCGCGCTTCGAGCTCGACGCTCGTGTCGTTCGGCTCGATGTCCGTCGTCATCTTCGCCAGCATGGCACCGGCGTCGAGTGCGAGCACGACGCGCATGATCGTGATGCCGGTCTGCGCGTCGCCGGCGAGGATGGCGCGATGAATCGGTGCGGCGCCGCGCCAGCGCGGCAGCAGCGACGCGTGCACGTTGATGAGCCCGAGACGCGGCCGGTCGAGCAGCACCTGCGGCAGGATGCGTCCGTACGCCGCGACCACGCCGATGTCTGCGCCAAGCACATCGAACGCGTCGAGGAACTCCGCGCCTTTGAGCCGTTCGGGCTGCAGCACCGGCAGGCCGAGCTCGAGCGCCCGCGCCTTGACCGGCGCAAACGTCACCTTCTGCCCGCGGCCTCGCGCGCGATCCGGTTGCGTGATCGCGCCCACGAGCGTGTGGCCGGACGCGGCGATCGCATCGAGCGTCGGGACCGCAAACGCCGGCGTGCCGAAGAACGCAACCTTCATCTCACCAGCGCCCGGCTTTCTCGAGCTTGCGGATCTTGCGGACGATCAGGTCGCGCTTGATGCCGCGCAGTCGATCGAGGAACAACGTGCCATCGAGGTGATCTAGTTCGTGCTGGAGCGCACGCGCGAGCAGGCCTGTGCCTTCGATGGTGACAGGACGACCCCGGCGATCGAGCCCGCGCACCACCGCACGCGCGGGCCGCGCCACCGACGCCGTGAATCCCGGCACGCTCAGGCAGCCTTCGTCTTCCACCTGCATGCCCTCGCGTTCGACGAATTCCGGGTTGATGAGCGTGATGAGCTCCGCGTCGCGCTTGCCGATGCTCAGGTCGATGACACACAGGCGCAGCGGCACGCCAACCTGCGGCGCGGCCAGGCCAATACCTGGTGCGGCGTACATCGTGGCAAACATGTCGTCGATGAGCGTGTCAATCTCCGGCGTGATGGCCTCGACCGGACGCGCCGGCGTAGCCAGCACTGCATGGCCGAGCTTGACGATGGGACGCAGCATCAGGCGCGCGCGGCGGGCGGGGTGAGCCGCTGGCGCAGGCGCGCGGCGTAGTCGCGACACGCGGCGTCGATGGCGGTCATCGTGTCGGCGCCGAACTTCTCGAGCATGGCGTCGGCCAGCACGAGACAGACCATGGCTTCGCCCACCACCGACGCGGCCGGCACCGCGGACGTATCGCTGCGCTCGATCGCCGCCGGCGAATCCTCCATCGTCGTCAGATCCACCGAGCGGAGCGGCTTCATCAGCGTGGAGATCGGCTTCATCCACGCGCTGACGCGCACGTCCTCGCCGTTGGTGACGCCGCCCTCGAGCCCGCCCGCGTTGTTGGTGGGACGCTCGATGCCGGGCGTCGTGCCCGTGCCTGCGACGGCCGGGAGAATCTCGTCGTGTACTTGCGAACCAGGCAGATGGCCAACCGCCGGACCAAGCCCGACACCGACGGCCTTGATCGCCTGAATCGACATGAGCGCCTGCGCGAGCCGGCCGTCGAGTTTGCGATCCCACTGCGTGTGGCTGCCAAGCCCGGGCGGCACACCGCGCGCGATCACCTCGAAGCTGCCGCCCACGGTGTCGCCCTTGGCCTTCGCGTCGTCAATCGTTGCGCGCATCGCGCCAGCCAGCGACGGATCGGCACAGCGCACATCGTCGTCCGCAGCAATCGCCGCGGCCTCGGCAAAGGTGACTGTGCGGCCCACGGGCAGCGCCACCGCGCCGATGCTCGTGACGTGGCTCGTGACCTCGATGCCAAGCTGGCGGAGCAGCGCGCGGGCCACGGCGCCGGCCGCCACACGCGCGGCGGTTTCGCGCGCACTCGCGCGCTCGAGGATGTCGCGCAGATCGGCGCGGTCGTACTTGAGCCCGGCCGAGAGATCGGCGTGGCCCGGACGCGGCCGCGTGACGGCCGCGCGCCGCGCGCCGGGCAGCGACTCGTCGGGGTGTGCCTCGACGCTCATCGTGTGCTGCCAGTTCGTCCAATCCTTGTTCTTGATCTGCAGCGCGATGGGGCTGCCGAGCGTTTCGCCGCGCCGCACGCCGGAGAGGATCTCGGCGCGGTCGGTTTCAATGGCCATGCGCCGGCCACGGCCGTAGCCGAGCTGCCGCCGCGCCAGGTCCGGCGTGAGATCGGCGGGACCGAGCCGCAGGCCCGCGGGAACACCATCGACAATCACGACCAGCGCAGGGCCGTGGGACTCACCAGCAGTCAGGAACCGAAGCATCAGCCGGCCATTCTATCGAACAACGGGCGGGACGACCGACTGTGCGGGCGGGCACGGGGGCCCGCCCCCGCAGCGCCACGGCAATGGGAAGGCGCGGTCGCGGGTGTGTTTCCCTGGGTGAAGCCCCGGGGCTCCGGGGGGCGGACGGCTGCGCGGCGGCGGGCGCCGACGACGGACAATCCGGATCCCTGGGGCTTCAGCCCCAGGGGCGGTGGTCCCCCGAGGCTGAAGCCTCGGGGCTCCGTACGCGTGGCGGCCGGTCGCCGGTGGTCGATGATCGGGCCTGCCTCTTGCAACGCACTCCGCCCACATGCCGCACCGCAGGATGGTCGACGTCGAGGCGATGGCCCGCGGTATTCGCGCGTCTGTCGATCGCCCTGGTCCCGGGCCCGGGCTGGTCGAGGTGGCCGGAGACAGCGCGGAGATTCGCCTCGCCATCGTCCAGACCCTTCGTGATTGCGGCTTCTGGCCGCTGTGGATTCACGCGCTGGAGACAGGCGCATCCCTCGGCCGCCTCGCGCATCGTCACGTGGCGCTGCTCGTGTGCTGCGGCCACGAACGCGCGGCCGCGGCCATCGTCAAGACGCTGGCGCGCGTGAGTCCGCGCGGGCACCTCGTGGTCCGCGTCGACACGAGCGGGGAACGAACGGGACCAACACCACCGGAGCGCGGTGTGGGCGTGTGCCGCGACGGACCCATCGGCGCGACGAACGTAGCCGCAGGGCTTTGCGCCTTGCCGGACGTCACGGGCGCGCAGCCCGCCGACGACCGTCGATGTCAGAGGCCGCCGGGCTTGTGCGACGACGACCGGCGTCTGCTGCGTCTCGTCGAAGCGGGACACACCGAGTTGGCCGAGGCGTGGCTTGCCGCGCTCGATGTCGAGGCGCGGCTGTGTGGACGTCTGCTGCGCGACGACACCTTGCGCCTCAGCGTGTGGCTGCGACTCTGGCAGCAGCGCCACGAGGAAGCGGCGCGGGAGTGCGGACAGATCCTGGAGCCGCGCCCACGGCAGGTGCTGTCGCGCGTTGTCGCCAACGCGCGCGCCCGGCCGGACCTGAAGGTCCGGCCCTCCATCACTCCTTATGGAGCCCCGGACCTTCAGGTCCGGGGGACACGCCATTCTCATTCGCCTGGAGACTCCCCGATGTATCTGCTGTATGCCGTGCCTTCGCTCCTCCAACACCTCGCTGATGCCGACGACGAGCTGTGCGGCCTGCGTGCGGCTGCGACATGGGCCATCGCACACGCAGGTGCGCGAGCGGTCGTGTTCGTCGGGGCCGACGATGGCCGGGTGGCGGCTGCGGTGGGCGGGACGGGGCAGACACCGAGCGCGGAGGATCGACTCATGGCCGTGCGTGCTGACGCACTGGAGTGCCACGACCGCGGTTCCCTGACGCTGGTCGTGGCGCCAATCCGGCACCTTGGCGCACGCGTGGGCGGCGTGGTCGTGACCGGTCCCGCCGACAGGCGTGCGACCGTGTCCGAAGCGGCCACGACACTCGCGCTCCTGTGCGCGTCGCTGCTGCGCACGCGGCTCGATCAGATGTCGGCCTCGCGTCCGGGCCGTGGACTCGTGCCGGAGATCGTGGGCGACAGTCCCGCGGCGGCTGCTGTCCGCGACGCGGTGGCGCGCGCGGCGTCGACGCCATTTGCCGTGCTCGTCGAGGGGGAGAGCGGCACGGGCAAGGAGCTCGTCGCGCGTGCGCTGCACCGGCTCAGCGCCAGGCGCGATCGGCGCTTCGTCGCCGTCAACTGCGCGGCGCTCTCGGATGAGCTCGTCGAAGCCGAGCTCTTCGGCCACACGCGCGGCGCGTTCACCGGGGCGGTCGGTGCGCGTACGGGGCTGTTCGAGGACGCGCACGGCGGGACGCTCTTTCTCGACGAAGTCGCGGAACTCTCGCCACGCGCGCAGGCCAAGCTGCTGCGCGTGCTCCAGGAGCGCGAAGTGCGGCGCGTGGGGGAGAACGCGGCACGCGCCATCGACGTGCGTGTCGTGGCGGCCACGAATCGTCCGCTCGTCGACGCGTGCGCGGCCGGTCAGTTCCGCGACGACCTGCGCTTCTGTCTGGCGGTGGTGAACATCCGTCTGGCCCCGTTGCGTGAACGCGCGGAAGACGTCGCCTCGCTCGCGCGCACGTTCTGGGCGCGCACCGTACGCGAGGTCGACAAACGCGCCGTGCTCGGCGCCGACGCCCTCGCGCGTCTGGCGTCGCACGCCTGGCCCGGCAACGTGCGCGAATTGCAGAACGTCATCGCCGGCCTGGCGGTGGTGGCGCCCGCGCGCGGGCGCGTGGCCGCACGACACGTCGATCTCGTGCTGGCAACGGCCGGTGCCACGCGTCACGGCCCACCCATGTCGCTCGAGCGCGCGCGACGGGCCTGCGATCGACAGACGGTGGCCGCCGCACTGGCGCGGCACGCGGGGAGCCGCACGGCCGCGGCGCGCGAGCTTGGTCTCTCGCGTCAGGGGCTCATGAAGATCGTGCGGCGCCTGCAGATGGACGAGGTCGTCGAGGGAGTTGCCTGAGCGGGGCGACGAGAGGATCATGCCTCCACGCCATGGGCCGGTTCGTGCTCCGCCGCCTCGTCCTGATTGTGCCGGTGCTCATCGGCGTGGCCACGCTCGTCTTCGCGCTCATTCACATCGTCCCGGGCGATCCCGCCGAAGCGATGCTCGGCGAAACGGCCGCGCCAGCGGATCTCGACGAGCTGCGATCGCGGCTCGGGCTCGACCGTCCGCTCGTGGTGCAGTACGCCGACTTCCTGACGGGCCTGGCACGTGGCGATCTCGGGATGTCGTTCCGCTACGGCACGCCGGTGAGCGCCGAGATCGGTCAGCGCATCGGCCCCACGGCGCTCCTGGCGCTGGCGGCGATGGCGGTCGCCGTCTCGATCGCGCTGCCGCTTGGCGTCGTCGGCGCCATCTTCCGCGGCACGTGGGTGGATCGCGCGGCCATGACGATGTCGCTGGCGGGCATGGCGATGCCGAACTTCTGGCTCGGTCCCGTGCTCGCCATGGTGTTTGCTGTCGGACTCGGCTGGTTGCCCGTGTCCGGATTCGGCACCTGGCAGCATCTCGTGTTGCCGGCCGTCACGCTCGGGGCCGCGCTGTCGGCGACCACCGCACGCATGACACGCGCGAGCCTGGCCGATGAACTCGGCGAGCTGTATGTGCGCGCGGCGAAAGGGCGTGGTCTGTCGCCGGCGCGCGTGGTCGGGCGCCACGCGCTGCGCAACGGCCTCATTCCCGTGGTTACGATTCTCGGGCTGCAGATGGGCGCCGTGCTCACCGGCACGATCATCACCGAGACGATCTTCGCGTGGCCGGGCATCGGACGTCTGCTCATCCAGGCGATCTCGTTCCGCGACTACCCGCTCGTGCAGGGCTGCATCCTCGTCATCGCGATCGTCTACGTCACCACGAACCTCGTCGTCGACGTGCTCTATGGCTGGCTCGATCCGCGGATCCGCTACCGATGAACCGCTGGGGCTTCTGGATCGTGGGGATCGCGGCCGCGGCGGCCATTGCCGGGCCGTGGTTCTCGTCCGATCCAGCCGTGCAGCACCTGGCGCTGCGGCTCGAGGGGCCGAGCGCCGCGCACCCGCTCGGGCTCGATGAGCTCGGCCGCGACGTGCTCGCGCGGCTCCTGGCCGGCGCGCGCATGTCGCTGCTCGTTGGTGTGGCGGTCGTTGGCGTCTCGGCAACGATTGGCGTGCTCGTCGGCGCCATCGCGGGATACCTCGGTGGGTGGGTCGATGAAGTGATCGGCCGCGCGATCGACATCCTGCTGGCGTTCCCGGGCATCCTGCTCGCGATTGCGCTGGTTGCCGTGCTCGGACCGGGCCTCACGAACATCGTGATCGCGCTGTCGGCCATGGGCTGGGTGGGATATGCGCGGCTCGTGCGCGGGCAGGTGCTGAAGATTCGCGAGCTCGAGTACGTGCACGCGGCGCGCGTGCTCGGCGCCGGGACACCGCGCATCCTGCTGCGGCATGTGATTCCCGCCACCTGGTCGCCGGTGACCGTTCAGGCCACGCTCGGCATGGCGGGGGCGATCGTGGCCGAGGCGTCGCTGAGTTTCCTCGGGCTTGGCGTGCAGCCGCCCATGCCGAGCTGGGGCACGATGATCGACGCCGGCCGTGCGCACCTCATCGACGCGCCGCACCTGACGCTGTTTCCCGGTATGGCGCTCGCGCTGGTCGTCGTCGGCTTCAACATCGCGGGTGATGCGCTGCGCGACCGGTTCGA
>CAZVHY010000060.1:6397-9415 GCA_964627115.1 uncultured Solibacteraceae bacterium | reverse complement strand
CCCACCTTCACTCCACCATCCGCTCCAATCGCCGCAAACTCACATCGTCGCCCGCGTAGACGAGTGCCGCGGCGAGCCGCGCGCGGGCGTCGTCGCGACGGTCGAGCGCGAGCAGCGCGCGGACGAGCATGTCGGCGGTCGAGGCCGACTGGTCTCCGGCGTCGACCGCCGATGCCAGGTATCGCGCCGCGAGAGCGCGATCGCCGGCCTCCAGCGAGAGCGCGCCGATGCGGCGCGTCCGCGCCCGCCGGTCCGCAGTACTCGTCGTGCCGCCCTGCAACCGGTCGAGGCTGAGCAGCGCATCGCGTGCGATGCGGTGATGACCGAGCCCCTCGGCGGCGTCGGCCAGATACGCGAACGCCTTCGGATCGACCGGTGACGTGCGGATGGCGTCGTCGAGCAGGCGCTCGGCGCCCTCGGAATCGCCCGAGAGGTGAAGCGCACGGCCGTAGAGCGCGAGGCCCTCGCTGCGGCGGGCCGTCCCGCCGAGCGCGCGCTCGAGTGACACGAGTGCCGCGGGCAGTGCGCTCTCATCGCCCTGCTCGGCCAGTGCGAGGTGAATGCGGCCGCTGGCCAGCGCGAGACGCGAGTCGCCGGGCACGGCCGCTTCACTCGCGGCCAGCGCGTCGAGCGCGGCCTCGTGTCGACCCGCGTCGAGATGCGCCATCGCGAGCGCGAGCTGGCGATCGAGGTGCGCGTCCTGCGCGGCCAGCGCCTGCAACTGCGTGGCTTCGTCGTCCCGGCGGCCGAGCGCGCGATACAGCGATGCGAGTTCCTCGCGGGCGGGCGCCAACGTGGGCCGGCGGCGAAGTGCCTGTTCGAGCGCTGAAACCGCCTCGGGCGTCGACCCGAGATCGCGCGCGATGACGCCGGCCAGGTAGTGCGCCTCGGCCAGCCGGTCGTCGATGGCCACGGCCCGGCGCGCCGCGTCGCGTGCGGCTGGCAGGGCGCCAGTGCGATAGCGGGCGAGGGCGAGGGCGTAGAGCAGGCGGGCGTCCGTATCGTGCAGCCGTTCGGCCGCGAGCGTGTACCAGTCGGCCGCGGCCGCGAAATCGCCACGGCGGTCGTAGAGGCGGCCGAGCGCTTCGAGCGGTTCCGGGGCGTTGGGCGCGAGCGTCCGCGCGAGGCGCAAATCGCGTTCGGCTGGCGTCAACTGACCCAGCGCCGCATACGCCTCGCCGCGCCGGTAGTGCGCCACCATCGAGTCGCGCCTGATGGCCAACGCACCCGAGAAGGCCTCCACCGCCAGATACGGCTGGCCGGCCGCCAGCGCCGCGTCGCCGCCGGCCAGCAGGCCGCGGTATTGCCGGTCCTGATTGAGCCGCCCGAGTGCGACGACGCCCGCAATGGCCAGGGCGGCCGCGATGAGCAGAAGCACGCTCCGCCGCATGGAGCGTCGATTTTACGTCGTGCGGGGGCCGACACGGGGGGCGGCCGCCGCAACGTGCAGGGGACGCTGCGGGGGCCGGCCCCCGTGCCCGCCCGATCCGGCCGCCCGCAGCCTTGTCGCCTCGCCCGTCCCCCCCCCATGGAACCCCCCGCCGGCCGCGGGGTCTAACTTTTTCGTGGGCTCCATGACAGGTGCGGGTGCTACCATGATCGCGGGTACAACCGTGAAACCAGTTCGCGCGTTTACGTGGTCAGACGCGGGTACGACTGACTGGGACCTGGTGCAGCAATGCACGGCGGGCGACGAAGTCGCCTGCGCGCGTCTCGTCACCGACTACCAGCGGATGGTGTTCCAGCTCGCGCTGCACCTGCTGGGCGACGCACAGGAAGCCATGGATCTGTCGCAGGAAGTCTTCCTGCGCGTCTTCCGCACGCTTCCGCAATTCCGCGGGCAGTCGAGCCTCCGCACCTGGATCTACCGCATCGTCCTCAACCAGGCGTCGAATCGACAGCGCTGGTGGCGGCGGCGGTTCCGCTCGCATCAGGTGGCGCTCGACGAACACGTCGAAAACCACGGTGAGCTGCCCGAGTCTCGCAGTTTCGCCATGCCCGACCGCGTGCTGCAGCAGAACGAAACCGCGGCGCGTGTCTGGGGCGCGCTGGCGGAGCTGCCGTTCGATCAGCGGGCGGCCATCGTGCTGCGCGAAATCGACGGGCTCAGCTACGAAGAGATTTCCGAGTCGCTCGGCATTGCCGTCGGCACCGTCAAGTCCCGTCTGGCCCGCGCGCGGCTGAATCTTCGCGGCGCGCTGCGCGAGCCCGTGCCTGGAGAGGTGCAGTGACCCCTCCGGCCGGCTGCGACGAATTTGGCCGCGACCTCGGCCCGTTCATCGACGGAGAGCTCGACGGCACCCGCATGCTGCGGATGTCGCGTCACCTCGAGGTGTGCGACGAGTGCGCCTCGGCACTCGAAGACATCGAACTGATAGGACGCTCGCTGCGCACGCTGGCGCCGGCCGAGACGCCGCTTGCGGCGTTCGACAGTCTGGCATCCACCGTGGTCAGCCGCGTGCGCGCCGAGTCGGCCGTCTCCTGGCGCGCCACGCTTCGACGCGGTCTCGACGACTGGCATTGGGCCATCGTCGGCGGCGGATCGATCGCGGCGACGTTCGTGTCGACCTCGCTGCTCTCGGTGATGCTCGCCTTCGGCCCGGCGCCGCAGCGCGAGGACTCGCTGTCGGCCCTGACGACGGATCTCGCGTCGCCTGCAGGGTTCCTCTTCGTGTTCGCCTCGCCCACAGGAGATGCCGGCCAGGACGTGATGATGCTCCAGGTGGAGAACGGTCGCCCCGCAGCGCCGCGCCTGGTGTCGGACCTCGTCGTGTCGCGCGAACACCAGCCGGTCACCGAAGCTGAACTCGTCGAGCGTTTCCAGCGCGTCGTCACGCGTCACGGCCGTGTGATGTCGCTCGAGAGCCTGGGACCGGAACAGCGCGTCGTGGCCGAGGCGCTGCTCGACGAACTCACACGCCTGCGCTCGCGGCAGTCTGAATCGCGCGCGCGCTCGTTCCAGGTGCACGAGATGCGCCTGGTCACGAGCACCGTCGTCTCTGCGCGGCGGTCCTGAAT
>CAZVHY010000060.1:0-6297 GCA_964627115.1 uncultured Solibacteraceae bacterium | reverse complement strand
CTACGGCACGGCGACGCGCGAGGCCGTGTTCTGCAGCCGATCCACGACGCGCACCACGACGTCTGACGCCGCGACGCCGGCAGGCAGTGTCAGCGTGTAGCGTTCTTCGAGCGAGTCGGCGAGGCCGTCGGCCGGGTAGAGCAGTTGCCACGCGCCGCCGCGGACGGAATACTCGAGCTGCAGGATGGCGCTGCGCGCGTCGCGCGCAACGATGACGATGGGCTGCGTGCCGGACGCGGCCGTGATCTCCATCGTTGGCGGCGTGTTGTCCACCTCGATGGCGTTGCTTTCCCGCGAACCGATGAGCGCGCGGTCGCCCGCGTTGGCCGGCGAGTCCGAGGCGCGCACGCGGATGAAGTAGCGTCCGTCGGGCACCGTCGACGTGTCCCACACGAAGATCGTCCCCGTCAGCCCGCCGCGCAGGTCGTGCCACGCCGACTCGGCGTCGCGCCGGTACTGCACGGTGTAGAGCAGTTGATCGCCGTCCTCGTCCTCGGCGCGCCACGAGATCGTCTGCAGGCCCTTCTGCATCATGCGCCGGTTGAGCGTGGCCGGCGCGGGCGGCTCTTCACCCGTGGGCCGCCGCGCTTCGATCGACAGGTCGTCGAGTCCTGCAATGGCCGAGTCGTCGTTCACGAACGGCCGTTGGAAGACGACGCCCGCCGGGTAGAGCGTGATGGCGGAGACGACCGGACGGTTGTTGCGCGGCAGATAGGCGAGCGTCACCGACGAGAGTGAGGGCGACGGCGTCGTATCCGATCGCGTCAGTACCGCGCGCCACTGAATGAAGCGCGCCGTGGGACTCGTCACCGCTTCGCCGGTGCGCTGTCGATACGGATCGGACCACGCGCTCCACGATTCGTCGGGATGTTCCGTGTTCCCCGATCGCGTCGACAACTCGACGCCCGCCGTGCCGTCCCACCGGACAATGCCCCACGTCGCGACACTCTTCGTGTCGAGCACGCTCGAGACGTAGCGCGCGGGCGACTGCGTGCCCGTGCCAATCGAGACGACGCGGCCGGGATTGGCGGTGGCGAACGCGGCGACCTCGGTGCCCGTAGCTGCGAAGCGCGTGATCTGGCGCGCGTCGACGCCGGTGAAGAGGAACACGTCGAGGTCCGGTGTGATCTTGTAGAGACGCCCGTCGGGGCCCGTGGCCATGAGCACGCCACCGTCGGCCTGCACGGCGAGGTCGTAGACGACGTCGCCGGTCGTCCAGATTTCTTCCCAGGTGCCAGACGCGTCAATGCGATAGATCACGGAACGTTGGGCCGAGCTGCTGCCCGACGTTGCCGCTGTGCCCGTCGTCGCGGTCGCTGCCAGCGTCACCGCCACGGACGTCGTCTCGCCGCCGCTCGACGCCTCCTCGCCCTTGGCCACGCCCGCTGCGTAGATGACGTTGCCCGGCGCCACGGTCATGGCGCGCAGTTCGGCGAGTCCCGTGTCGAGCAGCACGAATGGCTGGTCGTTCGCGTCGAAGCGATACAGGCGTCCCGGCGATTCGGTTCCCGCCAGCATGCGTCCTTCGCCATCGAGCGCCAGCGAGACGACATGCGTAGCCGGCGGACGCGAGATGACCTCGCTCGTACCGTCGGCGGCCACGCGGTAGATCACCGCAGGATTACCCGCGCCCACCCACAGACGTCCAGTGCGGTCTACAGCCAGCGACCAGATGTAGTTCTCGGTGGGATCGAAGAACACGCGCGCGGGTGCATCACCTTCGCTCAGATAGACCTTGCCGTCGGGCGACGATGCCGCGAAGACGCGATTGCCGGCGACGGCCACCGCGAAGACGTTGGTTTCCGGCGTGTCGTATACCGTCTCTTCCGCGGCCTGTCCCGGGCGCAGCCGGATGACGCGTCCGTCGCCGCCTGTCCCGGCCCAGATGGTGCCGTCCTGCGCGCGCGCCGCGCTCCAGACCTGCGCCGGCGTGGTCGTGAGTCGATTCGTCAAGAGCGGACCCGGCGTGACGACGCCGCTGAGGCTGACGTACACGCCGTCGGACGTACCCTTGAGCAGATCGGCCGCGCTGGTGACCGTCCAGAACAGCGGACCGTTGGCCGACGACGAGACGGCGAACACGGCGGCAAGGGAAACCGAGAGAAGAAGAGCGAACAGACGGCGGTGACGCGTCATGAGCATGAGGCCCGGCTACCGGGCAGGTTCGAGCGTGAAGGTGAGTTCGCGGGAGCCGCGCACGGGCCGGTCGAGCCGCTGGTCCCACGCGCCGAGCACGGCGCGATCGACCGAGGCTTTCGACGATGTGGGATCGGCCTGGACGGCGGACTGGACCGATGCGGGCAGCGACGGCAGCACATCGCCGCCGAGCACCGAACCGGTGGCACTCGACAGCAGGCGCACGTACACCCGATTGCCGCGCCGCACGTCGCGCACCCGCGACAGCAGTTCATTGAACGTCGTCGACGGCGCCGGCCGGAGTTCGCTCTGCTCGCGCGACTGCAGCGTGGCGCCGTCCGACACCAGGAGCGTGAGCGGACCGTCTGCGCGTGCGGGCATCGTGACCGGCAGTTCGACGACGCGCGTGCCGCCGCGATAGTCGCGCAGTTGCACGTGGACGCGGTACGAACCACCGGCTTGCGGGCGTACCGTGTCGAGCCACGCGCGTTCGATGGTGGCGTAGCGTTCGTCTTCGGTGGTGGTGACGTCGACGGTCAGGCTCTCGGCCGACACCGCCTTGAACCGGTTCGGCAGGAGTGTGCCGAGCGGGCCGGCCACCGTGGAGGCGGCCGTGGCCAGCGCACTCTCGCCGGTGAACTCGTCCTCGAACTCGAGTGTGCCGTCCGGGCCGAGCGAGAGCGACGCGCGAATCGAGAGTGACGTCACGCCGAACTGGCGCTCCCATGCGGTCAGCGCGTTGAGTAGCGAGGCGTAGGTGAACAGCGGCGTGAGCGACGGATCGTTCAGGACGAAGAACTCGAACTGCTGCGGCGCGCTGCCGGGCGACCGCAGGTTCAGGCGGACGCGCAGTTCGGTGGGCCCGGCGCCGAGCCGGCCGCCAATGGCCGTGGCGCGGTCCTGCGTCACGGTGCCGATGACGCGGCCGAGGCTCGCGAGCTTCATCGAGCTGTCGAGGCTCGGCAACACGGTGACGACGTGCGCTTCGGTCATCGCCAGTTGCGTCGGACCGAGGTTCAGGAACGGGTGGCCGAACGCGTAGACCCTGTCGCCGTCGACGTGTGTGACCGTTCCCGTGGCGCCCATCTCGAAATCGCCGCGGACGAGGCTCATGCCGACGGGATCGCCGGGACGCAGTGGCACCGCGGCCGCAGACGAGACGCCGTCGCCGGTCTGTCGCTGCACGGTCGTCTGTAGTGCGTCGGCGAACCGATCCGCCATGGCGGTGTCGAAGCCGGCCAGCGTGATGGCCGCACCAATCGGGCGCAGTTGCGGGGCGAGGTCTGCGAGCGACGACGGGCCCACGATGTCGAGGGCGGGACGTACGGGCGCGAGTGGAGCCGCGGCACGGCGTGCGATCTGCGCGAGCGCGTCGAACACCTGCGCGGGTGTGGCCGGCCAGTCGAGCGCGGGCGCGGCACTCGCGCTGCGTGGCCCGCGCGAGTCGATGTCCTCGATCATCTCTGCAATCGGTGTGATGCCCGCGATCGGCTCCTTCGGAAACGAGCCGAGCGAATACGAGACCGCGCCGATGAGCCGTCCGTCGACGTACACCGGACTGCCGCTCATGCCCTGGATGACGCCGGTGTTGGCGAGCGGTCCGCCCTCGAGGCGGGCGAGGATGAGATTACGGCGCGGTCCGATGACGTTCCGCATCACGCCGAGGATGCTCACGCGGAACTCTTCGAGGTCGCTCCCCGCGTAGACCGTGCGGCCGACGCCCACCATGCCGGGACGGACCTCGTCGATCGGCATGTGCGTCGTCGTCTGTGGCGCGGCGACGAGCGAAACGGCCACTCCCGCGGCCAGGGCCAAGCTGAGCAGGGATCGCATGAACGGCTGAGGACTCCCTCACGGTTATAACACGCGAATGGCGGGGCGATTGACCGATTCCGGCTTCGTCTGTTACGCTCGGCCGTCGTGAACGCGCAGCTCCACTCACTCCAGACGTTCCCCGCGACCCCCGGGTCCGCGTGGTGGTGGTACGTCTCGAAGGCTGAAAGGGGCCGCGTGCGCTGACTGCCGCATGGCGAACGATTCGAGGGCCTCTTCAGCCGATTGCTGAAGGGGCTTTTTTTGTGTCCGCGTGAACCTGTAGACCCTGAATCATGACCAGTGCCGTTGTCGACGTCGTCACCGCCAGTTCGATGGCCGAGCTCATGGCCGGCCGCGATGCCGCCGTGGGCGACATCGTCGAGCTGCGGCTCGACTGGGTGACGGACATCGACGTGGCCGCCGCGCTTGCCGGACGACGGAAGCCGGTGATTGTCACCTGCCGCGCGAAGTGGGAAGGCGGCCGGTTCGAGGGCGACGAAGAGACGCGGCTGCGGATGCTGGCGCAGGCCATCGAGCTGGGTGCGGAATACGTCGACGTCGAGTGGAAGGCCGATCGCCGGTCGCTGCCGAAGAACCCGAGGACGACGATCGTGCTGTCGCACCACGATTTCGCCGGCATGCCCGCGGACCTGCCGGCGCTCGTGCGCGCGATGGCCGCCGAGCAGGCGGGCATCGTGAAGGTGGCCGTGATGCCGCAGCGCCTGCGCGATTGCGTGGTGCTGCGCGACGCCATGCGCATCGACGCGCCGCACGTAGCCATTGCGATGGGGCCGCTTGGCCAGATGACACGTGTGGCGCCGGGGCTTCTTGGTTCGCTCTGGACGTATGCCGGCGCGTCGGCACCGGGACAGACGACGGTGGCGGATCTGATTGACGTGTATCGCGTCGGCCGGCAGACGGAGTCGACGAGGCTCTACGCCGTCGCGGGCACGCCGCTCGCGCACTCAGCATCACCGGCGATGCACAACGCCGCGTTTGCCGCGCTCGGTATCGACGCGGTCTACGTCACGCTCGAGACCGGCGATGCCGCGGAGTTGCTGGACGTGGGCGAGGCGTTCGGTCTTCGGGGCGCGAGCGTGACGGCGCCGCTCAAGACGGGCGTGTTTGCGCGAGTGCCGGCGCACGACGATCTCGCGGCGAAAACAGGCGCACTCAACACGCTTCGCCGTGGCGCTGAGGGCTGGGAAGGCCGCAACTACGACGTGGCCGGGTTCCTCTCGCCGTTCGAACGTCGTCAGATTCCGCTGCGCGGCCAGCGTTGCGTCGTCGTTGGGGCGGGCGGTGCGGCGCGCACGGCGCTCTGGGCGCTGCAGGCGCACGGGGCGCGAGTCGAGATTGCCGCGCGTCGCGAAGACCGCGCGCGTGAACTCGCGGCGGAGTTCAAGGCCGACGTCGCGACCTGGCCACCGGCGCCGGGCTGGGACCTGCTGGTCAACACCACGCCGGTCGGCACCTGGCCCGCGACCGACGCGATGCCGATGCCGCTCGAGGCCGATGCGCTTCGCGGCCGCATCGTCTACGACCTCATCTACAACCCCGAGGACACGCGGTTGCTGGAGGTCGCACGAGCGCAGGGCGCCGAAACGATTGGCGGACTGGAAATGCTGGTGGGGCAGGCGTGCCTCCAGTTCGAGTGGTGGACCGGGCAGACCGCGCCACGCGACGTGATGATGGCCGCCGCACGGCGGTTCCTCGAGAGCAAGCGGGGATTGAAATGACGCAGACGACCTTCGAAGAATTCAGCGACCTGGCCACGCGCGGCACGTTCGTGCCCGTGTGCCGCGAGATCATGGCGGACCTGCTGACGCCGGTGTCGGCGTTCCTCAAGATCGCCGAACACTCGGACTACGCGTTCCTGCTCGAGAGCGTGGAGGGCGGCGAGCAGATCGCGCGCTACTCGTTCCTCGGCAAGGACCCGTTCATGGTGATCCGCGGGCGCGACGGGCAGGTCTCGATCGACCAGGCCGGCGTGCGCACCGAGCGCCAGGAGCCGTTCGTCGATGTGCTGCGGGAGTTGATGGCGGAGTTCACCTCGCCCATCGTGCCCGGCCTGCCACGGTTTACCGGCGGCGCGGTCGGCTCGTTCGACTACGACGCGGCCGAGTGGTTCGAACCAGCCGTCCGGCTCGACAAGCCGCAGGCCGATCGCGACAAGGCGACGTTCATGGTGTTCGACACCATCCTCGCCTTCGATCACGTCAAACATCGGATTCTGCTCATCGCGAACGCGCGCGTGCGGCCGGGTGAGGACCTGCGCACGCTCTACGACTTCGCGTGCGCCAAGATCGAGTTCCTCGAGCGCGAACTCGAACGAACGGTGTCGCG
>CAZVHY010000059.1:14968-17593 GCA_964627115.1 uncultured Solibacteraceae bacterium | reverse complement strand
CGGGGATCCCCCCGGCCCGCCTCGTCATCCACTCATCGTCCCGGGGGCACGCCCCCGGGACGACTTGTCGTCTGCACGGTTTGCAGAGCGAAACGCATCGCATCCGGTGTTTTCGCCTGCGGCCAGCCGATTCCGCCCGGTGCCGGGTCGGATACCGGTTCCGCCTCCCCACGCGTTGTTTCGTTCTGCGTAATACGCGCATCGCCGCTGCGTTGCCCGGTGGCCTCTCCCTCCCGGGAGGCACAATGAACGTTTCAGGCAATCCGCCGTTTCGACCTGGCCCGTTCGTCAGCCAACGGGACGCAGGTTGGTCTGCAGGGTGACGGCTATGACTGACGATCCGACTCCCCGAATCTGCTATCGCTTCGGCCCCTTCGTGCTCGACCCCCGCCGGCTGCTGCTGCGGCGCGACGATGACGCGATCCAGGTGCCGCAGAAGGCGTTCGACGTGCTCGTCGTCCTCGTCGAACAGCACGGCGAGCTGGTGACCAAAGACGATCTGCTCGCGCGCGTCTGGCCGCAGACGGTCGTCGAAGAAAACAACCTGCCGCGCCAGATCTCGACGCTCCGCAAGGCGCTCGGCGATACGCGCGAGCAGCACGAGTTCATCGCCACGATTCCCGGACAGGGCTATCGCTTCGTGGCGCCGGTCGAGCGCGTTCAACCCATGGAGGGGCGGACCACGGAAGCCGTGCCCGAAGATGACGACCGTCAACAACGCCAACTCGACGGCTTGCCAGGATCGGGCCCGACCCCGCATGCCGAACGGCGCACCCCGCGTCTATTGGTCATGGCGGCCACCGTTGTGCTCGTGGCGCTGCCCGTTCTGTGGGGCGCTGGTGAACATGAGGCCGCGTCGGAGACGCGCGCCAGCGCCGGCCACCTGCAGCGATTGACGTATGGCGCCGGCCTGCAGCATCAACCGGCCTGGTCGCCCGACGGACGCCGTGTGGCGTTCGCGTCGGATGCGGCCGGCAACACCGACATCTGGATTCAGGACGTCGGGCAGCCGATGCCCGTTGCCCTGACCTCGTCGTCTGACGCGGAGTGGCAGCCGGCGTGGTCACCTGACGGGCGCTGGATTGCGTTCCGGTCGGAGCGCGACGGCGGCGGTCTGCACGTCATGCCGGCGGCCGGTGGGGAATCGCGGCGCGTGACCACGTTCGGGTTCCGGCCGAGGTGGTCGCCGTCGGGCACGCGCCTGCTGTTTTCGAGTTCGGTGCTCGATGCGAGCAAGGCAAAGACGTGGGTGGTCGATGTCCGCGGCGGCGAGCCTCGTCTGCTGCGCGCCGACGTGCTTGATCGATACGCCTCGGCGCACGTGGCCTGGCGACCCCGCGAGGATCGTGTGTCGGTCTGGGGCCGTGAGCGCGGGGGTGGGTGGCGCTTCGCGACGATGTCGGTCGAGGCAGGTGAGCCGCCGGTGTTCTCCGCCATCGCCGACGATCTGCTCCCGATCCTTCGTGAAGACGGCCTCCGCCTCGGCGCCTTCACGTGGGCGCCGTCGGGGACGCACCTGTACTTCGAGGGACGGACAGGCGACGTGTCGAACCTCTGGCGCGTGCGTGTCGAGCCGCGCACGCTCGAGTGGCTCGATCGCCCCGAACGCCTGACGCTCGGTCCTGGCCTCGACCGCGACTTCGCAGTCTCGCCCGATGGCCGCCGTATCGCGTTCTCGTCATTGTCCGAGCGGACGCGCCTCTGGACATTGGGTCTCGAGCCCACGGGACGGCTCGACGGCCGTCAGCAGCCGCTGACCTCCGGCAGTGTCGGCGAGTACGACGCCGCGGCGCCGCGCGATGGGCTGCGCCTGGCCTTCCGCACCAGCCGTGGCGGTCAGCAGCAGCTGTGGGAGCGGGCGGTCGGCGAGGGCGCCGAGCGCATCCTGCTCGCGGGCCCCCCAGGAATGGCGAGCTCTCCGCGCTGGTCGCCCGACGGACGCACCCTGGCGTACGCCCGCGGGCCGGCCACCGGCGACGGCGCGATTGGTTTGTTCGATGCGACCACCGGCGAGGAGCGGATTGTCGGTGTGTCGTCGCCGTGGTGGATCGTGCCCGACGACTGGTCGTCTGACGGAGCCACCATCCTGGCCGCGTGCCGGCAGCGCGGTGGCAACTACGCGACGTGCCTGGTTGCCATCGCTGCGGGCGCCGAGCAGGCCGACGTGCAGATGATCGCCAGCGATCCGTCGCGGTCGCTCATCTGCCAGCGGTTCTCGCCCGACGAACGCTGGATCAGCTTCATGGCGGTCGATTCGCGCAGTCCCGGCGTGTCGACGCTGTACGTCATGCCCGCGGAGGGGGGCGACTGGATTCCGGTGACCAGTGGCCAGTCGTACGACGACAAGCCCCGATGGTCGGCCGATGGACGCATCCTTTATTACATCTCCGACCGAGGCGGGCCAATCGACGTCTGGGCGCAACGCATCGACCCGGCCACCGGGACGCCGAAGGGCGACCCCTTCAAGGTGACGGACTTCGACGATCCTGCGCGCATGGTGCACACCGCGCTCGGCCGCGTCGAGATCGCGGTCTCGGAAGATCGCATCTTCCTGCCGCTGACCGAGACGTCGGGGGATGTGTGGGTGCTGGAGCTGGAGTAGGGGGACGCGGAGGACCGGACGGT
>CAZVHY010000059.1:0-14868 GCA_964627115.1 uncultured Solibacteraceae bacterium | reverse complement strand
CTCTCAGGTCCTGCGCACCACTTCCCGAAAGATGACGCGCGATAGCCCGCTCCTTTGACCTGAAGGACCTACAGGACCAGCAGGACCTACAGGACCCCGGTCCCCGCCCCGATCAGAACAATTCAGAACCTTTCAGGCGCCTGACAAAGACCATTACGCGCGTCGGCCGCCAGACTGTCGTCCACATCGCAATGCTGCGACTGCCATCGGCCCCTGATGACCGGGGTCGCTGCGGGCGCTGGCCCGGGAGGGCCGGCGCCGGGAGGATGACGTGCGAAGGCTGTTGTGCATCAGCTCACTCGTGGTGCTCGCGCTGCTGGTTTCGACGACCAGCGCGTGGGCCCAGGCCGGTGAGCAGGGATCCATCACCGGCAACCTCACCGACGATCAGGGCGGCGCCCTGCCCGGCGTGACGGTGACTGCCGTGAACCTGGCAACGAACGTGTCGACGACCGGCGTGACCAACGCGTCTGGTGTCTACCTGCTCTCTCCAATCACCACGGGCCGCTACCGCGTGACGTTCGATCTGTCCGGGTTCTCGGCCGCGACGCGCGAGATCGAGGCCCGTGCCGGCGACCGCCTGCGGCTCGACGTGGTGCTTCGCGTCGGCGGCCTTGCCGAGCAGGTCTCGGTCGTCGCCGAGACACCGCTGCTCGAGACCACCTCGGCCACGCGCAGCCAGGTCATCGACCAGTCGCTGGTCCAGAACCTGCCGTCGGCCGGCCGCAACCCGTTCACGCTGTCGCACAACGTGCCGGGCGTCGTGGGCGAGGCCGGCAACCAGCAGAGCATCTCGCTCCGGCCGTTCGACAACGGCGGCATGGACGGCATGAGCATCAACGGCGGCGTCGTCCGCTCGAACGCGTTCACGCTCGACGGCGCGCCGAACACGAGCCGCGAGGGCGGCACGAGCGGCAGTCTCGCCTTCGTGCCCTCGCCCGACGCCGTGCAGGAAGTGCGCGTGCAGACCAGCACGTACGACGCGCAGTTCGGCCGGACCGGTGGTGGCACCGTGGCGGTGTCGATCCGGAGCGGCACGAACGAGTACCGCGGCACCGCGTACTACATTCACCGCGGCGCGAACCTCAACTCGAACCTGTATCAGAACATCCGGAACGGCATTCCGAAGTCCGAGATCTTCCACTACCAGCCGGGCGGCACGATCGGCGGCCCGATCAAGCGCGATCGTACGTTCTTCTTCTACTCGATCGAGGGGCTGAAGTCGGGCCTGCCCTCGGGCGGATCGCAGCGGACGCCGACCGCACTCGAGCGCGCGGGCGACTTCTCGCAGTCGGGTTTCACCATCTACGACACGCTCAACCGCGTGAACGGCGTGCCGCAGCCCTTCCCGGGCAACGTCATTCCCGCGGACCGGATGGACCCGGTGGCGCTCAACCTGCTGCAGTACATGCCGCTGCCGAATTCGGAGCCGGACGCCGCGGGTAACAACTACGTGTACCCGTCGGGCAACTCGCGCTTCGACACCTACACGTCGGGCATCGGCCGCGTCGATCACAACTTCACGCAGAACCACCGCATCTTCGGCCGGTACGCGCACAACGGCCGCCGCGAGACGCGCGCGTACAACGGGCGTGAGCCGATTGCGCGCACGGGCGGGTACCACCACCGCTGGAACAACGTGTTCAGCCTCGATTTCACGTCGACGCTCACGCCGACGACCGTCGGCACGGCGCGCGCCGGATGGACGCGGCATCGCCGGCTCGACAACTCCACGGCCGAGGACATCGGCGGCTTCGACTCGACGACGCTCGGATACCCGTCGTCGTTCCTGAGCGGACTGCCGCAGCGGTTCGTCCCGATCTCGGTAGCCGACTACGGCGGCGCGAGCCTCGGTCAGGGCGGCGGCCAGGACGGCGTGGCCGACGACTACTACCTGCAGTACACGCTCACACAGATTCGCGGCCGTCACCAGCTCAAGGCGGGCGCCGAGTACCGCACGGCGCACAGCCTCGTCGACAACCCGTACAGCGGCGCGACGATCGGCACGTTCAACCACACGCGGCAGTTCACGTCGCTGCGCCCCAACGTGACCAATCTGACGGCAGCCGATGGTGGCAACGCCTTCGCGTCGTACCTGCTCGGGTACACGGCCAGCGGATCGGTGACGCGTTCGGATCCCTTCAACTGGCGCAGCTCGTACGTGGCGGTCTTCCTCCAGGACGACTGGCGCGTGTCGAACCGACTGACGCTCAACCTCGGCCTGCGTTGGGACTACGAGGTGCCGACGACCGAGCGTGACAACCGCGTGAATGCCGGCTTCGATCCGAACGCCGTGGCGCTCATCTGCGACGCGTGCCCGGCCTCGGGGCTGCCGCGTGAACTGCGCGGTGGCCTCATGTTCGCCAACGGTCCGATTTACGACCGCGACCTGAACAACTTCGGGCCGCGCGCCGGCTTCACGTTCCAGGCCACGCCGCGAACGGTCGTGCGCGGCGGGTACGGCCTGACGTACCTGCCGGCCGACACCGACCGTGGCACGGTCACCGGCTTCAGCCGGGGGACGACCTACGTGGCGTCGCTCGACAGCGGCCTGACGCCGGCCAACCGGCTCAGCAATCCGTATCCGAACGGCATCCTGCAGCCGATTGGCGCCGATGGCGGCGCTGCCACGGCGCTCGGCACGAGCATCAACTACCACACGCGCGCCCGCGAGATTCCCGAGTTCCATCAGTACTCGATCGGCGTGCAGCGGGAACTGCCGTGGCGGAGCGTGCTCGACGTGAGCTTCGTCGGCAGCGCCACGCGCAAGCGTCCGGTGTCGGTGCCGGTCAACGATCTGTCGCCCGATCAGATTGCGCTCGGCGACGCGTACCTCAACGAACTCGTGCCCAACCCGTTCCGCGGGCTGGTGCCCGACGGTGGTGCGCGTAACACGGCGGCGACGATTCAGCGGCGCGAATTGCTGCGGCCCTACCCGCAGTTCACCGGCATGAACGAGCAACTGCTGCCGCGCGGCACGGCGGACTACGTGGGCCTGCAGGTGACGTGGGAAAAGCGACTGTCGCAGGGCATCCACGTGCTGCTCGGGTACACCGGGTCGCGCAGCACCGAAGCGCTGGCGCCGCTCAACCAGGGTGAGCCGCTCTACAACCAGCTCACGTCGACGCATCGTCCGCACGTGCTGCGGATTTCGGGCGGCTGGAACGTGCCCGAGTTCTCGGACCGCGGCTGGTTCATGCGGCACGTGGTCGGCGGCTGGCAGCTCAACACGGTCACGTTCCTGCGTTCCGGTGTGCCGATTGGCATGCCCGGAAACGTGGATCTGATCGGCAACCCGAGTGTGTCGAACCCGACGACCGCCCGCTGGTTCAACACGTGCACGCTCACGGTGGCCGGTGTGCGGCAGAACTGCGCGAGCGACAGTGAACAGCCGGCCTTCCAGATCCGCGCGGAGAACGCGCTCGATACGACCGGCGACCGGCTCGACGGCGTCATGCGCCACGATCCGTTCTACATGGACTTCTCGTTCTTCAAGAACATCCGGGCATCGAACCGGGTGAACTTCCAGATTCGTGTCGAGATGTTCAACGCCACGAACGTCGTGCAGTGGGGCACGCCCAACACGACGGTCACCAACACGGCTTTCGGATCGATCGCTGAGAACCAGTCGAACGATCCGCGCTCCGTCCAGCTCCAGTTCAGGGTGAGCTACTGAGGAAGTTGACTGCGTGGGCTGCGGGCTACGGGCCGCGGGCTGCACGGACGACTTCTCCCACATGCATGCCGGGCCCAGCGGGTCCGGCATGAGTTCCGCTATCCTCCAGTCCAACACCGCGTGTCCCGGTGCAGCGGGGCACGCGGCCTCTCCTCGCCGCGGCGATGACTATGGTTCGACGTTTCGCGTTCGCGCCCATCCTCCTGTTGCTGGCCGCCACCGTTGCGGCGCAGTCGGGGAGCCCTGCGTCATCGACGCCCCAGGCTCCGGCCGAACGGCAGTGGACGATGGACGAACTGCTGCCGGCGATGGCGGATCTCGGGGCCGGTCGCGACTGGATGCAGGGCGGGCGCGTGTTCGAGCAGGCCGGCTGCGGCATCTGCCACGCGATGAGCACCTACTGGGGCGGTAACGGCCTGGCGCCCGATCTGACGGCCGTGTCGAGCAAGATGACGCGCGACATGATCCTGCAGTCGATCCTCGAACCGTCGGCGACACTCAACGGCCAGTACTACCACACCGAATTCACGCTCAAGGACGGATCGGTCGTCCGCGGAACGGTCGTCGACGCGGTTGGCGACGCGCTCGTCGTGGCGCCCGTGATGATGGTGCCCGACGTGACCATCCGCATTGCGAAAGCCGACATCAAATCCGAGGCGCCATCGCCCGTGTCGCCGATGCCGGCTGGCATGCTCAACGCCTTCACTCGCGACCAGGTTCTCGATTTGATCGCATTTCTCGACGCCGGCGGCGATCCCGACGCGGCGGTCTACAGGAAGAACTGACGTATGTCGACGACTCGATCTCCACGGCGCACGTGGCTCATCTTTTCGCTGCCGGCACTGGTGCTCGGCGCCTCGTCCCTGTTGCTGGGACAGCAGGTCGGAACCCCGGCCGGCGGTGCGCAGGCGGCGCCTGCCCAGGCTGGCGCGCAGGCCCCCGGTGGCGCGGGCGCGCAGGGCCAGGGCCGCGGCGGCGGCCGCGGATTCACACTCATCCAGGAATATCCCGACGATCCCAATCAGGTCATCCAGGCGCTCAGCGGTTTCAAGGTGGAGATCGTTGCGAAGGCCGATCGCGAGAAGCAGGGCTCGTGGATCAGCATCACGGAAGACGACCAGGGCCGTCTCATCCTTGGTGCGAACGAACAACAGCCCTTCACGCGGCTCACGCTCGACGCGAGCGGCCGCGTGGCCAACACCGAGACGATCTTCACGCCGGTGTCCGAGTCGATGGGCACGCTCTGGTTCAACGATGCGCTCTACGTGCAGGGCGGCCGGTTGCCGGAGACGTTCAAAGAGACGATCGACAACCCCGGGTTCGGCCGGCAGAGCGGACAGGCGGGCCTGCACGTGCTCCGCGATCCGAAGGGAGACGGATCGTTCACCCAGGTCGACACGCTGCGCACGTGGGATGGCCACGAGGGCGGTCACAGCGATCACGGCATTCACGACCTGAAGGTGTCACCCGACGGGAAGCACTTCTACATCATCAACGGCAACGGCGTGGTGCCGCCGCCCGACACGTCGCCCAATTCACCACACAGGAACTACGGCGACGATCGCATCATTCCGAAGCTCGGCGAGTTCACCGACCGCATCAACGGTGAACGGCCGCCGGCCGGCTATATCGCGCGAACCAGCTTCGAGGCCAACGACCTGCACATCGTGGCCGGCGGCATGCGCAACGCGCTGCACTTCGACTGGAACGCCGACGGCGACATCTTCTCGTTCGACAGCGACATGGAGCCGGAGTTCGGCGTGCCGTGGTACCGGCCCGTGCGCGTGTTCTGGATGCCGAGTGGCGCCGATCTCGGCTATCGCGGCAACAGCGGCAAGTATCCGACGTACTACGAGGACTCGATTCCGCCGCTCGTCGAGATCGGCCTCGGCAGTCCGGTGGGCGTGACGTTCGGCTACGACACGAAGTTTCCCGCGAAGTACCAGAAAGCGCTCTACGTGGCCGACAACAACTACGGCCGCATCATTGCCGTGCACCTCGCGCCGAGCGGCAGCGGCTACGTCGCCACGGGCTGGGAGAACATGGTCTGGCCGAAGTCGCTCTACGACAGTTCCCAGTCCATGCCGCACAACGTGACCGACATGATGATTGCGCGCGACGGCACGTTCTACTACGTCGTCGGGAATCGGCGTACGCAGTCGTACCTGATGAAGATCACGTACACCGGCAGCGAGTCGACGACGAAGGCCGAGTACCGCAACGAAGACGGATCGGCCGCCCGTGCGCTGCGCCGTTCGCTCGAAGCGTTTCACTGGACGACGAACGACGCGAAGGCTGTGGGTGCCGCATGGCCGCACCTCGGCAGCGAGGATCGCATTCTGCGGCACGCCGCGCGCGTGGCGCTCGAAACGGTGTCGGCCGATGCCTGGAAGGCACGGGCCGTGGCTGAACGCGACGCGTCGACCGCGCTCGGTGCGCTGCTCGCGCTCGCGCGCGTTGGCGGTGCGGCCGCCAACGAAGAGCTGTTCACCGCACTCGACCGGTTCCCGCTGGCATCGTTGTCCGATCCGTTGCGCATCCGGAAACTGCGCATCATCCAGGTGGCCGTGAGCCGGAACGGCAAGCCCTCGGACGCGACCGTCGCACGCGTGGTGGCGGACGTCGACGGCGTGTTCCCCGGATCGTCGTTCGACCTGAACACGGAGATGTCGCAGATTCTGGCGGCGTTCAACGCACCGTCTGCCGTGCCGAAGACGATGAGGCTGGAGCAGCAGTCGCACATCTATCAGGAGAAGTTCGCGTATCGCTACAACATCCGCGCCGTGACCGCCGGCTGGACGCCGGAGCTGCGGCGGCAGTATTTCCAGTGGTTCAACGCGGACCACGCGACCTCGCCGATGGTCTACTACTACCGCGAGTGGTTCAATCGCGTGAATCAGCAGCCGCGACTGGCCGGCAATGCCGGACCGTTGAACATCCTGCGCACGCAGGCGCTCGAGGTGGTGAGCGATGCCGAGAAGGCCGCGCCGGAACTGGCGGCGATTCTCTCGGCCTACACGCCGCCGGCCGCGGGACGCGGCCGCGGCAACAACCCGTTCGGCGGCGGCGCCGCTCCCGCGGCGCCGCCAGCCGGCCCGGGGCGAGGCGGTGCCGGCGCGCCGTGATCAGACTGCGCGCAGGGGCCGACACGGGGGTCGGCCCCTGCGGCGTCTCTCGCAGGGGCGGGCCCCCGTGCCCGCCCGCGCGGGCCTGGGCGGACACAAGGTCCGGCCCGCGATTTCGAAAAGGTCGCCGATGACCACGACCCGTCGCCTCCCCGCGCCCGCCTCGTGGCCCATCGCCTGCGCGCTGGCCGCGACCGTCGCGTGGCAGGCGATGGCCGCTGCGCAACAGCCGCCCGTGTTCCGGGCGGCTGTTGCGCGGGTGGCGGTCGACGTCCAGGTGGTCGATCGCGACGGCGAACCCATCGTCGGGCTCGAGCCCGACGATTTCGCCGTCACGCTCGGGGGCCGGCCGCGGCGGGTGGTGTCGGTCGATCTGATTCGCAGCGGCTTCTCGGACCCGTGGACGCCGCACGTCGCCGCCGGTCCGGCGGCGACGACGGCGGCGCCCGTGCCCACGTATCGCCGCCGCGTCGTCGTCGCGGTCGATGCCGCGAGTCTCGACGTGGGCGCGTGGCAGCGCACGTGGCCGTCGGTTCGCGAATTCGTGGCGGGACTCGATGCCGACGACTGGGTCGGCCTGTTCGTCTCGCCATTCGGACCCGTCGTGCCGCCGGGGCCCGATCGCGCGCTGGTGCAGCGCGCACTGGCCAGCATCGTGGCGCGCGCGCAGCCGTTCGATACGCAGTTCAATCTCACACCCGCTGAAGTCGTCGACATCATGGCCGAGTCGGTGGTGCTCAACACGCCAGCCACCGCACTGCGGCGCACGCTGACCGAATCGCTCGACGAGGGGATGGATGCGCCCACCGTGGCGCGCATCCAGCGGCGTGAGTGTCCGAACGACTTCGACTGCCGCGGCCGCATCCTGATCGATGCGTCGAATGCGGTGGCCGATCTCGAAGCGCGTGCCATGCAGAGCCTGATGGGTGTCGAGTCGATGTTCGGCGCCGTGGCGTCCTGGCCGGGGCGCAAGACCGTGCTGCTCGTGAGCGGTGGCCTGCTCACGAGCGATCGGCCTGGCGGGCGGCCCGAGGTGGGCGACATCGCGCGCGCGCTCGGCCGTCACGTGGCCGCGTCGGACGCGGTCATCTATACGGTCTTCGTCGACAACGCCTTCCAGCGTGCGTTCTCGGCGAGCGATCGCATCATGGCAGTGCCTGGTATCGACGCGATGCGCGAGACGCGGATGCAGTCGCAATGGCTCGAGCGGTTTTCCGACGGGGCGGGCGGCGCGTTGTTCCGCGCGCAGGCCGACTACGGTGACGCCGCGTTCGATCGCATCCGGCGCGAGATGGCGGCGTTCTATCTGCTTGGTGTCGAACCGGCGCCAGAGGATCGGGATGGCGTGCCGCGCGCGCTGCGCGTTCGAGTGACACGCGGCGGGGCCTCGGTGCGCAGCCGCCAGTGGGTGGCGATTCCGCCCGAGTTGCCGGGGCGGTGAGTTGTGAGGGCGGCATGGCGGCGCGGCTGCGCGGCCGCACGGCGGCTGAGACAGCCCGAACCCGAGCGCGTCGCGCGAGCGGTGAGGGCTCGGCGTCAGTTCCGTTCGAATAGCGTGGGGGCGGGGCCCCAAGCAACTAAGTGAATGATGGCGGTCGGGCGCGCGTCGTTCCGGCCAGCAAAACGTCGTCTGGCCCACGATCGAGGCGTGGGGAGTATGGATTCGCGACCGGATCATGGCCTGATTGCTGAATTTCTGGCCGGCGGCCACCGGGGCGTCTGCTGATTGTGTTCTGGAAGGTGAAACTCATGTTGACCTCGGACGTCGGGCTTGCGGCCTGCTCCCGCTCTGTCGCACGCTGACGTCCTTGCTACGCGTTTCCGTTGCAGGGGCCGGGCTTGCCCGGCCCGGGCGGCCCAAGGGCCGCCCCTACGGATATAGAGAGACCAGTGGACGTCGGGCGACGTGTGTCCGCCCCGGCCTCCCGGTCCTGGTGTCGAGCGGGATGGGCCCGAGGGCTCGAGGAGCGGATGTATGCGCATGAAGAGTTCATGGGGGCGGCAGGCCGTCTGGTCGGTGGTCGCACTCACGATGGTGGCGGCGGGGCTGGTGATGGCCGACACGCGGGTGTCTGCCGATGAGCAGGCGCCGGCCGGGCAGCCCGGCGGACGCCAGGGCGGACAAGGTCGCGCCGGCGGCCAGGGTGGCCGCGGTGGTGGAGCGCCGCAGGGCGGCGCGCCGATCGCGTTCGACAACAACACCGGGTTCCGGCAGATCTTCAACGGCACCAGCCTCGACGGGTGGGATGGCGATCCCACGTTCTGGCGTGTCGAGGGCGGCGCCATCGTCGGCGAGACGACGCCCGACAAGCCGATCGGCGAGAACAGCTTCATCATCTGGCGCGGCGGCCGCACGGCGGACTTCGATCTCAAGCTCGAGTTCCGCATCAACGCGGGCAACAGCGGCGTGCAGTACCGCAGCCGCGCCCTCGTGCCGGGCGCAGAAGGCGTGAAGGGGCAGTGGGTGCTGGCCGGGTACCAGGCCGACATCGACTTCAACAACCAGTACACCGGCATGTTGTACGAGGAACGCGGCCGTGGCTTCCTGGCACCGCGCGGGCAGTTCAACTACGTCGGGCCGAACCAGGCGCCGTCGGTCGGCCGCGGGCAGCCGCCGCCGCAGCCCGGCCCGGGCGAGGCGCCGTTCGGCGTGCGCGGCCAGCTCGGCGCGCTCAATTCCAACGATGCATTGCGCGAGCAGATCAAGCAGAATGACTGGAATCAGTTTCAGGTCGTCGCGCGCGGCAACGTGGTCATGCACGTGCTGAACGGACAGCTCACGGCCCTGCTCGTCGACGACGACGTGGTGGGACGCGCGCTCGACGGTTTGCTGGGACTGCAGATTCACACGGGTCCGCCCATGAAGGTCGAGTTCCGGAACATCTACATCCGGCAGCACTGAATGCGGCGGGCAGCGCTGGACCCAGGATGCCCCGAGGCCGAGCGCGTAGCGCGAGCGCCGAGGGTGCGAGCGACAGTTCGGCGGGGCGCGGGGGTGGGACCTCGCGCCGTCAAAAAAGTCAGAGAGGACGATTCGATGCAGGTAGCGATGCACAACTGGATGCGGGCCGAGCCAATCGAGGTGACGATTGCCCGCCTGGCGAAGTGTGGATACGACGCGATCGAGATCAGCGGCGAACCCGAGAAGTACGACACGAAGCACGTCGGCAAGCTGCTCAAGGACCACGGCCTGGTCTGCTGGGGCAGCGTCACGCTGATGCTCGGCGACCGCAACCTGCTCGCGAAGGACGAGAAGAACCGCGCGATGTCGGTGAAGTACGTCAAGGACACCATCACGATGGTGAAGGAACTGGGCGGCCAGGAAATCACCATCGTGCCGTGTACGGTCGGCAAGCTCATTCCCGAAGCCGGCGCCCAGGAAGAGTGGAACTGGGCGGTCGAGAGCCTGAAGCAGTGCTACGACCACGGCATGAAGGAAGGCGTGCGTCTCGCGATCGAGCCGCTCAACCGCTTCGAAACGTACTTCGTCAGCCGTTCCGACCAGGCGCTCGCGCTGGCTGAAGCCGTCGGTCCCACGTGCGGCATCTGCCTCGATGCGTTCCACATGAACATCGAGGAGAAGGACATGTTCCAGTCGATCCGCAACGCGGCGCACCGGCTGAACGACTTCCACGTCGCCGACAACAACCGCATGGCGTGCGGCATGGGCGCGCTCGACTGGGCGAAGATCATCGGCACGCTGAAAGAGGTGGGCTACGACGGGGCGCTGACCGTCGAGTTCGTCGCGCCGCTCGACCGGACGCCGGCCAATCCGTACCCGAACATGCTCGAGACGGGCGACGTCGAAATGACGCCCGAGGAGCGCAAGTTCATGGTCGACCATGGCACCGGCGATCTCTCGAACGAGTTCTACACCTGGCTCGTCGACGAGACGGTCAAGACGTTGCGGAAGCACATGTAAAGGTGCGAGGGTGCGACGGTGCCAGGGTGCCAGGGTGCGAAGCGTCAGCCGGCCTATTCCTGGCACCTTGGCACCGTCCGCACCACGCACCTGTACCCTGGCACCCTGGCACCTTCGCACCCTGGCCCCTGGCCCCTGGCCCCTGATCCATGCCCTCCATCCTCGTCATCGGCACGCTCGATACCAAAGGCCCTGAGATCGCGTACATCCGCGATCGCATCCGGTCGCACGGTGTCGATGTCGTAGTTGCCGATTCCGGCATCCTCGGCGGACCGCTCGACATCGTGCCGGATGTCACGCGCGAGGAAATCGCCATCCTTGCCGGCACCACCATCGATGTGCTGCGCAATGCGGGCAGCCGCGGCAAGGCCGTGCACGGCATGCTGGCCGGGCTCCGCGCGCTGGCGCTGAACCTGTACAAGGAAGGGCGCCTGCACGGCGCTGTCGCGATCGGCGGCGCGGAGGGCGCGGTGCTCGGCGCCAGCGCCATGATGGGCCTGCCCATCGGCATCCCCAAGGTCATCGTTACGCCCATTGCGTCGGGGCACCGGAAGTTCGGCCCGCTCGTCGGCACGAAGGACGTGATGATCATTCACTCGGTGATCGACATCCTCGGGCTGAATCCGATCAGTCGCGCGGTGTTCGACAACCTCGGCGCCGCCATGGCGGGCATGGCGACGGGCGGATATCCCGCGTCGCACATACCCGGCGCGCCGCTCACCGGAGACGGCGTGCGGCGCGTGGCAATCACGATGCTCGGCCAGACCACGAAGGGTGTGATGGCCGTGCGCGACGCGCTGCTCGAACACGGCATCGAGTCGGTCATCTTTCACGCCAACGGCGTGGGCGGGCCGGCCATGGAAGAACTGGCGGCCGAGGGGATGTTCGAAGGCGTCATCGACTACACGACCAACGAACTGGCCGGCGAGATCCAGCGTGGCTTCCACGACGCGGGGCCGGATCGGCTGCGTCGTATCGGGCGCCTCGGCCTTCCACAGGTGGTCGTACCCGGCGGACTCGACTTCGCCACACACGGCCGCGCTGATGCCATTCCGCCGCCGGTACAGGGACGTCCGGAGTACTTTCACAATCCCGAGTTCACGCTCGTGCGCTCGTCGGCGGAAGAGATGGCCGAGTTGGGCCGGCGATTCGGCGAACGTCTCAACGAGGCCACCGGGCCGGTGGCGGTCATGGTGCCGACCGAGGGACTGTCGATTCCGGCCGTGCCGGGCGGCTTGTTCTGGGATCCGGAGGCCGATGCCGGCTTCCTGCGTGAACTGCGTGCGACGATTCGCGCCGACATCCCGCTGACCACGCACGCGTCGCACATCAACGATGCGGAATTCGCGAAGGCCGTGGCCGATCGGATGGTCGCGTTGCTGCCGTCATAAGAAGAAGAGGAGAGTCCAGTCGTGAAACCGTCCCTGCCCGTCGAACGCGTCAGCGGTGCGTCTTACCTGCGCGGCCACATCTACCGCGAACTTGCCGCCGTCGTCGGCGCCGAGAACATCACGGCCGATCCGGCCGAGCTGCAGGCCCACGCCCACGACTGGTCGTGGATGTCGCGCTTCCTCACGTACAAGAAGCTCGAACTGCCCGCGGCTGACATTGCGGTGCGGCCGGGCTCCACGGAGGAGGTGAAGGAGATCGTCCGCATCGCGTCCACGTGGAAGGTGCCACTGGTGCCACGCGGCGGCGGCACGGGCACGCAGGGCGGCACGCTCGCGCTCTACGGCGGCATCTCGGTGGACCTCGGCCGGATGACGAAGATTCTCGACATCGACGAAGAGTCGCTCGTCGTCACCACCGAAGCGGGCATCGCGGGGCCGGTGCTCGAGGAAGAGCTGAACAAGCGCAATCTCACGCTGGCGCACTATCCCGGCTCGTACACGATGGGCGCGACGGTGGGGGGCTTCATTGCCGCGCGCGGCTCGGGCGTCGTCAGCACGAAGTACGGCAAGGCGGAGAACCAGGTGCTGCAGCTCGAAGCCGTTGTCGCGCCCGGACGCGTGATGAAAACGTTGCCTGTGCCGAGTCATGCCACCGGCAGCGATCTGCTGCAGACGTTTGTCGGTTCGGAGGGCACGCTCGGCATCATCACGCAGGCGGCCATGCGGCTCGATCCGCTGCCCGAAACGCGGCAGTTCCTCTCGTTCAGCTTCCCGGACATCTTCGCCGGCATGGAAGCCGGGCGGCTCATCATGATCAACCGGCTGCGGCCGGCCGTCATCCGCCTCTATGACGAGGGGGATTCGAAGAAGCTGGCCGAGTGGGTCGGCACGCCGTTCATCGGCACACTGATGATCGTGATGGTCGACGGCACGAAGGAGCTGACCGACTACGAGTCGCGCGCCATCACCGCACTCTGCGAGAAGGCGGGCGGCACGTCGCTCGGTCCTTCGGCCGGACAGATCTGGTGGGACGGCAAGTACGAGCCGTACAAGAAGGGCAAGCTGCCGCAGCCGCCGCTCGTCTACGGCACCACCGATACGGTTGCGCGCTTCCGCGACATCCCCGTGATCTACCGCGCGCGCAAGCAGGCCGTCGAAGAGACGTTCAAGGCGTACGGCGCGCGGTACACGTGTCACCTCTCGCACTTCTACGACTGGGGCACGATGTTGTACGACCGCTTCTACATCGAGCAGGCGCCCGACGATCCGGCCGAGGCGCTCGAACTGCACGATCGGTTGTGGGACGTCTGCACCGAGGTCGGGCTGAAGCACGGCGGCGTCGTCAACGAGCACCACGGCGTCGGGTTGAAGCTCGGCCGCTTCATGCACAAGCAGTACGGCCAGGACGGCTGGGCGCTGGTGCAGGCGCTCAAGGACGCCTGGGATCCGGACGGCATCATGAATCCCGGCAAGATGGGATACGGGCCGCCGAAGAATTCGCGCTGGTAAGCCGGCCCGCGCCGGTCGCCACGTGACACGCACAACGGGAACGTCCCGCCGCGGGGCGGCGGCACTTTTCCGTTGTCCCGTGCGTCTGATCGCGGTGGGCGTAGGGGCCGACCTCGTGTCGGCCCATCCCGGCGGGCGGACACAAGGTCCGCCCCTACGATGGCCATCGTCCCGGCAGACAGGAGGCAACGCATGTTGCGGACGGCTGCACTCGTCGTCGTTGTCGCCCTTGTCGCGCCGGTGGCCCTGTCGGGCGATCAGCAGCCCTCCTTCCGTGCCGGCGTCGATCTCATCGCCGTCGATGCGCAGGTCGTCGACTCGACCGGCGCGCCCATCGATCGCCTTCGTCCCGAGCACTTCGAGGTCACGCTCGCCGGCCGACGTCGCCGTGTCGTGTCTGCCGACTTCCAGTGGCACGTCGATCCGCGTCGTCTGCCGGGTTCGTCTGCCGGCGAACCAGCCAGGCTCCCGCGTCCAATCGCCGGTCCCACGCAGATCGACGCACCTGTCGACGGTCGTATCTTCATCATTGCCGTCGATGCCTCCAGTTTCGACGTCGGCAACGCGCATGCGCCGCTGAAGGCCGCGCAGGCGTTCGTCTCCAGCCTCGCGCCCGAGGACTACGTCGGGCTCTACACCTATCCCAGCGGACCGCGCGTGGTGCCGAGCCGCGATCGTGTGGCTGTGCGCATGGGGCTTGCGCAGGTGCCTGGTGAAGGCATGCCGTTCAGCGGCTTCTACCAACTGCGGCCATCGGAGGTTGTCGACATCACGGCGATGAGCGGCGAACGGCCCGGTAGTTTGTCCGGCCGCGCGGTGAGCGCCGTGCGTGGCGTCGTCAATCCCGAAATCGATCCCGTGCGCGCCGTTCAACAGCGCGAGTGTCCAGACGATGCGGAGTGTGCGTCACGCATCGTGTCGGAGGCGCAGGCGCTGGCGCTGCACCTCGAGGCGCAGGCCACGCGGAGTCTCGGCGGCCTCGCCAATCTGCTGTCAGTCGTTTCTGGCCTGCCTGGCCGCAAGACCGTGGTGTTGATCACGGGCGGCGTCGTGGTCAGCGATCGCCCGGGCGGACGTCCCGACGTCGGTGAAATGGCGACGGTGATGGGGCAGGTCGCCGCGCGTTCGAACGCGACGCTCTACACCGTGCACATCGACGGCGGGTTCAGCGGCACGTACTCGGCATCGAGCCGGCGGACCGGCGAAACCGAACGCGCACGCGATCGGACGATGTCGGGCGACTGG
>CAZVHY010000058.1:11435-17802 GCA_964627115.1 uncultured Solibacteraceae bacterium | reverse complement strand
CGTCTTGTCGAGCGGCTCGACGCGGTACGGGTCGACCTTCGTGAGGTTCTCGGCCGCCCACTTCTTGCCCGCTTCGAGCGCCGCCAGGTTCAGCGCGAGCGCCTTCGGTTTCTTGCCGAGCTGGCGCGTCAGCGCCTTCTCCATCTCGGCGATATCAATCGACAGCAGCTCCGCGAGCACGCCGTCGTAAATCATGTTCTTGACCAGACGACGCAGCTTCGCGTCGGTACAGACCTCGGCGACGATCTTGTCGAAGGGCACCGCGTAGAAGACGAGATCCGATCGCAGCGCGTCGAGCTTCAACGGCGCGTCGTAGACCACGGCCCGCCCCGCCTCGAGCGACATCACGTCGTCTTTGGCGGTTTCGGGGTTCATGGCCACGAGAAAGTCGATTTCCTTCTTGCGGCTGATATATCCGCGGTGATTCGCGCGGATCGTGTACCAGGTGGGCAGGCCGGCAATGTTCGACGGGAACAGATTCTTGCCGGAGACGGGAATGCCCATCTGGAAGATGGACCGCAGCAACACCAGGTTGGCAGTCTGACTGCCGGACCCGTTGACGGTTGCAACCTGGATGCTGAAGTCGTTGGTGACGCTGGCGGACGCCTGCGCCGGTTGAGGCTCACTCGCCGGTAGGGTTGAACTCATGCGTTTCCGTGTACGGCGGTAACAGGAGCCGGCCGCGGTACATCCGCACAAGTATACATGAGGTCTGACCTTTGCCTACCGCGAGACAGGGATCGGTACGAACGGCAGGGCAAACGGGCAAACGAGGCAGGTGACGGGGCCGACAGCGTAGGGGCGGGCCTTGTGCCCGCCCACGTCAGCGGGCCGACGCGTCGCAGTGGGCCGACACAAGGTCGGCCCCTACACATCAATTCTTCAACGACTCGACGACGGCCTTGCCGATATCCGCCGGGCTCTTGACGACACGCACGCCGGCTTCCGAAAGCGCCTTCATCTTCTCGGACGCCGTGCCCTGACCGCCGGAGATGATGGCGCCGGCATGCCCCATGCGGCGTCCGGGCGGCGCGGTCTGGCCGGCGATGAACCCAACGACCGGCTTCTTGAACGACGCCTTGATGAACGCCGCGGCGTCCTCCTCGGCGCTGCCGCCGATCTCGCCGATCAGCACCACCGCTTCCGTCTCATCGTCGGCCGCGAAGAGCGTCAGCGCGTCGATGAACGACGTGCCGATGAGCGGATCGCCGCCGATGCCGATGCACGTGGTCTGGCCGAGACCGAGCCCCGTCAGCTGATGAATCGCTTCGTAGGTCAGCGTGCCGCTCTTCGACACGATGCCGACCTTGCCCGGCTTGCAGATGTGCCCGGGGATGATGCCGGCCTTCGCCTGGCCGGCCGTGATGAGCCCCGGACAGTTCGGTCCGATGACGCGCGTGTTCTTGCCTTCGATGAACGCGAAGGCCCGCATCATGTCGATCGTCGGGATCCCTTCCGTGATGCACACGGCCAGCGCAATGCCGGCGTCGGCCGCTTCCATCACCGCGTCGGCGCCGCCGGGCGGCGGGACGAAGATGACCGATGCGTTGGCGCCGGTCTTCTCCACCGCTTCGGCCACGGTGTTGAACACCGGCCAGCCCTCGTGTGTGGTGCCGCCCTTGCCGGGCGTCACGCCGCCGACGACGTTCGTGCCGTAGGCCTGCGCCTGCTTGGCGTGGAAGGTGCCTTCGCGGCCCGTGATGCCCTGCACGAGCAGGCGCGTGGATTTGTCGATGAGTACTGCCATGAATTAACCCGCCAGTGCCACGACACGTTCGGCGGCGTCGCCCATCGTGTCGGCCGTCGTGAAGTTGAGGCCGCTGTCCTTGAGCATCTGCTTGCCGAGCTCGACGTTGGTGCCTTCCATCCGGATGACGATCGGGATGTTGACGCCAAGTTCGGTCACGGCCGCGATGACGCCCTGCGCGAGCACGTCGCACCGGAGGATGCCGCCGAAGATGTTGATGAACACGGCCTTCACGGCCGGGTCGGACGTCAGGATGCGGAACGCGTTGCGGATCTGCTCCGCGTTGGCGCCACCGCCCACGTCGAGGAAGTTGGCCGGCTCGCCGCCCGCCAGCTTGATGATGTCCATCGTCGCCATGGCGAGTCCGGCGCCGTTGACCATGCAGCCGATCGTGCCGTCGAGCTTGATGTAGTTGAGCGAGAACTTGGACGCGTCGATCTCGAGCGGATCCTCTTCGCTGAGGTCGCGCAGGTCCTTGAGATCGGCGTGGCGATAGAGCGCGTTGTCGTCGAACGCCACCTTCGCGTCGAGCGCGAGCAGGTTGCCCTCCCCGGTGACGATGAGCGGGTTGATCTCGACCATGGCCGCGTCGGTGGCGACAAAGGCGTTGTAGATCGCCGACATCAGCTTCACCGCCTGGCCGATCTGCGGACCGGACAGGCCGAGGCTGAACGCGAGCTGCCGCGCCTGGAAGGCCTGCAGGCCCACGCCGGGATCGATGAACGCCTTGAAGATGCGGTCGGGCGTCTCTTCGGCGACCTTCTCGATTTCCACGCCGCCGTCCGGGCTGACCATCAGCACCGGCTGCTTCGTGGCGCGATCGATCACGATGCCGAGGTAGAGCTCACGCGCAATCGCGAGCCCCTCTTCCACGAGCACGCGGCCGACGACGCGACCTTCGGGCCCCGTCTGGTAGGTGACGAGCGTCATGCCGAGCAGCGTCTTGGCCGCCTCAGCTGCCGCTTCGGGGTTCTTCACCACCTTCACGCCGCCGCCCTTCCCCCGGCCGCCCGCGTGAATCTGCGCCTTGACGACGACCGTGCCGCCGCCGAGGCTCTTGGCTGCGGCTTCCGCCTCGGCAGGCGTGAAGACCACCTCACCGCGCGGGACCGGCACGCCATACTTCGCCAGGATCGTTTTGCCTTGGTACTCGTGAATCTTCATCGCGCGAAGAGTCTACGGGGTTGTGGCGATGCAATCAAGAAACGATATACTCCGTCACTGGAGTTGCGCATGAAAGTGCTGCAGTTGCTCAGCACATCGACTGGTTCGAAGATTCTCGTAGCGCTCACCGGACTTGCCATGGTGGGCTTCCTGGCCGGACATCTCGCGGGTAACCTGCTCGTCCTCTTCGGTCCCGATACCTACAACGAATACTCCCATGCCCTCATCAGCAATCCCCTGCTGGTGCCGGTCGAGATCGGCCTCATCGCCATTCTCGTCATGCACATGGGCACGGCCGTGCGCGTGGTCATCGGCGGACGCCAGGCGCGGCCCGAGCGGTACACGGTGAAAAAGTGGGCGGGCGGACCGAGCCGGAAGACCGTGTCGTCGACGTCGATGATCGTGACCGGCGTCATCATCCTGGCCTTCCTGCTCCTGCACCTGAAGACCTTCAAGTACGGCCCGTGGTACACCGACCCGGCCACCGGCTATCGGGACCTGTACACGCTCATGGTCGAGGTGTTCCGGAACCCGTTCTACGTGCTGTTCTACATCGTGTGCATGGTCCTGGTGGGGATGCACCTGCGGCACGGCATCTCGAGCGCGTTCCAGTCGCTGGGGCTGATGCCGCGCACGTGGGCCGCGCGGATTCTGCGGGCCGGCGCGACGCTGGCCCTCATCGTGGGCGTGGGCTTCGCGCTCATCCCGGTTTACATCTACCTCTTCCTGTCATGACACTCGACGCCAAAATCCCTTCGGGTCCGCTGGCCGACAAGTGGGACCGTCACAAGTTCGAGTCGAAGCTCGTCAACCCGGCCAACCGGCGGCGGCACACCGTCATCGTCGTGGGCACGGGACTGGCCGGGGGATCGGCGGCGGCGTCCCTCGGTGAGCTCGGCTACAACGTCCTGAGCTTCTGCATCCAGGACAGCGCGCGCCGCGCGCACAGCATTGCGGCGCAGGGGGGCATCAACGCCGCGAAGAACTACCAGAACGACGGCGACAGCATTCAGCGGCTGTTCTACGACACCATCAAGGGCGGCGACTACCGCGCGCGCGAGGCCAACGTCTACCGGCTCGCGCAGCTGAGCGTGAACATCATCGACCAGTGCGTGGCGCAGGGCGTGCCGTTCGCGCGGGAGTACGGCGGCCAGCTCGACAACCGATCGTTTGGCGGCGCGCAGGTCTCGCGCACGTTCTACGCGCGCGGCCAGACGGGCCAGCAGCTGCTGCTCGGTGCCTATCAGTCGCTGATGCGGCAGGTCGAGCGCAAGACGGTGACGATGTTCGCGAACCGCGAGATGCTCGACGTCGTCGTCGTCAACGGCAAGGCGCGCGGCATCATCGTCAGGAATCTGGTGACCGGCGCCATCGAGCGATACGTGGCCGATGCCGTGGTGCTCGCCACGGGCGGATACGGCACGGCGTATTACCTCTCGACCAACGCCGTGGGATCGAACGTGACGGCCGCGTGGCGCGCGCACAAGCGCGGCGCCTTCTTCGCCAACCCGTGCTACACGCAGATTCACCCGACGTGCATCCCGGTGTCGGGCGAGGATCAGTCGAAACTCACGCTGATGTCCGAGTCGCTGCGCAACGACGGCCGCGTCTGGGTGCCGAAAACACCGGGCGACAAGCGCAAGCCGAGCGACATCCCCGAGAGCGAGCGGGACTACTACCTCGAGCGCAAGTACCCGAGCTTCGGCAATCTCGTACCGCGCGACGTCGCGTCGCGCAACGCCAAGTTCGCCTGCGACGAGGGGCGCGGCGTGGGCGACACGGGCCTGGCCGTCTACCTCGACTTCCGCGACGCCATCAACCGCCTGGGCCAGGACGTGGTGGCCTCGCGGTACGGCAACCTGTTCGACATGTATCGGAAGATCACGGACGAAAATCCGTACGAGACGCCGATGCGCATGTATCCGGCCATCCACTACACGATGGGCGGGCTCTGGGTCGACTACAACCTGATGAGCAACCTGCCGGGCCTGCACGTGCTCGGCGAAGCCAATTTCTCGGATCACGGCGCGAACCGCCTCGGCGCCAGCGCGCTCATGCAGGGGCTGGCCGACGGCTACTTCGTCATTCCGTACACGCTCGCGAACTACATTGCGTCGACGCCGATCGAGAAGATCACGACCGACCACGACGCGTTCGCCGAGGCCGAAAACAACGTGCGCACGCGACTCGACCGCATGCTCGCCGTCAAGGGCAGCGAGACGCCGCGCGCCCTGCACCGGCGGCTCGGCAAGGTGCTCTGGGACAAGGTGGGCATGTCGCGCACCGATGCCGGCCTGCGCGAAGCGCTCGCGGAAATCCCGAAGCTTCGCGAGGAGTTCTGGCAGAACGTCTCGATTCCGGGCGACGCCAACCATCTCAACAAGAACCTCGAGTACGCCGGCCGCGTGGCCGACTACCTCGAGTTCGCGGAACTGCTGGCGCTCGATGCCCTGCACCGCACCGAGTCGTGCGGCGGGCACTTCCGCGAGGAGAGCCAGACGCCCGAAGGCGAAGCCCTTCGCAACGACGAGAACTTCTGTTATGCGGCGGCGTGGCAGTTCAACGGTGTCGGCGGTGCGCCGACGCTGCACGAGGAGCCGCTCGTGTTCGAGAACGTCAAGCTGACGCAGCGGAGCTACAAGTAGTCATGCGCATCCACCTACGCATCTGGCGTCAGAACGGCCCCACCGACAAGGGGCGCTTCGAGAACCACACGGTCGAGTCGGTCTCGCCCGACATGTCGTTTCTCGAAATGCTCGACACGCTCAACGAGCAGCTCATCCGCGCGGGTCAGGAGCCGGTGGCGTTCGACTCGGACTGCCGCGAAGGCATCTGCGGCACGTGCGGGTTCCTCGTCGACGGCCGGCCGCACGGACCGGACTCGTGCACCACGGTCTGTCAGCTGCACATGCGTCGGTTCAAGGATGGTGACTCGATCACGCTCGAGCCCTGGCGCGCGAAGGCGTTCCCGGTGCTGCGCGATCTCGTCGTCGATCGCGGCGCCTTCGATCGCATCATCCAGGCCGGCGGCTACACGTCGGTGAACACCGGCGGCGCGCCCGACGGCAATACGCTGCTGATTGGCAAACAGACGGCGGAAGACGCCTTCGACTCGGCGCAGTGCATTGGATGCGGGGCTTGCGTGGCCGCGTGCAAGAACGCATCGGCCGTGCTCTTCACGTCGGCCAAGGTCACGCACCTCTCGCTGCTGCCGCAGGGCGATGTCGAACGCGGCACGCGCGTGCTGAACATGGTGGCGCGGATGGACGCCGAGGGCTTCGGCCCCTGCTCGAACGAGGGTGAGTGCGAGGCCGTCTGCCCGAAGGGCATCTCGCTCACCAACATCGCGACGCTCAATCGCGAGTGGTGGAAAGCCGCCGTGCGGCGGTAACGGACGCGTAGGGGCCGAACTCGTGTCGGCCCACGCGGCGATGGGCGGACACAAGGTCCGCCCCT
>CAZVHY010000058.1:5470-11335 GCA_964627115.1 uncultured Solibacteraceae bacterium | reverse complement strand
GGGGCCGAACTCGTGTCGGCCCACGCGGCGATGGGCGGACACAAGGTCCGCCCCTGCGAATGCCGACGGACGGATTACCGGCTGCCGTCGCGGCTCATCGTGACGGCAGAACCGACCACGCCTACCGCAATCAACGCCAATCCGACGACGCTGAGAAATACGCCCATATTGGGGAACTCCTGCGGGCCGTGGAGCAAGGTCCGTGCCCGACACGATGGGAATCGGCAGCACGGGCGTGTTCTTCTGTCGGCACCGTCCGGCGCATGCCGCTGCACGCAGTGGCGCACGGCGGCGCGACGTGTCTGCGGATCAGACGTGCGCCTGCGGGCTTCGTGCCCAATGTCCCGCGGTCTCTCGCACGGAACCGTCGCGCGTCGAACGAATCTGAGCGCGCCCCTGGTCCCCGTCTGTCGTAGCCGCGGGGCTTTATGCCCCGTGGACCGGGCGATCACGCACACGCATTCGCATGGCGGTCAACGGCGCGCCGGCGTGAAATAGTCGCCCGGCAGCTCCGGGTTCACCTGGACGTCTGTCACCCGCTCCTCCACGTCTGGTTGGCCACCCGTCGATCGCCGGAGCATTGTCGGAAACCTGATGCCGCCGAACGAGCGATAGTCCTCGAGGTCGACACGCTCGAGACGCGTCTGGCCGGACGCGGACGCTGCCAATTCCGCGGGGCCGCCACTCGCTGCCCCGGCACGCCGTCGCTCACGCATCACGTCTGCCATGTTCGCCGGCCGCTCGTAGAGCAGGGCCACCGGCTCACACGAGCGCGAGTCCAACAACAACGTCGCGTCGAATCCGCCCTCACCCGTGGCGCGTATGACGAGCCGCTCATCGCCGTCGTCCCGCCGAAGTCCTGCGAACGACAACGTGACGTCAGCCGCTGGCAGGGGCCTCACGAGCGAGGCGAGCACGTCCCGGGCGAACGTGTGCCTCGCCGTCGCAAGCGTCCTGGCGGCGTCGTCATCAGGCGCGGACCAGCCAACGAGCCCGGACAGAATCGTCGCACCATTCATGCCGATGATGCTGGCAGGCAGTCCGCCACTCAGCGGCTGATTCCATCTCCTGTACCGGTTCGGGAGAACGAAGGCCGTTTCGAATCGGCTGGGCACCGGACCACTGACGCCCGGCGCAGGCCTGGTCTCGCTGGTCCAGCGCAGCGCGTTCACGGCGTTGACGGTGGCGTGACCGCCGAGCGCATCGTGGGCGCAACGCAGCACGGCGGGCAACGTCGTAGGCGTCTGGCCGGCCCCATTCGACTGTTCCGTGCGCGCCTGTGGCATCACGGACAGGACGGTCGACGCAACGAGCACAGACATGACGGAATAGCGCATCGTTACTCCTCGCGCAGCGCCACGGTCGGCGACAACTGCCCCGCACGGCGGGCCGGAATCACCGCCGCGACCACGGCGAACGCCATCACGAGGGCCGTTGTCGCGGCGAGCGTGAGTCCGTCGCGAGGCGATACACCGTAAACCACGCTCGTCATCGAGTCCGACATCCAGATGGCGCCAGCGAGTCCCGCGGCGATGCCGATGATGGTGGCGCTGAAGGCGTCGCGCATCACGAGCCAGATGACGTTGCGTGGCTGCGCGCCGAGGGCCATGCGGATGCCCATCTCCCGCGTCCGGCGCGCCGCGACGTAACCCACGACGCCGATGAGCCCGGCGGTCGTCACACCAATCGTCGCCACCGCAAACAGCCCCACGACGAGCGCGGCAAACGACCGGTCGCGGATCGTGCGGGCGAGGCGTTCGCGGATCGTGCCGCCATCGAGAACGACGGCATCCGGGGACACGCGTCGAATGGTTGATTCCCAGACGCCGGCGTTCACGTTGGCGCCCGACACGAGATATGTCACGCGCATACCGGTGATCGAATCTTCGAGCGGCAGGAACACGGCCGGGGCCGACGGCTCGTCGAGCGCCCGGCGACGCGCGTCTTTCACAATGCCGACGATGGGCATCGAACTGCCACCGACACGCAGCATGTCGCCGATGGTTGCGCGGCCCTCGAGCAGACGATCGACCAACGCCTCGTTGACCACGACGCCGCGCACGTCGTCGTCGGCGCGCGACGGCCTGCCCTCGACGAACGTCATCCCCGACGCCTCGAAGTAGTCGGGCGACACCCACAGCCGCTCGACGGGCCACGGACGGCCGATCATCACGATGCCGGTGATGTTGAACTGGTCGACCATCTGCCCCACGCCGGCCGCCACGCTGCGGACGCCCGGCAGTCGCCGCAATTCGTCCATCGTGCGTTCGATCGTGTCGACGAGCGCGACACCGGTGAGTTCCTGCGCGTAGGACGCCGACATGGCCATCGTGTCGCCGCTCATGCCCGTGTCCTGTCCCACGAGGTTGAGATACGACCGCGCGAGCAGACCGCCGCCCGCCAGCAGCACGAGCGTCACCGCCACCTGCCCTGCCGTCAGCGAGAACCGCACCGCGCGAACCATGCCGCCATCGCGGGCCACGTTCTCGCGCCATCCGGCGTGGCCCCCACGGCGCCAGGCGATGAGCGATCCCGTCCACCAGGCCACACACGCGAGCGCACCCGCGAGTCCCGCGAAGACAGCCACGCGCCACGACAATGCGGGCGCGCCGAGAACGACGAAGTCCCTCGGGACCACCGCCGCAATCGTGTCGAGCAGGAGCGGAACGAGCAGGAGCGCACCGGCCGTACCGAGGCCGGTGACGATGGCCCCCTCAGCCAGCAGCATGCGCGCAACGCGGTATCGAGCCGCCCCGAGCATCTCCATGGTCGCAATCTGCTGCGCGCGATAGAGCCCGCGCGTCAAGGACATCCCGAGCGTGTTGGCGGCGCACACGACGAGGACGAGGACGCCGGCCAACAGCGCACCGAGCGCAAGGGGCCGCTGCTGGGCCTTCATCGCCGCAGCGAGCGGTACGACGCTGACACGAAGCGACTGCCCTGGCGCCCCATTCAATGCGGCTTCCACCTGCGCTGGCGCCACGCCGTCCTGAAGTCTCGCGACCAGCGTGAGATGGCGCGCGCTGAAACCGCCCGTCAACTGGCTGACGACGACAATGGGTCCAGACGGCAGTTCCACGAACGCGTCGATGGGCGCACGCTCGCGCGACTGCGGCACGACGAACGACGCTGGCAGTACGCCACGCACCTGCAAGGCACCCGACGGTTGCAGCGACAGCGCCCGGTCCTCCACGGTGACACCCGCCAACGGACCGGCCGCACCGTGCGGTGTAAGCCAGACTTCATCGTCGTACGTCGACGCGGTCGCTGGTGCGGCGGCCGCCACGCCAAGCACCTGGAAGAAATTGGCTGACGCGGCCCTGGTTTCGAGCGCGACCACGCGGTCGTCCAGGCGTACGCGAAGCGTGTCGTTCCGCGCATACGCGGCGAGCCCGTCGAACAGATCCGTGCGTGCCTGCCAGTCGGCGAGCAGGGGGACATCGCTCTGCCCTCCTGGGCCACCAAGCGTGCCAAGCGTGCTCCTGGGATCGATCTCGATGAGCGCCAGCCGTTCCGCGTGCGCGTAAGGCAAGGGGCGCGACAGGAACGGATCGCTCAGCGCGAACATCGTGGTCGCGAGCCCGACGCCGACCACGAGCATCAGCGTGGCTCCGAGCACGGCGGCCGGACGCGAACGAAGGCGCGTGAAGGCCAGGCGGACATCCGACATGACCGCGAGCGCCACGACGCCGGGACGCCGTCGCGGCCCGTCGACTCGCCCCCAGCTCCTCGACACGTCGGCCATCAGGTGTCGCAGCAATCGCGCACGTGACCGCACGTCTCCATGCCGCCACCACGCGTCGGAGATGTCCGCGAAGATCTCCTCGCTGTGGGCGCGGCGAATGGACGGCGGATAGAGACGTGAGAGCCAGCGAACGATCGGGGGTAGGGACATGCGTCAGGCCTCGAAACGATGGAAGCGTCTCACCTGCCGCCGGCGCCGATGGGCAGCGCGCGGAGATCGTCGGGCAACGGTGGATTGACGCGCACGCGCGTCGTGGTCTCTTCGGCCTGGAGGACGCCGTCAGTCGACAGACGCACGCGCGTCGGCAGCCGGATGCCATCGAACGTGTCGTATTCCAGCAGGTCGAGCCGCACCAGGTGCCGACCGGTCTCAGACGTCCGCCCCGCCATGCCGTCACCGAAGTTCGGGGCACGCTCCCACGTCAGCGCGACGGGCTGACACGTCGCCGTGTCGAGGTGCCACGTCAGATTGAAGTCTTCCGGCCCTGTCGCCGCCAGCCTGGCGATGCCTGCGCCGTCGCGCGGCTCCAGCGACCAGACAACGGAAACGAAGGAGGTGTCGGCCAGCAACCACGTGAACGACGACCGGGCGAACTGGTGCCGGACGGCGCGCGCGAACTCCTCGTCTGGCGGCTGTGACTCGATCTGCGAAACCCCGTCAATGGCGGCATCGGTGAAGGCCTCGCCGCGGGACACGCCGCGAACCGTGGTCCAGACGCGTCCTGGCGACATCTCCATGTGACTGACCTGCCGGAAACTGTCCGGCACGCGCAACAGCAGTTCGCTCGTGGACGGGCGGCCGGTCGGGATCGCGGGATCCGGCGCGCGCTGAACGGTGAGTTCGAGCGACGACACGGCGGCCAGCGCTCGCCCGCCGAGCGCTTCGCGGGCACACGCGAGCGCGTCCTCGACCGTGTCGAGACGCGGTGCGGTGCCTCGTCCACAACTCGACGCCGCCATCGTCACGACGGCAAGGCCAGCGATGGCCGAGGCCAGGCGGTTCGACGAGTACAGCGCCATGCTCACGCCTTCCCCGGAAGAATCCGCCTCGATCGCGCGAGCCGTACGGCGGCCTCGAGTCGATCGACCTCGGCCTTCAACACGCGGCGTCCGAATGGCGTGAGGCCGTAGTAGCGGCGGCGCGGATCGTCCCCCGCCTTGTTACGGCGCGCGGGTTCGTGGATGAGGCCATCGGCCAGCAGCCACTTGATCGAGCCGTACAACATGCCCGGTCCCACGCGAACGACGCCGTCGGTGCGCGCCTCGATGTCCTGCATGATCGCGTAGCCGTGCCGATCCTCGTCGGCCAGCGCCAGCAGGATATGAAACACCGCCGGCGAGAGCGGCCGCAGATCGTCGATATCCGGCATGGCGCCAGTTATATCACGACTTGATATATCTAGACTTGAGCGAAGTGGCTCCTGCTCCGAAACCCACAGCGTCGCGCGGTCGCGTGACATCGGCGGCCAAGCAACTGTTGTCCCGCGCGGGCTTCGAGGCGACGCCACCTGGGACGCCATGGATTCGCGAACACCGCCGTTGACCGTGGTCAGTGACCATGGCAGGATGCCCGCATGTCTTCGGTGACGGCGATTCCCGCTGGTGAATATGTGCCGACGGCCGATCAGCGCCTCGTGACCTACAACGTGTCCTGGGCTCACCTGGAGGCGCAGCTCGCGTTGCGTGGTGAGGCGCCCGTCCCCCGCATCGCATATCTGGAAGGAGCGATGGAGTTCACGAGCCCGTCGAAGGAGCACGAGCGCATCAAGTCGTATCTCGGGCGTCTCCTCGAGGCCTACGCCCTGGACCAGGGATTCGACCTGTCACCGTACGGAGCATGGACGCTGAAAAACGCGCCGAAGGAAGCCGGCGCGGAGCCCGATGAGTGCTACCTGGTCGGGCCCGATCAGGGCAGGGACACACCGGACCTTGCCATTGAAGTCGTCTGGACCAGCGGTGGTCTCGACAAGCCGGAGATCTATCGGCGCTTGAACGTGGCTGAAGTGTGGCGCTGGAAGGACGGCCGCATTGGCGTCAACGTCCTTCACGAGGGCCGGTACCAGCATGTCGACCGCAGCCGCCTGTTCCCCGATCTCGACCTCGGTCTGATCTGTTCGCTGC
>CAZVHY010000058.1:0-5370 GCA_964627115.1 uncultured Solibacteraceae bacterium | reverse complement strand
GTCGACCGCAGCCGCCTGTTCCCCGATCTCGACCTCGGTCTGATCTGTTCGCTGCTCGATCAGCCAACCGTGCTCCAGGCCGTCAAAGCGCTTCGCGAGCGTCTTCGAGGCTGACACAGGGTTCGCCGGACGCCTGGCCGCCATTGGGCCACGCCCTGCCTGACGTCGACATCGCCTGAAGCGGTCTCGCGGAGGCGATCAGTTCCTCGCGACGAGCCATTCGCCAAACGCACGCCACGCGCGAGCCTTCTGCGATTTGCAACGGCCAGCTCGGCCGCCGCTTGGTACCGAATCAGTTATGACGACGAACGGCTTTCGTAACGCGTCAGGGCGCCTGGGGCGGAACGTGATACAGCCGGACCGTTCGGCCGATGATCGCGACGGGCTCGTGCTGCTTCAGCCAGTTGAGCCAGCCTGGCGCCGCCCTGACCCGGGGACCCGGCGAGGCCGTGTTGCCGCACGGATCCACGCGCAAGTTGCCGCCGCGGTTTCCGCGAATCGGCGTATCGGTGATCGCAATCCATCCGGACACGGGGTGGTTGGGCAGCGCTTTCACGGGCGGCAGCGCGAGACGGCACGTGTTGGTCGTACCGCCCAGTAGAACGTAGAGCTCGGGAACCGGATGTTCCGCGAAGTACTCCTCCAGCGCGAAGCCATGCCCGCCCCAGTCGAAATCCGAATCGCTCGTGACGTAGGCGGGATCCGACCCCGCGAACGCGTTGAAGTACGTGATGTGATACGGCGCCGCCGACCACAGCACGCCAATCTGCAGTGCGACGCAGCAGGCCGCGGCGGTGAGCACAGCCGTGCGGTGCGCCGACCGTTCGGCGAGCCTCACGATCCCGAACGCCGCGGCCGCGGCTACGAGCGGATAGATCAGCAGTACATGGCGCACGCCCATGTTGATCGGACTCGTCATCGCCACGAGCAGGATGCCCGGCGCCGCGAGCGCCAGTCCACCAGCCCAGCGCCAGCCGGGCGCATCGCGGTACCGCATCAGCGCGACGAGACCGGCGGCCGTGAACAGCAGGAACACGATGGGTGTCTTCGTCGCGAGCACGACCGGATAGAACATCCAGAATCCGCGCCCGCTGAGCTCGCCGAGCAGCGTCGCGTTCTGGCCGGCGTCGACGTGCGTCCTGAGATAAATCAGGCCGTGCACGAATTCGTGCGCCGGCAGACGCCAGTCGGCGATGTACGCCGGCCATCCCGTCGTGGGCATGGCGCCGAACGGCCCGAACGTCTGCGGCAGCTCCGATAATCGGCCGGCGCGGAAGCCATAGACCGCCCAGATCGTGAGCACGGCCGCAACGCCGGCCACGGCGAGAAGACGCCAGAACGAGAATCGCTTCAGCGATGGCAGCCACTCGCGACGGCGATGCCATTCGTGCGCGACGACGAGTGCGAGGACGGCGGGCGGAAGGAAGACGAGCGTCGAGAACTTCGTCGCCACGGCAATGCCGAAGGCCGCGCCACCCGCTGCCGCCGATGCGAGTGACGGCTTCGTGAGCCATCGCCGCAGCGCGACGAGCGCCAGAAGCGCACTCGCCACGAATCCGACGTCGGTCGTCGCAATACCCGAGTGCGCCACGATGGCGGGCAGGGTGGCCACGCCCGCGGCCGCGAGTGTCGCGACCCACGGATCCGATCGGCCGCCGGCCAGCATCCACGTCAGCGCCACGCAGACCCAGAAGAAGAACAGATTGCCCAGGCGTCCTTCAGCAAGATTCCCGCGGTAGTCCGGCGTGCGATAGAACGGACCCTCCAGCACGGACTCGAAGAACGAGGGCGAGTCCTGCGATTGCAGGCGGGCGCCGTTGAGGAACGGCCACAACGCCAGCACGACCCGCGCGAGCGGCGGATTCTCGGTCTGGATCGTGTAGCGGCCGTCCTGGAAGTACTCGAGCCCGGCCGAGACATGGATGCCTTCATCCCAGGTCTGCGAGAGGCGCGAGTAGGTGCTGACAATTACCGTCGTCGACGACGCGACGATCAGGAGAAGCGCGGCGGGGAGCACGAGAGACGATCTGGACATGACGTTTGCGACCTCTACCAGCGACGGGCGTTTACGCGCCGAGTCTGAGACACGCGCGTGGCAGCGGCAATGGATTGCGGGTAAAACGCATCTCGCAGCGATGTCACGCCGGAAACTGTTGCACGAAGACGGTTTGTGAGCGCAAAGCGCGGTAGGATGACGCCCTGGCCATGCAGGCTCCGACTGCCCCCCGGCGGATTCGATTCGGCAGATTCGAGCTCGACGTCCGCACGGGCGAGCTGCTGAAGGACGCCAGGCGTCTGCGCGTACCCGACCAGTCCATCCAGATTCTGCAGGCGCTGCTGGAGCGTGCCGGTGACGTGGTCACACGCGAGGAACTGCGCGACCGGCTGTGGCCCGCCGGCACGTTCGTCGACTTCGATCACGGCGTGAACAGCGCGATGCGGCGCCTGCGCGACGCGCTGGGCGACTCGGCCGATCGGCCGAAGCTCATCGAGACACTGCCCCGCCGAGGCTATCGCTTCATCGGTGTCGTCGACACGGTGGCTGCCGAGACGCAGCCGGCGCCATCTGTCCCCGACGCGGCTCCGGTGCCGGCACCGGTCAGTGACGCCCGCAATCCCGCACCCGTCCCGCGCTCACGACCGGTCGCCTGGTGGACCGCCGCCGCACTTGCCGTCGCGATCGGTGGCGCAGCCGTGCTCATCACCGGGGTGTGGTCACGCGGCGCCGATGCCGCGGCCACGCCGTGGTCGGCGATGCCGACGCGGCTGACATTCGAGGACGGACTGCAAACCGATCCGAGCTTCTCGCCCGACGGACAGTCTTTCGTCTACGCCAGCAACGTGACCGGTAACTTCGATCTCTACACGCGTGCCGTCGCGGGTGGCGATGCGGTGCCCATCACCACGCATCCCGCGCACGACTGGCAGCCGGACTGGTCACCGAACGGCTCGGTCGCCTTCCGCTCCGAACGCGATGGAGGCGGCATCTTCGTCGTGCCCGTCACGGGGGGTGCAGCCCGGAAGGTGGCCGATTTCGGCTACCGCCCTCAGTGGTCGCCCGATGGCCGCGCGCTCGTCTTCACGCGTTCTACGCTCTACGGCAGTGGCTCGCGCCTGCACGTCCTCATGGGGCTCGACGGCGCGCCTCGCCAACTGTCCACGACGGCCGCGAGCTCGTACGGCTGGATGCGGGATTCACGACGGATCATGGTCTTGTCGAGCGGTGTCCTCCCTCCCGTTCCGCGGCTGGTCGATATCGACGCCGAGACCGGGACCCTCACCGAGTGGACGTTCGATGCCGGCGTGTCGAGCCGCCTCCAGGACGAAGAGATTTTCATCGCCAGCGGCGAGAAGCTTCAGTGGCACGCCGACGGCCGCTCGCTGTTCTTCGTCGGCTTGGTGCGCGGGGCGCGCAACGTGTGGCGGATCGACGTGGATGCGGCAGCCAGACGAGTGACGGCAGGGCCGGATCGCGTCACGTCACTGCCTGACGCGAGCACATTCAGCCTGGCGCGCGCGGGGGACCGGCTCGCGTTCGACGGGTCGACACGCACCGCGCAACTGTGGTCCTTCGACCTGAACGAAGCCGGCCAGATCATCGAAGACAGCCGGCGGCTGGCGTCGCTCGAGGCGGCCCACGCCGAACATCCCGCTCTCAGCAGCGACGGCGCCTGGCTCGCCTCCATCCAGACCCGTCCCGGCGGCCGGCGCTTGCGTGCGCTCGTCGTTCGCGAGTTGGCGACCGACCGAGAAGAAACGATCCGCGAGGTCCGTGACGATGGGGGGATCGTGCTTGCACCACAGTGGAGCTACAGCGGGACCCGCCTGTCGTACACCCTCGTCACCCGGTCGCTCGGAACGTTGGAGCGGCAGCTCAGGGTGTTCGACATGGCCAGTCGCCGCGACGAGCCGCTGACGTCTCCCCAGTCATCAGTGAACGAGTTCGCCGGAGGATGGTCGCGCGACGATCGGTTCGTCGTGTCCAGCAGCCCACGCTACATCGACGGGCGCGTTGCCATCGCGTTGCTGCGCCTCGCCGCCGCGCCGCAGGCGGAACGGACCGCGGAGATCGTCACGAGCGTCGAGCAGGGCTCGCTCTTTCAGCCGTCGATGTCCCCCGATCGCCGCTGGCTCGCATTCCGTGCCGTCAATCTTCCCGGCATGTCCGTCGGGCAGATTGCCGTCGTGTCTGCCGAGGGCGGCGATCCTTCGCAATGGATCATGGCGACGCACGGCCTGCTCGGCGCCGACAAGCCACGATGGTCGGCGCGGGGCGATCGCATCTACTTCGCGCTGACCGAAGGCGCCATGCTGAACGTGTGGTCGGTGGGCTTCGACGGCGCACGCGGCGCGATCGTCGGCGAACCGCGGCAGGAAACCGCCTACGCCGATCCGGCGCATCACCTGCTGCCGAACATCCTGATGTTCGACGTGGCCATTGGCGGCAACCGGATGGTCGTTCCCATCGTGCGCGCGACGGGCGGCATCTGGCTCGCCTCCGAGCGCGGCGGACGGTGAGCGTCACCGGATAACCGGTGCTGGACTCGGCCCAATCACATGTTCGAGCGCTACACGGAGCCCGCCCGGCGGGCGGTGTTCTTCGCGCGCTTCGAGGCGACACAACTCGGCACCCCGTCGATCGAGGTCGAGCACCTGCTGCTCGCCCTCCTGCATCCGCAGGCCGGCGCATCGTGCACCGCACTCGAACGGACGGGCCTGACGCCTGGCAACGCACGAGACCAGTTCCGTCCCGCGATCCGCGAGACGATTCCCATACACATGGAGATCCCGTTCACCGCTGCGGCGAAGCGCGTGTTCGAGTACGCCGCGGTCGAAGCCGACGCGTTGTCGAGTGCAGAGATCACACCGGCACACCTGCTTATCGGTATCGTTCGCGACGAGGCGTCGCGTGCGTCGCAGTTGCTGAGGCGGCACGGCATCACGCTGGACGTCGCACGCAAGGCCGCCGGCACGCCGCGGCCGGACGAGGGGTAGAGCACGTTCCAGACGTGCGTGGTCAGCGACCGGCCGACTTTGCCGCAGCGCGGCAGACGGCCCATCCAGCGGAGGCCGCGCGAGCGTGCGGCCGGAGGCCGGCGCGGACTACGCACGTCTGGAACGTGCTTCGGCGACCGCGAAACGACAAACGGGCCGCCCCACCCTTCGGTGGCAGCGGCCCGTCGTTGGTCGTCGATGTCGGCCGGCGCGTTTACACGCCGATGACGGTCGTCAGCTCCTTCACCGCGGCGGCGGACTTCGCCAGCGCGGCCTGCTCGTCGGCGGTCAGCTTGATCTCGATGACCTGCTCCGCGCCGCCCTTGCCGAGCTTCACGGGCACGCCGAGGAACTGGTCGTTCACGCCGTATTCGC
>CAZVHY010000057.1:8550-18066 GCA_964627115.1 uncultured Solibacteraceae bacterium | reverse complement strand
TCTTGATCTTCGCTTTTTCTTTGCATATAGTTCGTGGCCATCCGGACACTGTCCGACGCGTCGTGGCCGGCAGGCGCCGGCCGCCAGCAACGGGAGACTCCTGGTGCAACCACTCACGAAACGGCAGCGCGAAATTCTCGACTACCTGCAGGACTTCATCCAGCGCCACGGCTACGCGCCCAGCCTGGAGGAAATCGGCAAGCGCTTCAGCCTCTCGTCGCTCGCCACGGTGCACAAGCACCTCACCAATCTCGAAGACAAGGGCTTCATCCGCCGGTCGTGGAACCGCAGCCGATCGGTCGAGTTGCTCGCCGCGCCCACGGCGCAGCGCGCACTGGAACTGCCGCTGCTCGGTTATGTCGCCGCCGGCGCGCCCATCGAGGCCGTGGCGTCGAACGAAACGATTGCCGTGCCCGAGAACCTCGCCGGCAAGCGCGACAGCTACGTGCTGCGCGTCAAGGGGGACTCGATGATCGACGAGCAGATCCGCGACGGGGACTTCGTCGTGGTCGAAGATCGCCGCACGGCCGACAACGGCGAAATGGTCATCGCCCTGGTCAGCGGACAGGACGTCACCCTGAAAAAGTTCTATCGCGAGAACGGACGCATCCGCCTCCAGCCGGCCAACCCCACCATGCAGCCGATGTACTACGATGCGTCGAACGTCCAGGTACAGGGTGTCGTCGTCGGGATGATGCGCCGGTACTGACGGCCGCGAGACAGCATGACGAAACAGATCAACTTCACCATCGTGCCGGAAGAACCGGCGGACGCGCACACGAGCCGCCGCGAGTACGCGAACTTCTGCGCCGTGGCCCACACACCGTTCGACATGACGCTGACCTTCTGCGACGTGCGGCCGCTCTCCGATCGCGACATCCAGTCGGCCGAAACGTCGCGCACCGTCACGGCACCGGTCGTGGCGCGGATCGCGCTGCCGTTCGGCGTCATTCCCGGCCTCATCGCCGCGCTCCAGGAACAGGTGCGGGCCGTGCAGGAAGCCGCCGCGGCCGCTGAACCGCCCGCCCCCTGGCCGAAAGGGCCGCTGCACTGACACGGTCCGGGGCCAGGATGAGTCCTCGTCGCCGCTCCCCCGTTCCGGCCAGTTCGTCCACGAAACGGACGCGGGCATTACCCGCTGCGCCGCCGGCCATCACGCCGGATCGTGCCCGATCGATTTTCGATCGGCTCGATGTCATGCACCCCAACGCGGACACCGAACTGCACTTCCGCACGCCGTTCGAACTGCTCGTGGCGACGATCCTGTCGGCGCAGTGCACCGACGCGCGTGTGAATGCCACGACGCCTGCGCTGTTCGCGAAGTACCCGGACGCCCGCGCGCTGGCCGTGCCCGATCCCGAGGTCCTCGAACCCATCGTGCAGCCGACCGGGTTCTTCCGCATGAAGGCCCGGGCGATCTCCGGCATGGCGCGCGCGCTCGTCGATCAGTACAACGGTGAAGTGCCCGCGTCGATGGAGGCGCTCGTCGCGTTGCCCGGCGTCGGGCGGAAGACGGCCAATGTCGTACTCGGTCACGCGCTCGGCATTCCCGGGCTGCCGGTCGATCGACACGTGCTACGCGTGGCGAACCGCATTGGCCTCGTGCACTCGGACGATCCCATCCGCGTGGAAGCCGCGCTGTGCGCCCTGATGCCGCCCGAGCGCTGGACGCGAGCGTCGGACACGCTGATTCTGCACGGCCGCCGCATCTGCAAGCCGAAGCCGCTCTGCGACCGCTGTTCGCTTCGGCCGGATTGTGCGTATTTCACATCCTTGTCGCCTGCGGCGACACCGCGGCGGCGGCGAGGCCCCGCGTCGTGACCCGCAACGCGTTCCTCCACCTCGTCGACGAGGCCCTCGCCACCATTCCCGCACGCTTTCGCGACGCGCTCGTCAACATCGCCATCGTGGTCGAGGACGAGCCCACAGACGCACAACTGGCGGACGTGGAGATCGAGCCGCCCGACACGCTGCTCGGCCTGTACGAGGGCACGCCGCTCACCGAACGCCACTGGGCCGACGGCAACCGGCTGCCCGACAAAGTCACGCTCTTCCAGGGCCCCATCGAAGACGCCAGCGAGGACGAAGACGACGTCGTCATCTGCATCGGCGAGACGCTGATTCACGAGATCGGTCACTACTTCGGTTTGTCCGAGGAAGAGATCGAGCAGATCGAAGAACGGTACTGGCGAGGAGACGATACGGTACAGTGAGCGCCGTGCAGGATCACCGCACGTGCCTCGTGGTGGCGCTGGCCTTCGCGTTGTGTTTGATTGCCGGCTCGGCGCCGCGCATCATCGGCGACGGCGGCGAGTACCTCGCGCAGGCGCTCAACTTCGCAGCGCTCAATCCGCCGTCGTTCGGCCGCCAGACCATTCCGCAGATCGAACGCCGCCTCGCAGAGACGGTGCCCGACCTGTCGGCCTGGAGCATCGAGCGGACGTCGGTGGCCGGCCACGATCGCCGGCGCGACTTCCTGCACTTCTGGTTCTACGCGCTGCTCACGACACCGCTCGTGTGGATCACGCACGCCGTCGGTGTCTCGCCGCTGCACGCGTTCACGGCGCTCAATCTCGTGCTGCTCGCCATTGCGCTGCACCTCGCGCTGCCGCGCGCGGGCATCACCGTGACCGTACTGCTGTTCGCCAGCCCACTCGTCTGGTGGCTCGACAAGGCACACACGGAAGTGTTCACCGTCACGCTGCTGACGATTGCGCTGCTCACCATGCGCGACCGTCCCTGGTGGGCGATGGTGGCCGCCGGCGCGGCGGCCACGCAGAACCCGCCCATCACGGCGGTGCTGCTCCTCATCGGTCTTGCCGTGCTCGCCGAGCGGCGTCTCGCAGCGCTGTGGGATCGCCGGATCGTTGCAGGCGCGGGCGTCGGGCTGGCGCTTGCCGCACTCCCGCCCGTCTACACGTACGTCCGGCACGGGACACCGTCGCTCCTGCTCTACGCCACGCGGCCCGGATTCCCGACGGCCGCAGAACTGAGCGCGAGCGTGCTCGATCCGTCGATGGGCCTCATCGGCAACTTCCCGGTATTCCTCGTCGCCACGATCGGCGTCGGCGTCTGGCTCGCTGCCCGGCATCCGCGCCTGTTGTTGACGTCCGAAACCGCGGTGGCCACCGCGAGCGCCGCGGTGTTCCTGTACGCGTTCGCGCAGACGAGCAATCCGCACCACGGCGGCACGCCCAGCATGACGCGCTACGCGCTCTGGTTCATTCCACTGTCGCTGGCCGTCTGGGTGCCATGGCGCCGGGTTGCCGGACCGCGCGGGCGGAACGTGATGCGCGTGGCCGCCGCAGTCTCCGCATTCGCCAGCATCGTCGCGTTCCATCCCGGCGTGCCGTCCAACGCGCACGAGCCGACGCCACTCGCGATCTGGCTCTGGACGCACCACCCGCGGTGGCATCATCCGCTGCCCGAGGTGTTCACCGAAACCCTGTTCCACGCCGAGCGCACGAGCGTGCCCGTCGCCGCGCCCGGCTGCGCCAAAATCCTGCTGGCCGCGCGACACAACGCGCCGGCGTGGCCCGTGCCGTGCCTGCCCGCGCCGGTTCCGGCCTTCTGTCTGACACCGGAAACGCTGTGTTACGCCAATCGCCGCGGTGGCAACTACACGTTCACGCGCGCGCCCGGCCGCAAGGTCGCCTTCACGCACGACGACGCCGACGCGTGGCCGGTGGCCACCGAGCCGCACGTCAGGCAGGTGTTCCTCGACGCCGACTGGCCGGCTCTCGTCACGCGTCCCGCCAGCGCGCTCACCATCCTCCGCGCGGCGCACAACCTGCGCGTCGCGGGTTTCGGCGACGACGCGCGTGCCCTGTTCGTCGTGCGAACGGCGGGCCCCGAACCCTTTCTGCAGATCCGATCTGCTCGCGCGATGCGCGGACAACTGATTGACGCATCGACCGGGCACGCACTCGCGTCGCTGGCCTTTGACGGGTCGGCAGACGACGTGTGGACCGTGCCTGTCCCGCAGGTCACTGGCGGCATCATGCTGATGACGCTGCACCAGCATTCCGGAGAAACCGCACCATGAGCTCCTCTCGTCAGCCGCCACGCGCGGCGGACAAACGCCCCGCACGACGCCCCTCGACGAAGCCGCGCGCGCGCAAGCGCTTCGGCCAGCACTTCCTGCAGCCCACGTGGGCGCGCAAGGTCGTGGCGGCCGTCGATCCGCATCCCGGCGATGTCTTCCTCGAAATCGGTCCCGGCACCGGCGCGCTGACGCTGCCGCTGGCCGAGGCCGGTGCGCCAATCCTGGCGGTTGAAATCGATCGCGACCTCGTCGCCGCGCTCGCCCCGCGCGTGCCACGCAATGTCACCGTGATGTCGGGCGACGTGCTGACCACCGACGTCCTGGCCGTCCTGAGCGGCCTCGAACCGCAGCGTCCGCCCGACCTGGCCGCGGCGCCCGCACCCACGCGCCGCTTCCGCATCGTCGGCAACCTGCCGTACTACATCGCGTCGCCCATCCTCGTGCGGTTGATCGAGTGGCATCGCCGCGAGGCGGTCTTTGCCGACGCCACCGTCATGGTGCAGCGCGAGATGGCCGATCGGCTGGTGGCGCGGCCCGGCACGAAGGACTACGGCGTGCTCACCGTGCTTCTGGCGCAGCACGCGCGCATCACGCGCGAGCTCGACCTGCCTTCGTCGGCCTTCAAGCCCGCGCCCAAAGTGCGGTCCTCGGTCGTGCGCCTCACGTTCGGTCCGCCGGCCGTCAAGCTCGTCGACGAGGCGCTGTTCGAGCGGATGGTGAAGGCCATGTTCGGGCAGCGCCGGAAGACGCTGGCCAATGCACTGAAAGCGTTCGATCCCACGGCGCCCGCGGTGCTCGCGCTGGCCGGCATCGACAGCCGGCGCCGGCCCGAGACGCTCGACCTTCAGGAGATGGCCCGTCTGGCGGACCTGTTCAGCTCGGTGCGGCAACCCCGTATGTTATAGTTCCCCCCGCTTCCTGCCTGTCCCCGGGTCCCTCCCAGCGATCCATCAGGCCGGATGAATCCAATCAGCCCGACGACGCGCCCCGCGTCGTTCGTGCGGTCGTTCGTCGTGCTTCAGGCGCGTCACGTCGGGATTCGTCCGGGTTCGTGGAGTGTTTCGTTTGTTCGACCGTGAAAGTCCGGATCGGCCTGTACCGGCCGTTGAACTGATCCCGCTCGGTGGGCTCGGCGAGTTCGGCATGAACATGCTGCTCGTCGCCTGCGGTGATACCGCCCTGCTCGTCGACGCCGGCGTCATGTTCCCGGAGCCCGAGCTGTTCGGCGTGGACCTGGTGATCCCGGACATGTCGGCTCTCGAGCGCTACCACGTGGCCGCGCTCGTGCTGACGCACGGGCACGAGGACCACATCGGCGCGGTCCCGCACGTGTTCGAGCGCTTCCAGGGACCGATCTACGGTACGCCGTTCACGCTCGCCCTCGTGCGTCCGAAGCTCGAAGAGCACGGACTCGATCCCGCCGACCGGCTGCACACCGTGTCGCCCCGCCAGGTGGTGGAGGTGGGACCGATGCGCGTCGAGTTCCTGCGCGTCACGCACAGCATTCCGGACTGCGTTGCGGTGGCCATTCACACGCCGGCGGGCGTCATCATCCACACCGGCGACTTCAAGATCGACCAGACGCCGCTCGACGGCCAGACGTTCGACCTGCACCGGTTCGGCGAGCTTGGCGCGCAGGGTGTGCTGGCGCTGCTCTCGGACAGCACCAACGCGGATCGCGAGGGGTTCACCGGCTCGGAACGCACGGTCATCGACGGCTTCGAGGAAGTCTTCAGCAGTGCGCCGGGACGCATCATCGTCGCGGCGTTCTCGTCGAGCGTCTATCGCATGCAGCTGCTGGTCGACATGGCCGATCAGTTCGAACGACGCGTGGCGTTCGTGGGCCGCGGCATGCAGCACATGTCGCGCATCGCCGAGGAGCTCGGGTATCTGCGCATCCCGGCGGGCATGCAGATTCGCGACAGCGACGTGCGCGACTACGCGCCCGAGGACGTGCTCTGCCTCTGCACGGGTTCGCAGGGCGAGCCGCTGGCGGCGCTGCCGCGTATGGCCATCGACGACCACCGGTACATCAAGCTCGATGCCGACGACACGGTGGTGTTCTCCGCCCGCGTCATCCCCGGCAACGAGAAGGCCGTGGGCCGCGTGATGAACCACCTGGCACGGCGGGGCGCGCAGATTGTGTCCGACGACCAGAAACACGTCCACGTGTCCGGGCATGGCAGCGGCGAGGAGCTGAAACTCGTGCTCTCGCTGGTTCGGCCGAAATATTTCGTCCCGATCCACGGCGAATACCGCCAGCAGGCCCGCCATGCCCGCATGGCCCGACTGGTTGCGCCCGATACAACGGTACTGATGGCCCAGGACGGCGACCTTCTCCGCTTCGACGCTGATGGCGGGCGCGTGGCCGAGCGGGTGCCCACGGGCCGGATCCTGATCGACAGCACGCGCACGGGCGAGATCGTCGACGAGGTGCTGCGCGACCGGCGCCACCTGGCCGGCGACGGCCTCGTGGTCCCCGTGGTCGTGATGAGCGGCCAGACCGGGGCGCTCGAGTCGACGCCCGAGATCATCACGCGGGGCCTGGCCGTCGATCCGAAACACACCGAGGTGCTGCGTGAACTGCCCGCGCTGCTGGCGCGCGCGATTGGCGAGGCGCCCGAGGAAGAACGCACGGACCCCGGGTTGCTCAAGGAACGTGTACGGCAGGAACTGCAGCGGATTTTCCGGCGCCGGGTCGGCCGCCGGCCGCTCGTGCTGCCGGTTGTGATGGAAGTCTGAGGAGATCGCCTTGGCGGATGCTGCCCTCTCTCGTCGTGTCAGCGAGTTCACCGGCGTGGCCCTGTTTGCGGTCGCGTTCCTGTGGGTGCTCGCGCTGGTCACGCACAGCCCGAACGACCCGGCCTGGTTTTTCAACGACGTCACGTCACCAGACGTCGCCAACTTCGCCGGCCGGTTCGGCGCCTTCCTGTCCACGGCGTCGTTCCAGTTGTTCGGCTTCACGGCCTATGTCGTGCCGGTCGCGCTGGCGTTCATCGCGTGGCACTACTTCTGGTGCACCGAAATCGACGCCGGGTACACGAAGGTTGCGGGCGTTGCGCTCCTCATGACGTGCGTGGCCGGGCTGCTCTCGCTGGCCTTCGGCGCCATCGAGCCGGCCAGCGAGGCCACGGCCGGCGGTCTGCTCGGCACCGCGACGTCGACGGTGCTGTCGTCGTACCTGAACCGCACGGGCACGGCCATCTTCCTGCTCACGCTCGTTGCGCTCTCGGTCCTGCTGACCACGCACGTCTCGCTCGGCCGGACGGCCTCGAACGTGGGCAAACGGCTGAAGCCGGAGCGCAGCCTCCTCGCACGCTGGAAGGACTGGCGCGAGGAGAAGCGACGCGAAAAGGCGCGGCAGGCCATCGTCGAAAAGCAGGTGAAGAAGGCCGGCCGCGAACGCGCGCCCGAGCTCGAGACCAAAGCCGCGAACGCGGCCGAGAAGGTCCGCGCGGCACGGGCGGCGCGCGCCAAGGCGCAACTCGTCGAGGACGAGGACGTCGACGACGACGAGGAGGAAGACGAGGACGAGGAGGAGGACGACACGCCAGCGCCGCGCGCGGCGCGGCCGCCCGCCATCCGGCGTCCGCAGCCCGCGCCCACACCGCAGCCGCTCCCGCTGGGCGACACGGAAACGCGCAGCCCCGCCGAACGTCGTCAGGGCGGCTATCAGTTGCCGCCGGTCACGCTGCTCGACGCGCCGAAGGAGCAGGCCAAGATCGACGAACGCGAGCTGATGGAGGCCGCGCGCCTGCTCGAGGAGAAGTGCCGCGAGTTCTCCGTGGCCGGTTCCGTCGTGCAGATTCACCCGGGCCCGGTCGTCACCACGTACGAGTTCAAGCCGGACGCGGGCGTGAAGTACAGCCGCATCACGGGCCTGGCCGACGATCTGTGCCTCGCGATGCAGGCCGAGTCCGTCTTGATCGATCGCATCCCCGGCAAGTCCACCGTCGGCATCCAGATTCCGAACGCGCGGCGCGAAGCGATCACGCTGCGTGAACTGCTCGAGTCCGACGTGTTCGTGCGATCGGCCTCGAAGACCACGCTCACGCTCGGCAAGACGATTCACGGCGAACCGTTCGTGAGCGATCTCGCCACGATGCCGCACCTGCTGATTGCCGGATCGACCGGCGCCGGCAAGTCGGTGAGTGTCAACGCGATGATCAGCAGCGTGCTGTTCCGATCGACGCCCGACGAGGTCCGCTTCATCATGATCGACCCGAAGCGGCTCGAGCTCGGGATGTACGAGGACATCCCGCACCTGCTCACGCCGGTCGTCGTCGATCCGAAGCAGGCCGCCAACGCGCTCCGCTGGGCGGTGCGCGAGATGGAAGAGCGTTACAAGCTGCTCGCCGCGCACGGCGTGCGCAACATCGAACAGTTCAACCGCAACGTGCGCGCGGCCCTGACCGAAGACGCGGACGCGAAAGGACCGGACGGCAAGCCCGTCAACACTCTTCCCTTCCTCATCGTCATCATCGACGAGCTGGCCGACCTGATGATGGTGGCCGGCAAGGAAGTGGAAGAGTCGATCTGCCGCCTCGCACAGATGGCGCGCGCGGTCGGCATCCACCTGGTGCTCGCCACGCAGCGGCCGTCGGTCGACGTCATCACGGGCGTCATCAAGGCGAACCTGCCGGCGCGCATCGCGTTCCGCGTGGCCTCGCGCATCGACTCGCGCACGATTCTCGACGGCAACGGCGCCGAGCAGCTGCTCGGCAAGGGCGACATGCTCTACATGCCGCCGGCGTCCTCGCGCGCCGTGCGCATTCACGGCCCGTACATCTCCGAGCAGGAAACCGCGCGCCTCTGCAGTTTCCTGCGTAAACAGGGCAAGCCCGTGTACGACACGAGCATCACGGCCGAGGAGAAGTCGGGCCCCGAGAAGCTCGAGTTCGAGAAGGACGACCTGTACGACGAAGCCGCGCGCATTGTCGTCTCGACCGGCCAGGCCTCGATTTCGTACCTGCAGCGGCGCCTGCGAATCGGCTTCAGCCGGGCCGCGCGCCTGATCGACATGATGGAAATGGACGGCGTCGTCTCCCCGGCCGCCGGCGGCAAACGCGAGGTGCTCGTCGACCAGAGTTACTTCGAGGAAGTCGACGCGCAATTGAGATGACCATGACTACCCGACTGCATTCCGTCGCTCGTCTCCTCGTTCCCGCATTCGCGCTCGTGGCCCTGCTGGCCGGCGTGCGTCCGGCCGAGGCCCAGACGGCGCAGACGCTCTACGAACGGGCGCTGGCGCGCGAGACCGCCGCCAGGCGCCAGGCCAATCCCGCGCTGACGACGTTGCGATCGATTGCCACGGCGTACGAAAACGTCGTGCGGCGCCATCCGCGCAGCGGGTACTCGGACAACGCGCTCTTTCAGGGGGCCGGCGTGCTGCAGCTCGCGTGGGAACGCAGTGGGCAGACACGCGATCGCGACCAGGCGCTGAAGCTGCTCGAGTGGCTGCGGCGCGAGTA
>CAZVHY010000057.1:6005-8450 GCA_964627115.1 uncultured Solibacteraceae bacterium | reverse complement strand
CTCGTGCTGACGGTGGCCGATGCCCGCGCGGCGTCGGCCATTGTCGACGCCGCGCGTTCGATTCGCGGCTCGCTCATCGAGTCGCTGCACATCGACAACGTCGATGGCGGCCTGCGCCTGACCGTCGCTGTGCCGGACGAGGTCCGGCACAGCGCGTTCCCGCTCTACAACCCGACGCGGCTCGTCGTCGACTTCGAGACACTTCCCTCGGCGGCGCAGTCCCGGACTGCGCCGCCGGACACAGACTCCGCGGCGGTCGCCTCGACCGCCGCGGTGCGCGTGCCGTCGGCGCCTGTCCCAGCAGCGCCGGCGGCCGCGATGTCAGTCAGCACCGCGTCCGCGTCGCCGGCGCCGAGCGGAGCCGGCGCCGCGGATGCGGACGAGGTCGACACGTCGCCCAGTCCGTTGCCGCCCTCCAGCATCCGCGGCGGCTACTCGCTGGCCAGGCAGCTCGGCCTGGGCGTCTCGCGCATCGTCATCGACCCCGGCCACGGCGGATCGGATCCCGGCGCGTCGGGCAACGGCATCACTGAAGCCGCGCTCGTCCTCGACGTCGCGCTGCGCCTCGAGAAGCTGCTGCTCGAACAGCCGGGCTTCGAGGTCGTATTGACGCGGCGGACGAACGCGGCGGTGCCGCTCGCGCGACGCACCGCCATTGCCAACGAGGAGAGCGCGGACCTCTTCCTCTCGATTCACGCCAACTCGAGCCCGCGCCGTGAGACCGCGGGCGTCGAAACGTATTTCCTGAACCTCGCGACCAATCCGCAGGCCGAGGCCGTAGCGGCGCGCGAAAACGCCTCGAGCGCCGGCACGATGCACACGCTGCCGCAGCTCGTGCGAGCCATCACGAACAACAACAAGCTCGCCGAGTCGCGCGAGCTGGCCGGCGTCGTGCAGTCGTCGCTCGTGCGGCGGCTTCGCTCGCGCAACCAGGGCTTCCAGGATCTCGGCGTCAAGCAGGCGCCGTTCATGGTGCTCATCGGCGCGCAGATGCCGAGCGTGCTGGCCGAAATCGCGTTCCTGACCAACCGCACCGAGGCCAACCTGCTCAAGCAGAACGCCTACAAGCAGCAGATCGCGCAGGCGCTCTTCGACGCCATCGTGCAGTATCGGGGGTCGCTCAAGAAGATGGCGCCCGTGGCCACGACCGCAGCCCAATAGCGGCCCCGCACGCTCCAGCCCGCCCGCGGCGTTCACACCTGCGCCGCGGGCTTGCTACACTGGGAGCGGGAAACCACGCCGATGCAATCGTCGATTTCTCGTCCCTACGTCGTCACGGTCATCCCGGATCGGCCCACCGAGACCAAGGTCACGACGGTGTCCGACGTGCTCATCGGATCGGTGAGCATGGCGGGCGTGCTGCTCGCCGTGGCGCTCGTCCTGGGCGTCGTGTTCGGCGGCATCCGTGTCGCCCTCAAGCGTCTGCGGCCGGCTGGCCCAGATCATCTGCCGTCGGTCAATCCGTACGATCCTGGGACGTAAGTCTCAGGTGCGGCGGGCGACAGGAACCTGAGGCTCGCCTACTTCTCGAAACCGGTGTCCAATTCGTCGGGGGCCGCATGCGACATACGTGCGCCGGTTGGCTCGTGGCAGGCGCGATCGCTGGAAGTGCGGCGCTCGTGCAGGGGCAAACGCCGCAGGAACTCACCTTTCGCGCCGAAACCCGCACCGTGGCGATCTACGCGACGGTCCGGGACGAGACGGGCCGTCTGGTGCCTGACCTCGGCCGCGACGACTTTGCGTTGTTCGTGGACGGCACGCCGGCCGACATCACGCAGTTCTCGGGTGATCCACAGCCGCTGAGCGTGGCGCTGATGATCGACACCAGCCAGGTGTCGGGCAACGGTCTCGGATCGAACAACGCATCGGATCGCGATCGCGTCCGCCAGGCCATCCGCGCGTTCGTGGATGCGCTGCGCCCTGACGATCGCGTGCGCATCGGCTCCTTCGGCCTCGAAATCGCGATTGGTGCCCACCTGACGCGCGACTGGAACGAGGTCGATCGCGTGTTGCGCGAAGAGCTCTGGATTGGCGGGGGCACGCCGCTCTGGCAGGCACTGGTCGCGGGCATGCAGTCGCTCGACACCGAGCCAGACCGCCGTGTGGTGCTGGCCCTCACCAATGGCATCGACACTGGTCGGCTGCCGGGTTTCGCCGGACGACGGTCGAATGTCGACGACTACGCGATGCGCTCCGGAACGATGGTCTATGCCGTGCGGCTGCCCGTCTCGCGAAACCACTGGGACCAGCTCACGGGGGACCTGAAGGACGTCGCAGAGGCGAGCGGTGGCGGCTACGTCGACGTTCCCATCGACGCGGACGTGCAGGCGGCGTTCACGAGGGTCGCCGAGGAGTTACGCCATCAGTACCTGATTGGATTCGTGCCGGTCGCATTCGACGGGCAGGTGCACCGCGTCGAGATTCGAGCGACGCGGCCCGGCCTCA
>CAZVHY010000057.1:0-5905 GCA_964627115.1 uncultured Solibacteraceae bacterium | reverse complement strand
GCATTCGACGGGCAGGTGCACCGCGTCGAGATTCGAGCGACGCGGCCCGGCCTCAGCGTCCGATCGCGGCGCCTGTTCGTCGCCGGTGATCCGCAATGATCGCGCGCCCATGGGTGGTTGTCGTGACGCTCGGGCTCGTGTCGCTCCTGCCGTCGTCGACGACGGCACAGGACGCCTCGCGCGCCGAGGTCACCTCGCACATCGTGGCGACCACGGCGGCGCAGGCGCCCGTCACGTCGATCGACACGGCCAGGCTCGTCGCGCGCAGCAACGGCATCGAGCTGTCGATCGCGCGCATCACCGCCCCCTCTCCCCTGTCACTGGTCGTGCTGATCGATGTCACGAGCAGCGTGTCCGAGGCCATGGCCCAGTTCGTCTGGGACGGCCAGGGATCGCAGGGTGACGCGCGGCCGTCGGGCGCCAAGCCGCCGGACTCCCCCTCGGCGCTCTTCCTGGGGCCGCTGCTGCGGGGCCTGCTGCCAGCCGTCACCGCGGACGACCGCGTGCGATTCGGACGCATCACGAACGTGCCCGAACTCGGGGCGCCCTTTTCCAACAGTCGAGCGGATCTCGAGCGTGCCGCGCGCTGGGTTGTCGCCTCGTCGCCGGACGTGCGCCACGGCAATGCGCCGATCTGGGACGGCGTGGATCTGGCCGTGTCGGCACTCGCGTCCGAGACCGGCCGCCGGCGCGCGATTGTCCTCGTCACCGACGGTCTGGCCTCCGGTAACAGACACGGGCTCGAGGCCGTCATCGAGCGCGCCGCCCTCGCCGATGTGGCTGTGTTCGTGATTGGCGAATCGTGGGGCGTGCCGCGATCCGGCCGCGGGTGGAGTCTTCGCGACGCCACCGACGCCGCGTGGTTCATGATGAAGGGCGCGTTCACGAGTCCGTTCGATCAACTTCAGCGCCTGGCCCGATCGACCGGCGGCATGTTCATCGCCGACGGCGAGCGCGGCTTGCCGGATCCCGAGACGCGACTGCGCACGGCCATGACGTTGCTGCGGGCCAGCTACGCGGCGACCGTGGTTTCTCCGTTGTTGCCTGGTGAACTCGGTACGCTCAGCATCCTGTCGACCGAGCCCGGCGTGGAGCTCCACGTCCGCGATCGGTACCGCCGATGACGCGCCTCACGACCACCAACCGCGCACACGGGGACGACGAGCCACGCACCCTCCTGTCCCGCCCGAGCGCACACATCGGTATCCCGAATCGCATGCCGGGCCGGCCTCACGCCAAGCCCGCTCGTTGCAGCAGATGTTCCAGGCCGGCCGGACGATCGGGCTCCTCCATGGCCTCCGAGAACTCGGCCACGATGCGTCGGATCCGCGCGAGGTCGAGACGCGCGCCATACAGGGCCAGCAGGCGTTCGATGTCCTGCTGATCCTGGGGGCGGAAGGCAATCGCCTTGTAGATGACGAGGTCTTCGGCGCGCGCCACGCGAAGCCGCGTGCCCGCGATGTCGAGTGCCTCGGACGACGCGAGGGCGTCGATCTCGAAGGGCAGCCACGCGATCGACAGATCGACGTCGACGCCGCTCGGGGTATGGCGGAGGAGGAGCACCTGATTGGCCGACGCGAACGCGATCGCGTCATCGATGCGCGGCACCAGATCGTGCGCGCGTAGCCGGTCGGCGAGATCCGCGAGGTCGAGCGTCCCACCGGCCACTGTGGCGTCCACGTCGCGCGTCAACCGTGGCACACCGCGCGCGATGACCGCGACACCACCGATGATCATGCCGGGCACGGGCAGTTCGGCCAGCGCACGGCCGACCGCCTGCACGGCGGCCTTCAGCGTCGGCTTCACCCGTGTCTGGTGGAGGCGGGGGGACAGGCCAGGCGCGCCCGCAGTTTGCGCCATGCCTCGCGCGCCGCGGCCACCTCGCGGGCGCGCGTGGCATCGTTGCGTGTGTCCGGGCCGGGGGGAAGAAGTTCGTGGAGTTCGATCGCAGCGTCCAGCGCGGCCTCGGGATCCATCGGCCCCTCCTCCGCGCGCAGGCGCTGCTCGCGCCGCTCAGCAGCACGCCAGCCCATGACACGTCGCCGGAGATCGACGGAATGGCCAGACATACCGCGAGTGTACCACGCGTCCGCGAAGGCAACGAGGCGGTGAGGCGACAAGGTAGCAGGACAACGGATCGAGTGAAAATCGTTGGTCCGATTTGCTTGTCTCCCCGGGTCTTCAGACCCGGGAGACGCGCGTCAGCGCACGAAGGGCCATGCGCGTCGGCTCCATTTGGAGGTTAGGCAGCCTTCGGCTTCAAGTATCGATTCGGCACGTTCTCGAGCGGCGGTGGCGTCCGGCCTGAAGCCTTGAGTAACAACTTGATGTTGTCGTAGATATCGTTCTCCCGCCGATGCACCTGCGGAAGTAGGCCGAACTGAGCGTAAGAGACCGGCGTCACGTCGAAGATCGTGGTCTCCCATTCGAATCCTTTCCCCCAGGTGATTCCCCGCAGGGCAACGTCGCTCGTTGCACCCGCTTCCAGAAGCATCCTCAGGATTGGGGCGGCATGGTTGTGACTCGAGTTGACCGTGTGGAAAACCGGTGTATGGCCGTTGAGCCCATACTCGTCGACTCCGGCAGCGGCGTTGACGTCGGCCCCCATGTCGATGAGAACTCGTGCCGCATCGGCGTTTCCGTACTCGGCTGCCACGTGAAGCAATGACGCATCGACCAGCGGTGTGAATGCCGAAACGATTGTCGTCCGATGCCCGAGAAGCGCTGGCTTCGCGCGGATCGCCGCCGCAAGCGCCTCGCCGTCGTTGAGAAGCACGGGTGCCACGACGGGATCGTCCAGAACGGCCCCACGATCGAGCAACAAACGCAGACACCTCGGGAAATTGTCGCCTCGGCTGTACATCTCGGTGAGCCAATTGACGAGCGACTTACCTCGAATCGCTGATTGCGGGTTCAGCCCGCCGTCGAGCGCCGCCCGAATCTGTTCGACCGAATGCAGCTCAAGAGCTACGAGAATGTCATCGCCGCCACGTCTACGGAATAGCCTTTCGAAGAACGCCATGTCTGTACCTCGATGCTTATTTCGTCACTGAACTGCCGACGAGACCGTCGGAGCTTCGGCGATTCGGACATTGCGGACATCGTATCCACCTTTCGGATGATGTCCACCGAACCGGCTCAACTCCAGTCCGCAGCGTGGTCCACTACGCATGTGACGAAATCATCGATCGCTCGCATACGATCAAGATTGGGTAGCCGGCGGGCACCGGGCGTCCGATCGAAGACCATCGCGCTGGGAGCCTCATCCGAAAAGGCCGGCCACGCGGGCAGACCTGGCTCATTGGGGTCACCGCTCTTGGCAAAATTGATCCAGTAGCGACGCATGAGATCGGAGACGCGCGCGTCGTCCACGCGAGCGACCGCACTGGGCCGGCCGAAGACGTAATCCACATCCGCGCCGTGATACGCGCCCACCGTCGAATCCGGTGGGCTGACATCAAAGTAATACACGAAGACCTTGCTTCGACCGTTCTGCGCGTGCAGCCGCGCCCACGTCCAGCTATTCCAGCCAGAGTCCGAATCTCGTGATAAGTCCTCGAACGACTTCACGGCGGCCTCATCAGAATGGTGCTCGTAAAGCGAAAGTACCGCCGCGATTTTTGGCGCGCAGGACTGCGGGGCATCCTTGCCGATTTCTGAAAACGATTTGGCGGTCGTATTGGGAGGGGCGGTGCCCGCGCCCTCCCCGGAGTTTGAACCGACCAGCGTAGGAACGTCGTGAAATTGCCCGGCGCGGTAAAGTTCGGCATTGGGCGCTTTCAATACATCCCCGTCCAGCACCGGCCAGAATTTGAATCCTGCCCCTTGCGACGCCGTGTCAAAGACTCTTTTAGTGGAAAGCAGTCGCGCAGCCCGGATGTCCGCGACACCCAGGCTCGCAAGAAAGTCTCTACCCGTATTCTCTGCCACTTCGATCGAAAGCAATGGTCCGCCTGGCCGATCGGGACGCGTAGGCGGAGCGAAGACCCCTCCGCTCTGGGAAATTGCCCGCTGAAACAAACCGCGCGCGGCCGGTGAGCCTTTGAGCAAGCTTACCGCCATTCCGCCGGCCGAAAAGCCGAAGATTGTAACGTTCCCCGCATCACCACCGAAGTGCTGGATACTGCGTTTAACCCATTGCAGCGCTGCGATTTGATCCTCCAAGCCATAATCGCCAGAGCTCTTGCCACTCTCTTGGCGCAACTCCGGATGAGCCAGAAAACCGAAAACACCCAGCCGGTAGGCAATACTGACAAGGACAACACCGTCCTCGGCGAAACGCGTACCATCGGAATTCGACGAGGAAGCGTCGCCACCATCAAAGCCGCCGCCATGGATCCACACCATGACCGGGCGCTTTTCGGCGGGCGAGGTAGCCGCAGTCCAGACATTCAGATAGAGGCAATCCTCGCTCGACCCGCCCGGAGCGCCCGCCCCCTGGGCGCAAGGCAGTGCGACAGTGCGGGTCTGCTTGATGCCGGACCACGGAACGACCGGCTGTGGCGCTTTCCAACGCAGATCGCCAACGGGCGGCGCCGCGAACGGTACGCCCTTGAAGGCGGCGACGCCGTGGTCGACTGTGCCCTGCACGGTGCCGCCCGTAACCTCTGCTTGCTCAATCGCCGCCCTTTCATAAGAGGCACATCCAGTCAGTAGGCTCGCAGAAACAATCGTTGCTATGCCGAATTTCCAGTTGATCACGATCTGGCTCCGTGCCCGCCGAACGTGCCGAATGAGCCGCGCGCCTCAGCGACATGATTGCAGGGACCGTCTGGCGCGTCGGCTCCATTCGGAGGTTAGGCTGCGGGCCGAATACTCCAGGAGTTCGTGGCTGCGCCATCCGCGGCCAGAGCCGACGCTCTTGCGCATCCTTATCACGCCCGTTCTGAATAGACCGTCTCCTCTGGAACGTCCGTAGGACTCTCGAATTCCAGGCGGTACCCGTCAGGATCGACCAGCGACGTGACCCATAAGCGGTTGCCAACAAAGGGTGTGGACACCTTGAGTCCGTGGCCCTTCGCTTCGTGATAGATCGCAATCGCGTCAGCACACATAAAGCAAATTGATACGCCCTGACCCAGTATGCCAGTCGGCCATCCGCCTGGGCGCCCATCCTTCCAGTACTGTTGAAGCATGATGGCGGCATGACCACGTTCGAGCCAACACCAGCGAATACGGCCTTCCGGATCCCACGATCGCGTGATGGTGAACCCAAGACGGTCCACATAGAACCGCAGCGAGGCTTCAATGTCTTTGACATTGAAGAAAGGCACGGCTTGCCTTACGTTCGGCACGTCCGTTGCCTTCACACCCATGGCCGTCTCAAATAGTGATTTGCTGTCGGTCACCATCTTGTACTCCCATCCGAGAGACCGCCATCACCGGGCATCGAGAAGCCTGCCGCCTCGCAGCCTAACGTACATTGGACCTTCGACAATCCATCGCCGGGCGCGGCGATCTGCGGTCAGCCTGACAACAGGACACGACAGGCGACGTTCAACGGCAAGCCCTTGAAGGCGCGGGTGATCGCACGCGAACTGACTGCCGCATCCACGGCGTTCGACTGCAAAGAATCGTCAGTCCAATCCGTCGGCCGGCCCGTACGACGCCCGGCAGCGGCGTGTCTCCCCGGGTCTGAAGACCCGGGGCTCCATCAAAAGAGGGCGACGAGACGACAAGGCGACAAGGCTGCGGATCGCGTCATAGGGGCGGACCTTGTGTCCGCCCGTCATCGCGGGCCGGCACGAGGCCGGACCCTACGCGTCCATCGTGGCAATCTCAATCAACGTCCGCACCGCCACGCCCGTCGCGCCCTTCGGCTGATACGGCTCCTTCGACTCAGCCCACGCAGTGCCGGCAATGTCGAGGTGGGCCCAGGGCAGGCCGCCGGTGAATTCGCGCAGGA
>CAZVHY010000056.1:2886-18148 GCA_964627115.1 uncultured Solibacteraceae bacterium | reverse complement strand
CTTCGCAAATCGCTCGTTTCACTCGCGGCTCCGGTTGGCAAGCCGCGTCAGGCGAGCGTGTTCACGAAGGTTGCGGTCGAGATGTGTATCGCCAGAAGACCTCACTCGCTCGCGCTCTGCGTTTTCACGAGCTTTGGCTTGCGGACCGCGGGCCGCGTGATGCGCTGGCGGCCTGAGGGCGCCTTCGAGTCGCGGAACGGTAGCAGGCGCACGGTGCGGCCGGTCCTGGCCGATCGGTAGAGCGCCTCGACAATCCGCACGTCCTGCAGTCCTTCCTCGCCCGACGGTTCGGGCTTGCGATTCTTCAGGATGCACTCCGAGAAATAGATCAGCTGCGGCCCGAACTGGTCGCGTTTGCCGACGCGCTGTCGCTTCGTCCGCCCATCGATCGTCACGTCCATCGACAGGCCTGCGGCGTACTCGTACGCGGGATCGAGGCGGATGTGTCCGCGCGTGCCGACGATGCGGTAGGCGCCGACGTCGGCGGAGTTGAAGCTGGTGACGAACGCGGCCACGCGGTCGTCGCCAAAGCGGAGAATAGCGCCAGTCGATTCGTCGATCTCGCGCAGCTTCGCGCCACCGCCGTGTGTGGTGGCCGCCGTCACCTCCGTGGGCTCCGATCCGAAGAGATTCCGCGCGGCGTTGATGCAGTAGACGCCGATGTCGAAGAGCGTGCCGCCGCCGAGCTCGGCGTCAGTACGGATGTCACCCGCGCGCACGGTCTGGCCAAAGGCCGACGTGAAGAACTTCGGGTCGCCGATGCGACCGGCGCGGACGAGATCGATGGCGCGCAGGTTCAGCTCCTCGAAGTGCAGCCGATAGGCCGTCATCAGTTTCACGCGCGCCTTCGCGCACGCCGCAATCATGCGGCGGCAGTCGGCGACGGTGTGCGCCAGCGGTTTCTCGCAGAGGACGTGCACGCCCGCGCGCGCCGCGCGAATCGTGTACTCGGCGTGCATCGAGTTCGGCAGCGCAATGTAGACGGCATCGACCATCGCCAGACACTCGTCGAAGCCGTCATAGTCGAAGACCTGCTCCACGCGGTAGCGTCGCGCCAGCTCGCGACGTTTCCGCGCGTCGTCGCTCACGAGCGCGACGAGCGTGCTGTTGGCGGCATGTCGGAAGGCCGGCAGGACCGCGGCCTGGGCAATGTGGCCCAGGCCCACCACGGCATAACGAACGGGACCCTTCTTCGCCATCATCACCTCTTCTTCGCGCCCTTGCCGGACGTCGCTGCGCGTTTGCGGGGCTCGGCGGGCACCTTGGCGCCTTTGCTCCTGGCTTCACTGAGGCCGATGGCAATGGCCTGCTTGCGGCTGGTGACTTTGTCGCCGGAGCTGCTGCGCAGCGTTCCACGCTTCCGGCGCCGCATGGCAGACGCCACGTTCTTCGACGCGCTTGCTCCATATCGAGCCATGGGATGTGCTCCGTGCGTCGACGGTTGCAACGGACGTGCCGCCGCGCTGCGAGACAACGGGGATGAAAACGCGTCACGTCGTCGCAGCCGTGCGCGGCGATCGCGGCACGCCACTTCACAACGTGAGCAACGGGACGTCCGCGCTGGCGCGGAGCTTGCCATCGCACGCGGCGCCTCGCCAGCCTCGCGTTGCCCGCCGTGGCGCGCTGCTGTCCGACGGAAGGTGCGGACACGGCGCAGCCCTTGCACGGTGCGGCGTGTTCCCGTTCCCCTGCGTATGGCGTGACCTGTTCTGTTGCGAAGGAGTTTCACCATGGCAAGCGCAAACCTGCACGAACTGTTCGTCGACGAGATCCGCGACATCTACCACGCGGAGAAGCAGCTGACGAAGGCCCTGCCGAAGATGGCGAAGAATGCGACATCGGGCGATCTGCGGATGGCGATCGAAGAGCACCTGGAAGAGACGCGCGGTCAGATCGAGCGTCTCGAACGCGTGTTCGAGATGCTCGACGAGCGCCCGCGCGGCAAGCACTGCGCGGGGATGGCCGGCATCATCGAAGAGGCGAGCGACCTGCTCGAAGAAGAAGAGGAAGGTGCGGTGCTCGATGCGGGCATCGTGGCCGGCGCCCAGCGCGCCGAACACTACGAGATGGCCGCGTATGGTTCGGTCATCGCGTGGGCCAACGCGATGGGGCACAGTGACGTGGCCGAGCTGCTCGAGGAGACGCTCAACGAGGAAAAGGCCGCCGACCAGAAGCTGAGTCAGCTCGCGATGAGCGGCATCAACGATGCCGCGAACGCGGGGATGACGGTCGAGGACATGCAGGAGGGATCGAGCCGCCGGCGGACGAACGGCGGCGGCGCGCGGCGGTCCGCCGCGCGCCGCTGACCCTCACGCAGGCGGCGGCGGACGCGCCGCCGCCCGCGTGCCCTCAGCGCTTCCGGCCCTGGTCGTAGCCGACACCAGGGCCGGTGCGATCGCTCACCTGTTCCTCGGTGGCGCCCACGTGCGCCTCCTCGGGATCCACGCCCACGGCGCCGGCCGGCGTGTCGTCGCCGGCCGGCGGCGCGTCCATGGTGTCGGGGGCATCGGGCGAGCCCGGCGCGCGCCGTTCCGGCGCGTCGCCGGGCTCGCCGGCTCCCGGGGCCTGGCGGGGCAGGCGTTCGCGTTGCGTATCCTCTGGTCTCCTGGCCATCGTGTACTCCTTTGCTGTGACGCTGCTCGGAGCAATCCACGTGCCGCGGTTCCTGTAAGCTGGGCACCCGTGCCCTGGTCGTGCTTCGTGCTCACGCTGCTCACCCTGCAGGCGCCGACAGCGCCGGTTCCCGGCGCGCCGGCGCCGGAACCGCGGCCGCTCTGGGCCAACGCGACCGATCTGGAACTCGTGGCCGACGAGCGCGACAGTCTCAAAGGTGTGTCACGGCTTGCCCTCAGCGTGAACCTGCCCGACACGCTCGCAGGCGGCCTGACCGCCGAGGCCGTCACCTCCACGATCGCGTTCCGCCTCGAGCAGGCCGGACTCGTCGTCACCGCCGATCGAGCGGTCGAGGATCCGCTGCTCACCGTGGCGGTTCGCATCGTCAACGACGAAGCGGCCCGCGGCACGACCGGACGCGTCGTCTATCGCGTGTATGCCGACCTGCTGCAGCTGGTGCGGCTGGCCGATCACCAGGGCGCCGCACGTTTGATGATGGCGTCCACCTGGCACGCCGGCAGCTTCGGCACGTTGCCCGCATCATCGACCGGCGATCTCCGCGAACGTCTCGCGGAGATCGTCGACGCGTTCCTTGCCGACCATCGCTGGGCGAACAGATCGACGGCAACGCCACCCGTCCCGTGACAGCTCTCCCCGGACCTGAAGGTCCGGGGCTCCATTTTTCAAGCGGGGCCCGGCGCCCCGCAGGGGCTGAAGCCCCTGCGCTCCGGGAGCTTCGTGAATCTCCGTTGACGCCGCGTGGTTGAGGCGAATATAAAACGAAAGTATGGCCGGCCGCCAGTTGCCGCTCTTCCCCAACGCGGTCACGTCGCCCACGCTGCGCGACGTGGCAGAGGCGGTGCGTGAAGCGGGGCTCGATGGGCTTCCCGACGCCCGGCGCCGTGCCGACGAGGCCCGCTATCAGGAAGTGCGCGTGCGCTCGGCAGTCACCGCCACGAAGGGCATGCCGTTCGACTGGGCGCTCAACCCGTATCGCGGCTGCACACACGCGTGCGAGTACTGCTATGCGCGCAAGTATCAGCGTCATCTCGAGCTTGGCGCCGGCGACGACTTTTCGCGCGTCATCCTGGTGAAGACGAACGTGGCGGAGGTGCTGGCGCGCGAGGTGCGTCGCGCCTCGTGGGCGCGCGACACCGTGGCCATCGGTACGGCAACCGACCCGTATCAGCCCATCGAGGGGCACTACCGCCTCACGCGACGCTGCATCGACGTGCTCGTCGACGCCGACACGCCGTTCTCGATCGTGACGAAAGGTCCGATGGTGGTGCGCGACACCGAGTCGCTCGCGCGCGCGACGGATCGCGCCGGATGCCGCGTCTACCTGAGCGTTCCGTCGGTCGACGAGCAGATGTGCCAGCAACTCGAGCCGGGCGTGGCGCCGCCGGCGCAGCGGCTCCGCGCCGCGCGACAGCTTGCCGATGCGGGGATCGAGACGGGCATTCTCATGATGCCGCTCGTGCCGGGCCTGACCACGTCACGCGAGCAGATCAGGCGGACGGTCGACGCGATCGCGCGCACCGGCGTGCGTCTCGTCGCTGCCGGCGTGACGCATCTCGAGCCTGGCGTGCGCGAGCACTTCTTCGGGTTCCTGGAGCGCGAGCACCCGTCGCTCCTGGCCGGCTACGAGCGCCTCTACCAGACGGCGTACGCGGGGAAGGACTACACGACAGCCGTTCGTGCCGTGGTCGACGACGAACGCGCGCGAGCGTGCGGTTCGGGCGACGAGGTCAGGAACGCGAGCGCTGCGGCACGACCACCCACGAGCGGCTCCGCACCGTCACGTTGCGGGTGTTGACGACGCGCACGCGCAACTCGCGGAGCCGGCCATCGCGATCCGCGTCGTCGGGCTCGACGCCCAGCAGGTAGTGCGACGACGTTTCGCGGACGACGCGATCGAGCGCGTGTTCGCCGCCGCCGAAGAGCACACGCAGCAGCGCGCCGCCCGACGCGCCTGAAAATTCCTCGAGCAGCCGGCCACCCACGGCCATGTCGCGGCTGCGCGACACGGGCGTCGAACCGCCGCGGCGGTTCTCGGCCGACAACGCGCGGAATTCACGGTTGTCGATGTGCAGCGTGTAGATCGACGTGTTGGTGGCCGCAGCGTCCTGTCCGAGCAGCTTGGCCAGATCGCCGACTTCCGGGCGGCCACCGGGCCGATCCGACACCGGAATGCCGGCGCTGAACAGCACCACCGTCTTCCGTCCCGGCTGTTCGTGGAGCAGTGTGATGAGCGCGCGCAGGCCGTTGAGCCCTTCGGTGGCGCGGCCTTCGAGGTAGAACGCCTTGGTGGACGCCTCGGTCTGGATCATCTCGGCGCACGCCGAACTGACCGACCCGCACTCGCGCAGCTGCACGCGCTGCAGCGTGCTGCCATCACCGATGTCCATGAGCGCCGACGACGACGCGTTGGTCGTGCCCCCCGTGGCGGTGAAGCTGCCGCCGCCGCCGCGCCCGATGTTCAGCGAGGACTGGCGCGACACTTCCGACGTGATGTCGATGATCTCCGACGGGCTCAGGTTGTGTTCGCCCGGCATCGCCTGGCTCCGTCCGACGATGGTGTCGACAGACTGGCTCACCAGGTTGTGCTCGAGTGTCGGTTCCATGCGTGGACCGACCGGGAAGGTGTAGAGACCGACGGTATCGCCCGGCTGCAGGCGCCGGATGAATCCGCGCGCGGCCGCCACGACGTCGCGCGACTCCTGGATGGTGAAACTGTCGGTATCGAAGGCGAGCACGTAGGTGCGGCCCGTCCCCGCGATGTCGCTCGTGGGCCACAGATTGGTCGCCTGCGGACCGCTCATCACCGGGCGGGCCGGCGCGGCGCCTTCGGCTGACGCAAACTGCACGAAGTTGGCCGACGTCACACGCCGCCGGCGGCCGTTGATCGACACTTCGAAGTCCTGGGGCCTGAGCGACGTGACGGGAAACCCGTCGCGGTCGACCACCTGGACGTCGACGGCAATCAGATCGACGGCGGCCGTGAACGTCGGTTGCTGGTCGGCCGTGGCCGCCGGTTGCACGAACGCGACAGCCAGACACGCGGCGACTGCCAGCGGCGCGACCCGGCCACTCCACGAGAATGGCGTGCCCCTCATGCTCTTGACTCCTCGGGCGGAATGTGTGGTGTACCCGGGTACACGATAGCACCACGCCCGCGGCCGGCAAGTGTTTTCTGACGTCCGGGCACGAGCGGGTAACATGGACGGGTCATGATCATCCCGCGATTCATTCGGTTGGTGACTCTCATGAGCCTCCCCGCTCTCGCGGCGGCCTGCGGTAGTGCCGATCGTCCCGTGGCGCTGCCCGGCGGGGGCGACGCCACCATCACGCGCGGCGCCGTGCGCGCGCTCCGGTCGCACTGGTCAGGCGTGGAACTGGGCAGCTCGCAGTCGGCGACGTGCCCCGCGACGTCGGGCGCGCCGACGCCGCTCGTGCGCGGCGACATCAACGGCGACGGTGTCGAGGACATCGTCCTGTGGGTGACCGCCGGGGGAACGCCCCGGCTGGCGGCGCTGCTCGCGCGGCTCAACGGCGAGTACTCCGTCGTCGAGGTGGGTGACGGCCCGGCCGGAGAGCCGGCAACGCTGGAGCTCGGCCGGCGCGGAACCGTGTACCGCCCGGCGTCGATCTCCGTCGATTTCTTCTTCGGCGCCGACACCATTGTTCTGCGCGCGTGTGACGGCGCCCGAACGGCGTGGTTCTGGACGGGAGACGCGTTTCAGCCGCAGCCGCTCGCCAACTGAACGCCGGCCAGCAGGCCGGCGGCATCGGCGGCCACCACATCGCGTTCCGCCGGCAGCAATCCCGCGAGCGCCGCGGCGCGGCCGATCACGCGCGACGGCGTCCAGCCCTGCCGTCGCATGTCAGCCACGCCCGTGTCGCCATCGGCCTTGCTGAGCTTCTGCGTGGGCGACTTCATGACGAGCGCGTGGTGCGCGAACGCCGGTGCGCGCGTGCGGCCGAGGAGCCGCGCGAGCTGCACCTGTCCGGGCGTCGCGTGCCGCAGGTCATCGCCGCGTACGACGAGCGTGACGTCCTGATCGAAATCGTCCACGACGACGGCGAACGTGTACGTCCAGTTGCCGTGCCGATCGCGGATGGCCGGATCGACCGATGGTTCCGGCGTGGCACACGTCACCACGCCCTGCAACAGATCCACGAACGTCTCGTCGCCCGCGTCGAGGTGCACGCGCCACGTGAGCTGGTCGTCGAGTGGCAGCGCGCGCTGCTGGCAATGGTTCGGACACGCCGTCGACGCCGTCCCGGGATCGCATCGGTGCGCCGCGATCTCCTGGCGCGAGCACGCGCACGCGTAGAGTCGTCCGGCACGACGAAGCCGTGCGGCTGCGGCGTCGTACACGGCATGCCGATCGCTCTGTCGCGATTCGCACCGGCCGGCTCGAAACGCGCTCGTCGGAAACCGATCGGGCACGAAGCCGAGCCAGTCGAGGTCATCGAGCAACGCCGTCTCGAATGCCGGACGCGACCGCTGTGCGTCGTGATCTTCGATGCGCAAGAGCACACCCGCGCCAAGCCGCCGCGCGAGTCCCCAGACGAATAGCGCGTTGACGACGTGCCCGAGGTGCAGCAGGCCGGTCGGCGCCGGCGCGAATCGCGTGAGGCCGGACGCCGATGTCATCGATCGTGGCGGCGCCACACCTGCCAGGCTTCGGCGACGAAGGTGAGTGCGATCCAGATCGCGACGAGCGCGACCGGCCAGGCCAGCAGCCACGGCACGACGAATCCAATGCCGGCAACCGCCGCGAGCAGCGCGGCCACGACGACGATCGGCGTGATTTCGTAGTTCTCGAGCGGCCGGTTGCCGGTGACGGCCGCGCTGAGACTGCGCCCGACGCCGGTGACGGTGCGAACGACGCGCCGCGACGAGCGATAGCGCCGGTTCGGCCGCCCCGACGCGGCCGGCCGGCGTTTCGGCGATCGGAGGACGATTTCCGTGGACTGCGCGAGGTCGTCCTCGAAGTGCCGTTCCAGAATCGTCGCCACGCCCGTGTCCTCGATGGCGACATCGAGCTCCCAGTTGCCAATCCAGCTGTTGAGGTTGAGGTTCGTCGACCCGATGCGGGCCCAGCGCGAGTCGGCCACGGCCGTCTTGCCGTGCACCATCGTGCCGTTCCACTCGAAGATGCGGACGCCGGCCTCGAGCAGCGGGCGATAGAGCGAACGAGAGACCGGCACCGTCCAGCCCACGTCGCTGTCGCGCGGCAGCAGCAGCCGTACGTCGACGCCATCCTGCGCCGCACGCGTCAGCGCTTCGAGATACGGACCGGTCCCGATGAAGTACGCGTCGGTGATCCAGAGTGACTTGCGCGCGATGGTGCCGACGAGCAGGTCGATGCGCAGCATGTTGGCCGTGAACGGCTCGGTGGCAATCAGCCGCAGGTTCACGTCCCCGGCTGCGGGCACCTCGGACGGATGCGGCGTATCGGGCATCGGCGTGCCGCCGGCCAGGAACCAGCTCTCGGCAAACGACGCTTCTGCGTGCGCCACGGCCGGCCCCACGATCTCGACGCCGGTATCGCGCCACGGCTCACGCGCCCGCTTCGGCTCACCTTCCCACGCCTGGCCGATACAGAGGCCGGAGACGAACGCCACGCGCCCATCGACGGTGATCAGCTTGCGGTGGTTGCGGCGCAGCCAGCCGAGCGCGCTCGAAATGCCGGGCGGATTGAACGCGCGGACTTCGCCACCGGCGGCGATCAGCGGCCGGAACAGCCCGCGCAGCGGCGCCAGGCCGCAGCCGAACCAGTCGTAGACGATGCGCACCGTCACGCCCTCGCGTGCCTTGCGCGTCAGCCGCTCGACGAACCGGCGACCCACTGGATCGAGATGAAAGATGTACATCTCGATGTGAATGGTGTCGGCGGCCGCGTCGATGGCGGCTTCCCACGCCGGATAGTTCTCGGCCGCGTCGCGCAGCACGCGCAGGGCGTTGCCGCCAACGAGCGGCGCGCCAGCGGTTCGGCTGAACGCCTGATCGGCAGCAGAGCGCAGCGAGCTCAGATCGACCGATGGACTGCGGCGCACGGGGATCCGAAGCGGCACGATCGCATCTTATGGCGAACTCGAAGGGAAGGTATGCTTTGGGCGCCTGAAGGGCGGCTACGGGCTACAAGACTGCGAGGCGACGGCGTGGATCCGTTCAGCGAGTTCAAACAGCTTCAGAAACAGCGGTGGGCGTCGTTTGCGCCGTTCGAGGCGCTGACGACACCCGTGGCCGCGCGTCTCGTGCGTCACGCCGGCGTGACTGCGGGCCAGCGCGTGCTCGACGTCGCCTGCGGCACCGGTGTCGTGGCCGTCACGGCCGCACGTGCCGGCGCACACGTGACAGCGCTCGACCTGACGCCCGATCTCCTGGAACGTGCGCGCGAGAACGCCGCGATGGGCAGCGTCGCGATCGACTGGCACGAGGGTGACGCCGAAGCCCTGCCGTTCGACGACGCGGCCTTCGATGTCGTTGTCAGTCAGTTCGGTCACATCTTCGCGCCGCGGCCCGCCGTCGTCACGGCCGAGATGCTGCGCGTGCTGAGGCCGGGCGGCACGATCGCGTTTGCGAGCTGGCCGCCCGAACTGTTCACGGGACGCATGTTCACGCTGACGGCGCGGTATCTGCCCACGCCCGAGCCGCGGCCCGCGCCGCCCACCGAGTGGGGCGATCCCCCGGTCATCCTGGAACGACTCGGTTCAGCCGTGTCCGACGTGCGATTCGATCGCGGCTGCATGCGCACGCCGGCGCTGACACCGGCCCACCATCGCGCGGCCGGCGAACGGACGGCCGCGCCGCTGATCCGGCTCGTCGAGACGCTGGCGTCGACAGCGCCCGATCGGCTGGCAGCGTTCCGTCAGGAGTACGACGCGCTGGCCACGGAATACTTCGCCGACAACGTGATCCGGCAGGACTTTCTCCTCACCAGAGCGACGAAGCGCTGAGAACGCGCGGTTGACGCGGGTTGCGGCGGCCCGGTACAGTGGCCTCCGGTCATGCTGACGCTCTGGTCCCGTCGTCTCTGGGCGACCGTCATCCTCGCCACCATCCTTGGTGGTGTGGTGATGCCGCTGTTTGGCGATCTCCACGCCGAGAGCGACATTGCCTGCGTCGACGAGGCGTGGGGCACGACCGGCCACCATCACACGACACAGATTGAATCTGTCTATCCGCCGGTGACTGACGGTCACTGCGCGGTCTGCCACCTGCAGCGCACGCTCGGCAACGCACTCGACGATGCCAAGCGCTTCGTGACGGCGGCGGAGGCTGCGCCCTGGACCGTTCGTGTCGTTGCCCGCGGCACCGTCGAGTCGTCGCCCCGCGACGTGGCCTCGCGGGCGCCGCCGGCGTTCGTGCTCTGACGTTCGATTACCCCCTGTACTGAACCGACGCGCGGGCCCGTGGGCCCGCCGCGTGCCGCGCGCGCATCGCGCGCACGGCACAGCCCGTCGTCCGGTGCGCCCGTGAGGCGCACCGGCTCACACGCCGTTCGTCCCGTTCTCTGAAATCTGCACGCGCGTGCGTGCACCGGAAGGTTTGAAGTCATGTTGCACCTGATTCGTTCCACCAGCGTCGCGGCACTTGCCGCGACGCTGCTGCTGGCGTCCCCCCTCTCGGCCCAGACGCGGCCGGCCACGGGGGCCGTGGCCGGCCGCGTCACGCTGGCCGCCGACGGCAGCGCCGTTCACGGCGCCACTGTCATCGTCGTTGGCGCGCGCCGCGATACGACGACCGACGCGACGGGCACGTTCTCGATCGAGAACGTGCCCGTCGGCACCTACGAAGTCATCGCCCAGCGCGAGCACCTGAGCGCGGGGCGGCAGACCGTCACCGTCACCGCAGGCGGCCGCGCCTCGCTCGAGTTCGCGCTGACGATTGAAGCGCTGCACGAGAACATCTCCGTCACCGCGTCGGCCAGCGGCACGTCGACGACGTTCGATGCCTTCAGTTCCATCACGAGCCTCGACAGCCTGGAACTGGCGCAGCGGCGCGGCGCCACGGTGGCCGAGGCGCTGGCCGGCGAGCCGGGCATCGCGCTGCGATCGTTCGGCCCCGGCAGTGCGCGTCCGATCATTCGCGGCTTCGACGGCGATCGCGTCCTCATCATGCAGGACGGCGTGCGCACGGGCGACCTGTCGAGCCAGTCGGGCGACCACGGCGTCAGCCTCGATCCGGCGAGCCTGGAGCGCCTCGAGGTGGTGAAGGGACCCGCGACGCTGCTCTACGGCAGCAACGCCATCGGCGGCGTGGTCAACGCCATCACGCCGCAGGAGATGTTCCGGACGTCGCCGTTCGCCGGCGCGCTCGGCGGCGTGGCGCTCGATACCGCCAGTAACAACGGGCAGCTCGGCGGTTCCGGCAACGTCCAGTACGGCAACGGCCCGTGGATGGTGTGGGCCGGCGGCGGCGCGCGACGGACGGGGGACTACGCGTCGCCGCTCGGTACCGTCGAGAACTCGGCCACCGATCTGCGCACCGGACGGTTCGGCGTGGGATGGACGGGGCAGCGCGCGTTCTTCAGCGCGGGCGGGCAGGTCGAGCGGCATCGCTTCGGCGTGCCCTTTGCCAGCGAGTTCCACGGGCACAGCCACGCCGACGAAGACGACGACCACGACGACGAGGGCCACGACGATCACGACGCGTTCGACATCGACCTGCTGTCGAACCGGCGCGAGCTCCGGTTCGATACGGGACTTCGCCATCTGGACCGCACGTTCATCGACAACGTCAAGCTGACGGCCGCCGGCACCAACTATCGGCACGACGAGCTCGAAGTGGAGAACGGCCGGGAGACGATCGGTACGCGTTTCCTGAACGACACGCGATCGCTCCGCCTCGAGCTCGAGCAGAAGCGGACGGGGCGGCTGACGGGCCGGATTGGCGCCGACTGGCTGGGCCGCGACTATCGCGCCGACGGCATCGAGGCGCTGTCACCGCGGACGACACAGCACGCGTTCTCGGCGTTCGCCTACGAGGAGCTGGGCTTCGGACGCGTGCGCCTGCAGTTTGGCGCCCGCGTCGAGACGAATCGTTTCCGGCCCGGCGAGCGGCCCGGCTCCGGCCACGATCATGACGACGACGATCACGACGACAGCCATGACGATCACGATGACGACGATCACGGCGCGGAGGAGCACGACGATCATGATCACGATCACGACCATGAGCACGAGGCGCCTGCGGTGCGCGATCGCAACTTCACGGCCGCGTCTGGATCGTTCGGCGTGCACACGGACCTCGGGAACGACACCGCGTTCGTCGTGAACCTGACAACGGCCTCGCGCGCACCGGCCATCGAGGAGCTCTTCAATTTCGGACCGCACGTCGGCAACCTGGCGTACGAGATCGGGAACCCCGATCTCGGGATCGAGCGGACGCTCGGCATCGACCTCAGCCTGCGCCGGCGCGCGGAGCGTGTGTCGGGTGAACTGAACGCGTTCGTCTACAACGTGCGCGACTTCGTCTTCCTCGACTTCACGGGCGCCATGGTCGACGGCCTGCGCGAGGTCGAGTTCCGGCAGGGCGACGCGCGGTTCGTGGGCGCCGAGGCGTCGACCGACATCGAACTGGGCGGCCACGTGCACCTCGAAGCGAGCGTCAGCACGGTCCATGCGCGGTTGACGGCCTCACGCGAGCAGCTGCCTCGCATTCCGCCGGTGTCGGGACGGGTGCGTCTCGAGATTCCGTGGAAGGGCTTCGCAATTACGCCGGAACTGGTGGTGGCCGCCTCGCAGTCGCGTGTGTTTCGCGACGAGACGCCGACCGACGGCTACGCGCTGCTGAACATCGGGGCGAGCTACTTCGTGGTGCGCGGGCACGCCACGCATCAGGTCACCCTGGCGGGACGGAACCTCGCCAACACCGAGTACCGGCACCACACGTCGTTCCTCAAGGACTACGCGCCGGAGATGGGGCGCAGCGTCAAGCTGACCTACTCCGTGCGGTTCTTCTGAGGCACGGCGCCTGCCGTTTTCGCTTGCAGCCGGACCACGTCTGGTGTCTGATCCGGGACACGGACGGGCCGGCTGCACGCGGGATGGACGACGAACGCCCCCCACTCGTCGGCGTGCGGTTGACCCGTCCGGATTCCAGGCCTCGGATTTCTGCGCCGGCCGGCCGGCTGCCGCGTTACACTGATGGGCGTGCGGGGCGATTCTCGACGGGACCTGTACTCCAAGGCGCTGGCCCTCTGCGGCCTCGGCGCACTGGCTGGCGCCGGTGCGGTCGTCGACTACTGGCCGGTGGCCGTCCGTTTCCCCGCCGCACCCGCACCGCTCGTCCACGACCTCGGCACCGTTCCGCCCGCGCCGCGCATGGCCGAGGACGCCTTTGCCGTGCTGGCCTCTCTCATCGATGTCACGCGTGACACCCGGCAGCCGTCGCGTGCGCCGGCTGCTCAGGCCGTCAGTACGCTGCAGCCCGCCGTCGTCGGTGCGCCGGAGCTGCGCGCGCCGCTTCCGGTGTCCACGGCCGCGCTGTTCGACATCGGCACGCCGATCGCCCTCGAAATGCTGCCGGCTCCCGTACTCGTGAGCGCCCGCCAGGAGATGCCCGAACCGGTGATCGTGCCCGCGGGGTTGGTGGCGCCCGCTCAGGCTCCACGCCTCGACAACGGATTCGCGTCTGCGGCAGATGGCGGCGATGAGCCCGGTCTGCTCGCGTCGGCGTTCCGCAAGACCGGATCGTCGATTGTCCGGACCGGCGTGCGGACGGGGAGCTCGCTCGTCGACGTGGTTCGCGTGGTTGGCGGCGCCGTCCGGCGCGCGTGGCCCGACTGACGCGGCCGGCCTCTCCTGCTCACTCCATCGCGTACGCGGTGCCGATCTCCGGAACGTAGAGCGCGAACGATCCTCGCCGCAACACCAGCCGCAACTGCAGCAGGTCGATGACGAATGCCTGCAGCGAGGCCGGGGCCTGGTCTTCGTCGATGACCACCCATCCGATCTGCTGTTCGCCCACGAAGTCGGCCGCATGCGATCGGGCACGGTCGCGCTCGTCTGGTGTGGTGGCCACACCCGCGCTCTCGGCGATCAGCAGCCCGAAGACGGGGTGGGCGTTGTAGAGGGCCTTCCGGTCGCCGGAGATACGCGACAGATAGCCGGACACCAGCGGCCGGTGGTGCGCCGTCTGGTAGAAGAGTGCGGCGGCCTTGAAGTCGCCATCCGCGTGCAGGCCGTCCTTGATGCCCGTGGGAATGTGCAGGACGCGCGCGTGGGCCGGGCCCTGACGCACCGGCTCGAAGATGTCGGGAATCGCGGCCGAATAGAGTGGTCGCGGCGCCGCCAGCAGCTCGAAGGCCAGCGCGATCGCCACGAGCGCCGCCGCGGTGCGACTGCGGCGATCGAGCGCCGCCCATGCGGCGGTGAACAGCACGGACACCGCGAGCACGACGAGGACCGACATCCGGGACGGCATCCGGGCCTCGCCGATGAGTGGCAGGTAGCGCGCCAGCGTCCACGGTGTCGGGATGAGCGGCTCGAACCCGGCGATGCGGACGAACGGTCCCAGGCTCATCCACAGGAACACGACGCCAATCGCGAGCCACGTTCTGTCCGGCCTGACACCGAGACGACGCCAGCCGACCGCGATCGTCAGCAGCGCCACCCAGGGCAGCGCCGCACTGCTTTCGCCGGGTTGACGCTTCACCCACTCGACGAGCACCGACGGCGTCAGCGGGTGGTTCGGGTTCGGCATCACGACGGCGGCGAGATCGGCGCCCGGCGCACTCGACCGCCACAGCACGGGGGCCGTGACCATGCGGCCGTCGGCGCTGCGCGTCGCCATGGCGGCGAGCAGTGGGGCGAGCAGCAGGAGCGACACGCCGACGGCGACGAGCCCCGGCACGACCAGCGGACGGATGGCGAACGCCGTGCCGACGACTCCCGGCCGCAGGGTGCTCCAGAGCCGCGCGGCGACGAGCAGCGAGAGCGCGAGCATGGGCGTGTAGAGCGACCGCATCGAGATCGCCAGCGGCCCGATCGACACCGCGCCACCGCCGAGTCCGTGAACGACGACGATGGTGAGCGTGAGCAGCACGATGAGCCCGTCGAGCAGACGGATCGCGGTGGGCGTGCGCCCGGCGCGTGGCCGGCAGCGGACGTCGATGGCGCGTGACGCCACGAGCGCGATCCCGATCAGCACGCAGTACACGGCGTGATACGGGTCGCTGTACGCCGCCCATGCCACGCATGCGCCCGTGGCCGCCGCGTCACGCCAGCCGCGCGAATCGAGCGTGCGTGTGAGGCAGAGTGCGAAGAACGGCAGCGCGGCCGCGGCCGCGACGCTGAAGTGTCCGTTGCCGCGGGCGATCAGGAACGGCGAGCACATGAAGAGCAACGCGCCCACCCACGCGGCGGCGACTCCCGCTCCCGCGGTTTGTGGCAACCGGCGCAGCAGCAGGAACATCCCGAGTCCCGCGAGCGCGACGTTGATCAGGTAGACGATGTTGAACGCGCCGACAATGCCGGCGAGGGGCTGGATCGGCAGCGCGAGGAGATTGGCGGCAATCGTGTAGTTGTGCAGGCTGAGATCGGCCGGTCCGCCCATCGACAGGACGAGGTCGGTCGAGAACGGCGAGCGTCCCTGCAGCAGTTCGCGCGCAAACACCCACGTGTTCCAGACGTA
>CAZVHY010000056.1:0-2786 GCA_964627115.1 uncultured Solibacteraceae bacterium | reverse complement strand
TGGCGGGCGGGCTTGCGGCCTTGGCGGCGGTTGCCCTCATCGTCCTGGTCTATCCGGCGCGCAGTGACGTGGCGTTCGAGATGGACGGTGAGGTGCCGTCGTTCGTCAGCGGCCTGCATGCGTCCGAGCGGGACGGCGAGCGGACGTTCGCGTGGACGTCGTCGCGTGTCGTGATCCGGCTGGCCGGGCTCGATCGGCGCGTGGCCTGGACCTGCACGGCCCACGTCCGGGGTGCGCGCGCCGGCTCGCTGCCGATGCCGAGTCTGGTGTGGTCGTTCGATGGCGCCGGCGGTACCACGGCCGTCCTCGGCAACGAGTTCGAGGACGTCGGTGTCGACGTGCCCGCCAGGCCGGAGCGCAGTGGGCTGACCTTGACCGCTGACGTCGCCCCGACGTTCCGTCCCGGCGACGCCGATCCGCGAGAGCTTGGTGCGCAGGTCGACTCGATCCGCTGCGCGCCTGCCGGCCGCGTCTGGCCGCCGGGCGACGCGCTTCGGGCCGCGGCCGTTGGCGGCGCCGCCATTGGCGTGGCCGGCGCTGTGGCCGGCGCGTCGTGGACGTTGCTCATCGCCGCCATTCTCGGCGTGTCCACGGGGCAGGCCTGGCTGCTCACGAGCGGCGTCGGGGTGTTCGGCGCGTATCCGTCGCTTCTCGCGGCGATCGTCGGGTGGGGGAGTGCGGTGCTCGCGGCCGTCGCGCTGGCACCCACTCTCGTGCGACGTCCGCGGTTGTCGGGCTACGCACTGGCCGCGGTGACGGTCACGGTGCTCTTCGCGGTGCTGAAGCTCGGCGCACTCGAGCATCCAGCCAAGCCGCTCATCGACGCGCTGTTCCAGGCGCATCGGCTCGAGTGGGTGCTCGCCGGCCGGTACTTCTTCACGCAGCCGATGCCGTCAGGCGTCCAGTTCCCGTACGCGATCGGGCTCTACGTGACGGCCGCACCACTGGCGAGCCTGGTCACCGACCACGTGCTGCTCCTGCGGCTGGTGGTCGTGGCGATGGAAGCCGTGGGCGGTGCACTCGTCTACGCGGTCGTGGTCCGCGCATTTGCCGAGCGACCCGCGGGTGTCCTGGCAGTCGCACTGTTCCATCTCGCGCCCACCTCGCACATCGTGCTCGGCAACGCGAACCTGACGAACGGGTTCGCGCAGGCCGTCGGGCTGTGCGCGCTCTGCGGACTCGCGCTGATGCCCGCGCCGTCACGATCGGCCAGAGCGATGGCCGCAGGCGCCGGCGTTGTCGGGCTGACGACGCTGGCGTTTCTCTCGCACGTGGGAACGATCGTGGTCGTGGCCGCGATCCTTGGTGTGCTGGTGGTGGCGTTCCTGCTGGCCAGACGCCGCGACCTCACGGCCATGGCGCTCTTCACGGCCGCCATGACGCTCGTGGCCGGACTGCTGGCCGTTGGCCTCTACTATCGACACTTCACCGACGTCTACCAGGATGCGTGGGCGCGCGTCCGCGCACCCGCGGCCGCTTCGTCGCCCGCGCCGGTCGTCGACGCGAGACCCGATGCGCCCGCCATCGTCTCGCGTCCGCTCGCGTGGCACGAACGCGTGGCCAACAGCACGGCCCAGACCGCGGCAGACCTCGGGTGGCCGATGCTGGTGCTGGCGGCTGCCGGGGCCGCGTTACGCCTGCGGCCATGGGCCAATCGTGCGGCGCTCGTCTGCGCGGGGTGGGGTGTGGCCTGGCTGCTGTTGCTGGCCGCCGGCACGGTGAATCGTGTGGACGTGCAGTTCCAGCGATACGCGCTCGAGTTCGTGGCCCGCGTGAACCTGGCGGCGTATCCGCTCGTGGCCATGCTCGCGTCGCTGGCCGTGGCCGAGGCCTGGCGGCGCGGCTGGATCTCGCGGCTGGCAGCCGCGGCGCTCGTCGTGGCCGCGACGGTCGTCGGGCTGATGAGTATTGCCGGGTGGGCGGGGTGAAGAACCGCTGTCGTAGCCGGCGGGGCGTAAAGCCCCGCGGCTACGACCGTCGATTTTCTAGTGCACCGACGCCGGCGCGCTGGCCAGCATCAGCAGCGTCAGCACTTCGCGGTCGACGTTCGTGAAGTCGTACCACTGAATCGCCACATCGGGATTCCACGTGCGTGCGGTCGCCTGGACGGAGACCGACACGCCGTAGCCCAGACGCAGCGACACGTGCGTGAGCACGCCGTTGGGCAGCGGCGGGGCGGCGACGGCACTGAAGCCCTCGCGCGACAGCAGGCCCACGCGATATTCGATGTCATCGATCCCGATACGGACGTGCAGTGGCGTGCCGTGATCGGCGGGGCGATCGGCCTTGCGCGTCGACGGGGACGTGACAGTGATGGCGTGGTCCGCGTGGACCGGCGCCGGGCGGTTCAGGAGATCAGTTTTCGACGGCATCGGCATCCTCGTTGTGGTTCGACGGGAGGCTGTCGACGACTGCCGCCAGGGCAGACGTCGACGCAGGATCGGGCGAGACTTCCCACCCGCTCGTGTAGGACGGCCCGGCCCCCGGGCTCGGCTCGCAGCGCACGACCCGGGCGACGAGCGTGCAGACCAGCCCCGTGGGCGCCACGGCGCGGACCTTGTGAACGTCGCCAACCGCGACGGGCGCGGGTGATGTGAGACGGAAGCCGGTGAGGCTCACGTCGCGCATCTGGACGGGGACGTTCAACGTCATCAGCCTGGCGACAACGTAACCGTCGGCATCCATCCGGGGCGCCACGCGCCGTCCGTGCGGCTGCTGGTGGAAACGGTGGTAGGACAGTTCGGGCATGACCCGATTACACAGCAAGTCCGGTACCGATGAGGGGT
>CAZVHY010000055.1:17147-18529 GCA_964627115.1 uncultured Solibacteraceae bacterium | reverse complement strand
ATTGCCGCGTCAGCCGGCTCGCTCATGCTCGTGCTCGCCGGCGCGGTCGCATTCGTGATGGCCAATCGCCTTCATCACACCGTGTCGCGGCCCATCGTCCAGCTCGCGCGTGCGCTGCGCCGCGTCGACGGCGGCACTCCGGAGTCACCGCTGCCGGAGATCATCGCGGGGCCGAACGACGTGGGCGACGTCGTCCGCGCGTTCTCCGACATGGTCGATCGGATTGCGCACACCAACGACGCCCTGCAGCGGAAAGAAGCCGAACGCGACGCGCTGCTCGCGCGTGAGCGCGAGGCGAGCCGGCTCAAGGACGAGTTCCTCGCCACGGTGTCGCACGAACTGCGCACACCGCTCAACGCGATTGTCGGCTGGACGCAGATCATGATGACGACGCCGGTCGACGACGCGACGCGGCAGCGGGGGATGGAGACGATCGCGCGCAACGCGCAGGCGCAGGCGCGCGTCATCGAGGATCTCGTCGACGTGTCGCGCATCGTGACGGGCAAGCTGCACCTGCGCTTCTCGCCCATCGACCTGCGCGAGGCCATCTCGGGCGCGGCCGAGGCCATCCGTCCCGCGGCCGATGCGCGCGGCGTGACGCTCACCGTCGACCTGCCGCCCGGAGCGGCGCTGGTGCACGGCGATCGCGATCGGCTGCAGCAGATCGTATGGAACCTGCTGTCGAACGCCGTGAAGTTCACCGGCGCGGGCGGCGCGGTCGACGTGCACGTCGCGGCCACCGGGCCGCAGCAGGAGATCCGCGTGCGCGACACTGGCGTGGGGATTCCGACCGCCTTTCTTCCGCACGTCTTCGATCGCTTTCGTCAGGCCGATGGGTCCACCACGCGCGCACACGGCGGGTTGGGGCTGGGCCTGGCGATCGTGAAAGAACTATCGGAATTGCATGGCGGATCGGTCGAGGTGACGAGCGACGGTCCTGACCGCGGCACCACGTTCATCGTGCGTCTCCCGGCGTTCGACGGACGCGAGCAGGCCGAGGCGCTGCACCCATGGCCCGAGCGGACGTCGTCGAAGGCGCTCGACGGTGTCAGCGTGCTCGTGGTCGACGACAATCCGGATGCGCTCGACGTGGTATCGATGACGCTGGCTGCTGCCGGTGCCGACGTGCGCACGGCCTCGTCAGGCACCGAAGCGCTGGCGACCTGGAGCCGTACGCCGGCGCAGGTCCTGCTCTGCGACGTGGCAATGCCCGACATCGACGGCCACGAAGTGCTCCGGCGCATCAGGGACGAAGACGCGCGCGCCGGCCGTTTCACACCGGCCGTGGCCCTGAGCGCGCACGCGGGCCGGGACCAGGTGGCACGCAGCGTCCAGGCCGGGTTCGCCCGTCATCTGACGAAGCCGTATGCCGCAGCGGAGCT
>CAZVHY010000055.1:12943-17047 GCA_964627115.1 uncultured Solibacteraceae bacterium | reverse complement strand
GCGTCCAGGCCGGGTTCGCCCGTCATCTGACGAAGCCGTATGCCGCAGCGGAGCTGATTCGCACGCTCGGCGACGTGCTGAGCGAACAGCCGCGCCCGTAGGGGCCGACCTTGTGTCGGCCCGATATCCAGGGCGGACACGAGGTCCGCCCCTACGGCCTCAACGTAGGGGCGGGCCCCCGTGCCCGCCCGACGCGCCGTGCGGCCGTGCCCGCCCACGTCGTCGAGCCTGTATCATGGCGTCTGAACCCCAGTGATGTCGGTCCGGGTCCCCTGTCGCTGTCTGCGCGATTGCCTCCCGCCACATCGCCGCATCGGACGAAAGGAACCTGCGTGTTGCCCATCCACGAGACCAACGGACGCCAGCGTGTGGCGATCGAAGGTGTATCGCCGGAAATCGATGCCGGACGTTTCCCCATCAAACGCACGTCGGGCGACCGCGTCACGGTCGAAGCCGACATCTTCGCTGACGGCCACGATCAACTGACCAGCAAGCTGCTCTACCGCCGCGAAGAAGAATCGGTCTGGCACGAAGTGCCGATGACGCCGCTCGGCAACGACCGGTGGCGCGGCGAGTTCGAGGTGGCGATTCCCGGCCGTTATCGCTACACGATCGAGGCGTACGTGGACCGGTACCGGACGTGGCGACACGACCTGCGGCGGCGCGTGGACGCCGGCCAGGACGTCGGCATCGATCTGCAGATCGGCGCGGCCATCATCGACGATGCCGTACGCCGCGCGTCGGGCACCGATGCCGGACACCTCAAGGTGCTGGCCGCGATTCTCCGCAACGGCGCCGCCCCCGACGGTGCGGATCCCGAAGGCGCGGTGGCCGCCGCGTTCGACGACCAGCAGACCGATCTCGTGCTGCGGTACGCCGACCGCCGGTTCGCCACGCGCTACGCGCGCGACCTGCGAGTCACCGTCGATCGCGAACGCGCACGCTTCTCGAGCTGGTACGAAGTCTTCCCGCGGTCGTGCAGTCCCGATCCGGATCGCCACGGCACGCTGCGCGACGTGCAGGCCCTCCTGCCGGACGTGGCGGCCATGGGCTTCGACGTGCTGTATCTGCCGCCCATCCACCCGATCGGCCGCACGTTCCGCAAGGGCCGCAACAACGCGGTCTCGGCCGAGCCGGGTGACGTCGGCAGCCCCTGGGCGATTGGCGCGAGCGAAGGAGGACACACAGCAGTCCATCCCGATCTCGGCACCATCGACGACGTGCGCGCGCTCGTGCAGGCGGCGCGTGCGCAGGGCATCGACATCGCGCTCGACATCGCGTTCCAGTGCGCGCCCGATCACCCCTACGTCACCGAACATCCCGAATGGTTCCGCGCACGGCCCGACGGCACGATCCAGTACGCCGAGAACCCGCCGAAGAAGTACCAGGACATCTACCCCTTCGACTTCGAGACCGAGGCGTGGGAGTCGCTCTGGCAGGAGCTGCGGCGCGTGCTCCTGTTCTGGGTCGAACAGGGCGTGCGCGTGTTCCGCGTCGACAATCCGCACACCAAGGCGCTGCCGTTCTGGGAGTGGGTGATCGATCAGGTCACCGCGCGACACCCCGATGTCATCTTCCTGTCGGAAGCGTTCACGCGTCCGCGTGTGATGGAGCGGCTGGCGAAGCTCGGCTTCACGCAGTCGTACACGTACTTCACGTGGCGCAACAGCGCCGCCGAGCTCCGCGAGTACTTCACGGAACTGAGCGGACGGCGCGTGCGCGAGTTCATGCGGCCGAACGTGTGGCCCAACACGCCCGACATCCTGCACGAGTATCTGCAGGCAGGCGGACGCCCCGCCTTCGCGGTGCGCGGCGTCCTGGCCGCCACTCTTGCGGCCAGCTACGGCGTCTACGGTCCGGCCTTCGAACTGTGCGAGAACGCGCCGCGCGAGAAAGGCAGCGAGGAGTATCTCGACTCCGAGAAATACCAGATCCGCCACTGGGACCGGAAGGCGCCGCACTCGCTGGCAGGACTGATGACGCGGCTCAACCGCGTCCGCCGCGAGCACCCGGCACTGCAGCGCGACGAAACGCTGCAGTTCCACGACACGGACAACGCGTCGCTGCTCTGCTACAGCAAGGTCACAGCCGACCGCGCCGACGCACTGCTCATCATCGTCAACCTCGATCCGGTGTACCGGCACAGTGGCTGGGTCTCGATCGATCTCGACGTGTTCGGCCTGTCACCCGCCGACTCGTTCGAGGTCCACGACCTGCTCGACGACCGCCGGTTCGTCTGGCAGGGCGCACGCAACTACGTGGAGCTGTCGCCCGACGTAGCCGCGGCGCACGTGTTCGCCGTGCGTCACCTGCGCTCCGAACGGGACGTCGATCACTACCGATGAGTGTTCCGGCGACGCCCTGGTGGCGAGGTTCCCGAATCGGCGCCCAGGTGCGCGACCAGAACACGGCGTTCCGGGTGTGGGCGCCGGAGATCGCGCGCGTCGAACTGATGATCGAAGGACGGACCGGTGCGTCACCCGACGTGCCGGACGCCGTTCACGCGATGGCGAAAGACACTGACGGATTCCACGCCGTCGTCGTCGACCACGCGCCGCCAGGCACGCTCTATCGCTACCGCCTCGATGGCGGAGGGCCCTTCCCCGATCCCGCTTCGCGCTCGCAGCCGTTCGGCGTCCACGGACCATCGGCCGTCGTCGATCCGTTCCGCTTCGCGTGGACCGACGCCGCGTGGCGTGGCGTGCCGCTCGCGCGCACGGTGTTCTACGAACTGCACGTTGGCACGTTCACGCCCGAGGGCACGTTCGCCGCGGCAACGACGCGGCTGCCGTATCTGGCCGACCTCGGCGTGACGGCCGTGCTCGTCATGCCGATTGCCGACTTTCCGGGACGATGGAACTGGGGCTACGACGGCGTGGCGCCGTTTGCGCCCGCGCGCTGCTACGGCACGCCCGACGACGTCAGGCAGTTCGTCGACCGCGCGCACGCACTCGGCCTGGCCGTGCACCTCGACGTCGTCTACAACCACCTCGGGCCCGATGGCGCGTGGCAGGGCACGTTCAGTCCGTTCTACTACTCGACCACGCACCGCAATCCGTGGGGCGCGGCGCTCAACATGGACGGCCCGCACTCGGGCCCGGTGCGCGCGTACTTCATCGAGAATGCGCTGCACTGGGTGCACGAGTACCACATCGACGGACTGCGCCTTGACGCGACACACGCGATCGCGGACGACGGTCCTCGCCACTTTCTGATGGAGCTGACCGACGCCGTCCACGCCGCGGCTGATGAACTCGAACGCGAGGTGATCGTCGTTGCCGAGGACGCCAGAAATCTCGACACGCTGATTCGTCCGCGTGCGGCTGGTGGCTGGGGCCTCGACGGCGTCTGGGCCGACGACTTTCACCATCACATACGCCGCGCCACGGCCGGCGATACCGATGGCTACTTCGCCGACTTCGACGGCACGGCGGAGGACATCGTGGCCACGGCTCGGCAGGGGTGGTACTACACGGGCCAGCAATCGCGGTACCACGATGAGCCACGTGGGACCGACCCGTCCGGTATCCGGCTCGAGCAGTGCGTGTTCTGTCTCCAGAATCACGACCAGGTCGGCAACCGCGCGCACGGCGATCGCCTGCACCATCACATCTCCGCGCCGGCGTGGCGCGCGGCCTCGACGCTGTTACTCCTGCTGCCCGAGACGCCGCTGATCTTCATGGGCCAGGAGTGGGCCGCGTCAACGCCCTTCCTGTATTTCACGGACCACGAACCCGAGCTCGGCCGGCTCGTGACCGAGGGGCGGCGGCGCGAGTTCGCGCGCTTCAACGCGTTTGCCGATCCGGTGACGCGGGCGCACATTCCCGATCCGCAAGCGCCGGCCACGTGCGAACACAGCCGGATCGACTGGGCGGAACGCACGCACGAGCCACACGCGTCGATGCTGCGCCTCTATCGGCGGCTGCTCGAGCTTCGGCGAGCGCTCGACGCCGACGCGTCCCTCTTCGACGCACGCGCCGTCGACGCGCACACGATCGTCGTGCAGCGGGGATTGCGCACGGGTGAGCCGGATCCGCAGGGCATGAAGCCCCGCGGCTACGACAGATCACAAATGCTGATCGTCGTGCGCCTGCACGGATCGGG
>CAZVHY010000055.1:0-12843 GCA_964627115.1 uncultured Solibacteraceae bacterium | reverse complement strand
CTCGCGGCACGCGCGGGCAGCACGCACGGCTACGACACGATCGATCACGCACGGTTGAACCCGGAGCTCGGCGGTGACGAAGGATTCGACACCCTCGTGTCCGCACTCCGGCGCGCCGGCCTCGGCCTCGTCGTCGACATGGTGCCGAACCACATGGCCATCGACGCCTTGGCCAACCGCTGGTGGCGCGACGTGCTCGAGAACGGGCCGTCGTCGGCCTACGCGCGCTACTTCGACATCGACTGGTCGCCGGTCAAGGCGGAGCTGCAGTCCAAAGTGCTGCTGCCCGTGCTGGGCGACCAGTACGGCGTGGTGCTCGATCAGGGACACCTGCAGGTCGTGGCCGTCGATGGGGCGTTCAGCCTTCGCTACTTCGATCTCGACCTCCCGCTGAACCCGCGCCATCTGAGCGTCATCCTGCGCCACCGACTCGACGTGCTCCAGGCCTCGCTGCCCGCGCTCGATGCCGGCCTGAACGAGCTGATGAGCATCCTGTTCCACCTCGATCACATGCCGTCGTACACCGAGAGCGATCCGGATCGTGTGGCGCTGCGGAGCCGGGAGAAGGAGGTGGCCAAGCAGCGGCTCGTCCGGTTGTGGACCGACTATCCCGACGTGCGCCGGCATCTGGAGGAGAACGTCCGCCTCATCAACGGCACGCCCGGCGACGCGCGTTCGTTCAATCTCCTGCACGACCTGCTCGAGGGCCAGGCGTACCGGCTGTCGTTCTGGCGAACGGCGATGCACGAGATCAACTACCGGCGGTTCTTCGACATCAACGATCTCGCGGGCGTGCGCGTCGAGGAGCCGAAGGTGTTCGCCGAGATCCACGCGACCATCGCGCGGCTCATGGCCGAGGGGCACATCGACGGCGTCCGGCTCGATCACATCGACGGGTTGTTCGATCCTGCCGGATATCTCGAGCGGCTGACTGCACTCGTGGCGCCGGCCACGCCGTACGTGGTGGTGGAAAAAATCCTCTCGCACGACGAACCGCTGCCCGACCGCTGGCACGCGCGCGGCACGACGGGCTACGACTTCATGAACGACGTCAACGGGCTGTTCGTCGACAACCTGCACGCGCACCAGATGCGGATGACGTACCGCCGGTTCTCGGGCCGGACCGACGACTTCGCGGACGTCATCTACGAAGGCAAGCGGCTCGTCATCGCGTCGTCGATGTCGAGCGAACTGAACGTGCTGGCGCACTGGCTGAACCGCATCTCGGAACAGGAGCGGCGCACGCGCGACTTCACACTCGACAGTCTGCAGGACGCGCTGCGCGAGGTCGTTGCGTGTTTTCCCGTGTACCGCACGTACGTCGGCTACGACGGCTGGACGCCGCGCGACGAGACGATCATCGACACGGCCGTGACGCGCGCGCTCGAACGCAACCCGGCGCTCGAACCGTCGATCTTCGAGTTCATCCGGCAGATGCTGCACCCGGCGCGCCTGGTCGGTCTCGGCGAAGACGAGTACGTCCAGCGCCGCCGCTTCGCCATGAAGTTCCAGCAGTACACGGGCCCGGTGGAAGCGAAAGGCGTCGAGGACACGGCGTTCTACCGCTACACGCCGCTGCTGTCGCTCAACGAAGTTGGCGGCGACCCGGCGCGGTTCGGCCGTTCCGCGCAGGAGTTTCACGACGCCAACCTGCACCGCGTCCACCACTGGCCGCTCGCGATGACGGCCACTTCGACGCACGATACGAAGCGCGGCGAAGACGCCCGCGCGCGCATCAACGTGCTGTCGGAACTTCCCGGCGAGTGGCGCACGCTCGTGTCGCGCCTCAGCCGCGCCACGGCGTCTGCGCGCCGGCGCGTGAACGGGCAACCGGCGCCGGATCGCAACGACGAGTACCTGTTCTATCAGGCGCTCGTTGGCGCCTGGCCCGCCGGACTGGAAGAGACGCCCACGCCCGAGTTCGTCGCGCGCATGCGTGCCTACATGCAGAAGGCGGTGAAAGAGGCCAAGGTCCACACCAGCTGGATTCACCCGTCGCCGGCCTACGACGACGCCGTGGTGGCATTCGTGGAGGGTGCGCTCAGCGGCCGGGCGTCGCGGGCGTTTCTGCGTCTCTTCGTGCCGTTTGCTTCGCGCGTCGCGCGGGCCGGCGCCGTCAACTCGCTGTCGCAGCTCGTCCTCAAGATCGCCTCGCCGGGCGTGCCGGACTTCTATCAGGGCACCGAGCTCTGGGACCTGTCGCTCGTCGACCCGGACAATCGTCGCGCCGTGGACTACGATACGCGCGAGCGCTGGCTCGCTGATGCGCTCGCGTGGATCGAGGATGCCGATCCCGGGCGCCGCGCGGCGACGCTCGCCTCGCTCCTCGACGGCTGGACCGACGGCCGTATCAAGCTGTTCCTGACGGCGGCGGGGTTGCGGTTGCGGCGACGCTATCGCAGTCTCTTCATCAAGGGCAGCTACACACCGCTGGACGTCTCGGGCGTCCACGGCAGGCACCTCGTCGCGTTCGCCCGCAGACACGGATCGGCGGTGGCGATTGCCGTCGTGCCGCGACTGGTGTCCAGGATCTTCGGCGCGCAGGCGCCTCGTCCGCCAGCTGCAGACGTCTGGCAGGATACGACGATCGACATCCCGGCGCCGCTCGACACGGCGACCTTCACGCACGCGTGGACGGGTGACACGATCGTCTGCGAACGGGACGGCAGCCGCGCGTGGCTGCGAGCGTCCGATCTCTTCCGGCACGTTCCGGCCGCGCTGCTCGTCGCCGGCCCCGAGGAGGCGCACTCGTCATGAAGCGACCCGGCAGTCTGTCCGATCCGCTCTGGTTCAAGGACGCCATCATCTACGAGACGCACGTCAAGGCGTTCTTCGACGGCAACAACGACGGCGTCGGCGACTTCCCCGGCCTGCTCCAGAAGCTCGATTACATCCAGGATCTCGGCGTCACCTGCATCTGGGTCCTGCCGTTCTTCCCGTCGCCGCTGCGCGACGACGGCTACGACATCGCAGACTACCTGAACGTCCACCCCGACTACGGGACCATGGACGACTTCCGCACGTTCCTCGCCGCGGCGCACGACCGCGGGCTGCAGGTGATGATCGAGCTGGTCATCAACCACACCTCCGATCAGCACCCATGGTTCCAGCGCGCACGCCAGGCGCCGCCGGGATCACCCGAGCGCGACTTCTACGTGTGGAGCGACACCGATCAGAAGTACCGCGACGCGCGCATCATCTTCACCGACACCGAGCACTCGAACTGGACGTGGGATCCCGTTGCCAAGGCCTACTTCTGGCACCGTTTCTTCTCACATCAACCAGACCTCAACTACGACAACCCGCTGGTCGTCGAGGAAATCCTGGCGGTGATGCGGTACTGGCTCGACATGGGCGTCGACGGCCTCCGGCTCGACGCGATTCCGTATCTCATCGAACGCGACGGCACCAACTGCGAGAATCTGCCCGAGACGCACGTCATCATCAAGCGCGTGCGCGAGGAGATGGACAAGGGCTACGACGGCCGCATGATTCTCGCGGAGGCCAATCAGTGGCCGACCGACGTGCGGCCGTACTTCGGCGACGGCGACGAATGCCACATGGCGTTCCACTTTCCGCTCATGCCGCGCATCTTCATGGCGCTGCGCCTCGAGGATCGGCTGCCCATCACCGACATCATGGGACAGACGCCCGACATCCCCGAGACGTGTCAGTGGGGCCTGTTCCTGCGCAATCACGACGAGCTCACGCTCGAGATGGTGACCGACGCCGAGCGCGACTACATGTACCTGGCGTACAGCGCCGACCCGAAGATGCGCATCAACGTCGGCATCCGGCGGCGCCTGGCGCCGCTCATGGACAACAACCGGCGCCGCATCGAGCTGTTGAACTCGCTGCTCTTCTCGTTTCCCGGTACACCCATCCTCTACTACGGCGACGAGATCGGGATGGGCGACAACATCTATCTCGGCGACCGCAACGGCGTGCGCACGCCCATGCAGTGGAACGCGGACCGCAACGGCGGCTTCTCACGCGCCACGCCGGGCAAGCTGTATCACCCGGTCATCATGGACCCGGTCTACGGCTACGAAGCGACCAACGTCGAGGCCCAGCAGAGCGACGCGTCGTCGCTGCTGCACTGGATGCGCAACATGATTGCGCTGCGCAAGCTGTTCAAGGTGTTCGGCCGCGGCACATTCGAGGCGCTGCACCCGTCGAACCGCAAGGTGCTCGCGTACCTGCGCCGGTTCGACGGCGAGACGGTGCTCTGCGTGGCCAACCTGTCGCGCTTCGCGCAGCCGGTCGAACTCGACCTCGCGGCCTTCGACGGGCTCCGACCCGTCGAGATGATCGGCTACGTCGAGTTCCCGCCAATCACGAGACACCCGTATCCGCTGACGCTCGGTCCATACGGCTTTCTCTGGTTCGAGCTCCAGCCGGCGGCCGAGTCGTCGGCCTCGCCGGACGTCGCGCCGCTGCACGTTGACGGCGGCTGGCCCGACCTGTTCGAGGGTGCCGGACGCGATCGGCTCGAACGCCAGCTGCTGCCGCGGTTCCTCGGCGCGCAGCGCTGGTTCGGCGGCAAGGGGCGAACGACGGGCGACGTGAAGGTCACCGACTGGGTGCCCATCGATGGCACGCGCGCCGCGGCGCTCATCGTCGACGTCCGGTACGTCGGCGGGGGCCGCGAAACGTATTTCGTGCCGCTGGCCATCACGTTCGATCCGGCCGCCACGCTCCCTCCGGCCTCCGTGGTGGCTCCGGTCCTGGCCGCCGACGGCATGGGCTGGCTCTTCGACGCCGTTCACGACGACGCGACGTGCGCCGCGCTCCTGACGATCATCGACCAGCAGCGCGAGTTGACGGGCCGGAACGGCGCCGTTCGCGGTATCCGCGGCCAGGCGTTCGACGATGCGCGCGGATCGCGCGAGGCGATCCTGCCGGCCACGCGCGCGGCCGTCGAGCAGAGCAACACGTCGGTGCGGTTTGGCGACCGGCTCATCCTGAAACTGTTCCGCCGCCAGACGCCGGGGCCGAATCCGGATTGCGAGCTCAGCCGGTACCTCACCGAAGAGGCGGGATTCTCGCGCGTGCCGCCCTTTGCCGGCGCTATCGAGTACACGACGGGCTCGTCCGAGCCGGCGACGCTCGCGATGCTGCAGGGGCTCGTTGTCAATCAGGGAGACGGCTGGACGTGGGCGCTCGACGAGATCGGACGCTACTACGAGATGGCCTCGCCGCTCGCGCTGCCGGGCGATGCGGTGACGGCAAACTCGCGTCACGTCCTCGATCTGGCCGGCGAGCCCGACAGCGATGCGGCGCACGAGTTCCTCGGCATCGCGATTGAAGCCGCCACGGCGCTCGGCAGACGCACCGGCGAGATGCACGTGGCGCTCTCCGCCGCCACGACACCGGCCTTCGCGCCCGAGCCGCTCTCGGCCGCGGATCTGACGGATCTGGCTGCGACCCTGCGCGAACATGGCACACAGGTCTTCGACCGCCTGCGCACCAGCCTGTCGTCGCTGCCCGACGACATCGTCGATCAGGCGGGGCTCGCACTCGGACGACGACGGGCGCTGCTGGCACGATTCGATCGCGTGCCTGACGTTGCCGCGGCCGTCGGATCGCGCACGCGCGTGCACGGCGACTACCACCTCGGCCAGGTCCTGCGTGTGCGCAACGACTTCGTCATTCTCGACTTCGAGGGTGAGCCCGCCAGACCGCTCGCCGAACGCCGCACCAAGCAGTCACCGATCAAGGATCTGGCCGGCATGCTGCGATCGTTCAGTTATGCCGCCTGGACCGGGCTCATCGCGCACACGACGCGCCGCCCCGAGGATCTCGCGCGGCTCGAACCCTGGGCGCGCTTCTGGGAGCAGGCCACCGGCGCCGCGTTTCTGCGGGCGTGGCGTGCGGCCACCGACGGGGCGCCCTTCGCGCCATCGAGCGACCTGGCGTGGCGCGCGCTGCTCGACGCGTACGTGATCGACAAAGCCCTGTACGAGCTCGTCTACGAGCTCGATAATCGTCCCGGCTGGGTGCGCGTCCCGCTCGGCGGCATCCTCAGACTGGAGGTGGACTGATGACGACCGAGCCTGTGGAGACCGCGACGCCCGGCGCCATCGGTACTGCCGACATCGTCGTGCAACTCGCCGGGTGCCATGGCACGGACGCCATTCGCGAGGGCCTGCGCCGCGTGGCGGCCGGCGTCGGGCAGCTTGGCGACGACCTGCGCGTGCTCGTCGCCTGCACGAGTGACAGCGGCGTTACGGGCACCGAGCACAATACGGTGTCGGTGACGCCCGTCGATTTCGATCCGCTCGATCGCTTTCCGGTCGTCACGCCCGCGCCGCGCAATGCGTATCGCGTGCTGTTCTCGATCGGCCGACAGAGCCAGGCGCGTGCGATGGTCACCGTCGGCGCGGACATCGATCAGCTCACGCCCGATCTCGTACGGGCGCTCGTGCAGCCAGTCCTCGTCGACGGATTCGATGTCGTCACGCCGGGCTACGACCGCGAGGTGTTCGACGGGCTCCTCAATGCGGCACTGGTCTATCCGCTGACGCGCGCGCTGTACGGGCGCCGCGTGCCGGGGCAACTCGGCGTCGACTTCGGGTTCTCGCCGCGCGTGGCCGGGCGCTGGGGGAACGGTGGTGAAGACATCACCGTCACGCGGCCCACGTGGCTGCTGCCGCAGGCCGTGGTCGACGACCTGCGGGTGTGTCAGGCGCAGCTCGACGTGCGGCTGGCCGCCAAGCGGGACTCGGTGGACCTGGGCGAGGTCATGAGCCAGGTGATCGGGTCGCTGTTCGCGGATCTCGAACAGCGCGCGTCGTTCTGGCAGCGCGTGCAGCGATCGCAGCCGGTGCCCGTGTTCGGCGCGGGCGTGGTCAGCCGCGGCGAGACGGCGGCCACCGTCGGCGTGCGGCCGATGATCGACTCGTTCTGTCTGGCGTTCCGTAACCTTCAGAGCGTGTGGACGCTCGTCCTGCCGCCGGCGGCGCTGGTCGAGCTGAAGCGGCTGAGCGCGGCCGACCCCGCGCGATTCCGGTTGTCCGACGATCTCTGGGCGCGCATCGTCTTCGACTTTGCGCTGGCCCATCGGCTGCGGACGATCAACCGCGACCATCTGCTGCGTGCGCTGGTGCCGCTCTATCTCGCGTGGGTCGCGTCGTACGCGATCGAGGCCCAGGGACGCACGCGCGCCATGGCCGACGTGCGTCTCGAGCAGCTCTGTCAGGCGTTCGAGGCCGAGAAGCCGTATCTCGTCCGGCGGTGGCGCTGGCCGGACCGTTTCAATCCGTAGTCGGAACGACGCTGACGGCCTCGCGCGCTGCCGCAGGCCGCCGTGCTCTTCGAAAGGAAGCTGCCATGTGGATCGAAGTACGACAGGCGCTCGACGAATCGACGACCCAGGTGATGACCGGGCTGGCGCGTCTGCTGCCGGGCGTGATCGCCCTCGTTGTCGCAGTCGGATTGTCGCTGCTCGTGGCCTGGCTGGCCGGTTCGCTCGTCAGGCGCACGCTTCAGGGCGTGAACTTCGATGAACGCCTCGCCGGCTGGGGCTGGCTCGACCTGCCGGCATGGTCGCCCTCGCGCAGCCCGACACGGCTGGCCGCGCGGCTCGTGTCCTGGTCGATCATCGTCGTGGGCGTCCTCATCGGTATTGCCGCGTTCGACACCACGCTGACATCGAGCCTCGTGATGCACGTGTTCGGATCGCTGCCAACGCTGCTCACGGCGCTGGTGCTCCTGCTCGTTGGACACACGCTGGCGCGATTCCTCTCGCGCGGCGTCCTTATCAGCGCGGTGAACATGAACCTGCCGTACGCCGGTCTGCTCGGCGTCGGCGTGCGCTGGCTCGTGCTCGTGCTGACGACGGCCATGGCGCTCGACCACGTAGGGATCGGTGGCAGCATCGTGAGCCTGGCGTTCGGGATCCTGTTCGGCGGCATCGTGCTCGCGCTGGCGCTGGCCGTCGGGTTGGGATCGAAGGACGTGGTGGCTCGATCGCTCGCGCGCGAGATGAAAAAGGACGCCGACGACGCGCCGACCGACCCGCCGTTCCGTCACGTGTGAAGCGTCATCGATCGAACGCGAAGATCGCGGCGTCCGGATTCGTCCGGCCCAGCCACGCGTCGCGAATGAGACGGGCGGCGATCGCCGAGAACGTGATGCCGTTGCCGCCATACCCGAGCGCGAGCCACGCGTGCCGGTGCTCGGGCACCTGACCGATGCGCGGCAGACCGTCGGACGTCGTGGTGAACACGCCCGACCACTCGTAAGCCACCTCCAGGCGCAGATCCGGAAACATGCGGGCGAAGCGTTTCAGCAGACGGCGCGTCTTCTTCGGACGAAGGCGTTCCTTGTCGTGCCGCCGCGAAAACGGCTCGTCCTCACCACCGAGCATCACGCGCCCGTCATCGGTGGTGCGGGCGTAAAGATACGGCCGCGCGGTCTCCCAGATGAGCGCGCGGTCGTGCCACCGGCCGAAGTCCGCAACGGGCTCGCTCACGAGCGCCCACGTGCTGTGCCGCGATCCCACGCGACGCTGCGTCTCCTCGACGGCCTCGTACCCGGCCGCCCACACGATCCGGCGCGCGCGAATCAGCGGACCGCGATCGGTCGTCACCGTCACGCCGGTGTCATGGTCGGTAACGGCGCGCGCGTCGGTCCGATCGTAGATCCGTGCGCCGGCACGCGACGAGGCGGCGAGCAGCGCGTGTGTGAAACGGTGGCAGTCGATCTCCGCGTTGCCATTGCCGGAGATGGCGCCCGGCGCGCGGAAGCCGTATCGCGCGTCGATGTCGGCCGGCGCGAGCCACTCGACATCGAAGCCGTGACGCCGGCGGAGCTCGTACTCGACCTGCAGACGTCGGCCGTCGCGCCGCGACGACGCCAGATACAGCGAGGGACGACGCGCGAAGCCACTCGCATCGCCCACCTCCGCACACAGGCGCTCGATGTCATCGATGGCCTCGAGCCCGAGACGCCACGCCCGCACGGCCGGCTCCTCGCCGAGATGTGCGACGAGATCGCCCAATGACGTGTCGGTTTCGTACTGGAGCAACCCGGTCGTCGCGGCCGTGCTGCCGCTGGCCACGTCGCGTTTGTCGATGACGACAACGCTCGCACCGGCCGTGGCCAGGCGATAGGCCACGAGGGCCCCGGTAACGCCGGCGCCGATGACGACCACGTCGGCGGTGTCGTCGCGGTCGATGGCGGGATAGGTCCCGATGAGTCCGTTTCTGATGGGCCAGAAGGCCGCTCCCGATCGCAGGTCCACGCACACGCTCCCTGAGGAGAAAACTACGCCGGGGTCTCTGCAGTATGCCTCAGGCAGACACACCGATTCAGCGGCGAACGGCATATAATGCGCGCCGCATTTCCCAACAGACTGGCGGCCCTGTGGCGTGGACTCAGCAGTACGACCCGCTTGGCGGGATCTTTCTCTCGGCGCTCGTCGCAGCGATCCCCGTGGTCGTGCTGCTCGAGCTGCTCGCATTCACCAGGATTCACGCGCACATGGCGGCCGTTGTCGGGCTGGCGTCGGCGCTGGCGATTGCCATGTGGCCGTTCGGGATGCCAGCGCCGCTCGCGCTCGCCGCCGCCGGTAACGGCGCGGCCTACGGGCTGTTTCCGATCGGCTGGATCGTGCTCGGCGCGATCTTCGTCTACGACATCACCGTCCACACCGGGCAGTTCGAGGTAGTGAAGGGGTCGATTGCCGACCTGGCGAGCGACCGCCGCCTGCAGGTGCTGCTCATCGCGTTCAGCTTCGGTGCGTTCATCGAGGGCGCGGCCGGCTTCGGCACGCCGGTGGCGATTTCGGCCGCCATGCTCATCGGCCTGGGATTCCGTCCGCTCAAGGCCGCAAGCCTCGCGCTCATCGGCAACACGGCGCCAGTGGCGTTCGGTGCGCTCGGCACGCCGGTCATCGCGCTGGCACGCGTGACCGGTCTGCCCATCGAAGATCTCAGCGCGATGGTCGGCCGTCAGCTGCCGGTCTTCTCCCTGATCGTCCCCTTCTGGCTCATCTGGGCCATGGCGGGATGGAAATCGATGCGCGAAGTCTGGCCGGCGTGTCTCGTGTCGGGCGCCACGTTCGGCCTGTTCCAGTTCCTCGTGAGCAACTATCACGGGCCATGGCTGGTCGACATCATCGCGGCCCTCGTCTCGATTGGCTCGCTCGTGATCCTGCTCCGTTTCTGGCGCCCGCCGACCACGTGGCGCTTCGATCATGACGACGCCACCGGATCTCAGACGATGACGCACTCGCGGGCGGTCGTGCTGCGCGCGTGGATGCCGTGGGTCGTGCTGTCGATTCTGGTCTTCATCTGGGGCCTGCCGTCGTTCAAGGCCTGGCTCGACTCGTTGTCGATCGGCCGCTGGCCGGTGCCCTTCCTGCATCAGCAGGTGTTCCGCGCGCCGCCGGTCGTGGCCGAGCCGCGCGCCGAAGACGCGATCTTCGTCTTCAACTGGCTCTCGGCCACCGGCACGAGCCTCATCCTCGCGGGCATCGTCGCCGGTACGCTCCTGGGTGTCCGTCTCGGCACGCTCGCGCGCCTGTTCGTGCGCACGCTCTGGCGCGTCCGCTGGTCGCTCGTGACGATTGCGGCCATGATGGCGCTCGGTTTCACCACGCGCTACGGCGGACTCGACGCCGCAATGGGCTTTGCCTTCGCGAGCACGGGTGTGCTCTTCCCGTTCTTCTCGCCGCTCCTCGGCTGGCTCGGCGTCGCGCTGACCGGCAGCGACACATCGTCGAATGTGCTCTTCGGCAACCTGCAGCAGATTACGGCCGACCAGCTCGGCGTTTCACCGGTGCTCGCAGCGGCGTCCAACAGCTCCGGCGGCGTGATGGGCAAGATGATCGACGCGCAATCGATCGTCGTCGCCGGCGTGGCGACGGGACAGCAGGGCCACGAAGGCGCCATCCTGCGCAGCGTGTTCTGGCACAGCGTGGCCCTGGCGTCGCTCGTGGGCCTGCTCGTCCTGCTCCAGGCGTACGTGACGCCGTGGATCGTGCCGGGCTCCTAGAACCAGACACGCAGACCGACAGCGGCGCGCGTGTCACTGGCGGCTTTGCCCTCATCGCGTTCGATCGCGGCGGTGCTCCCGAGCGCGCGCTGCCAGGTGACGCCCGCGTACGGCGCGAACTCGCGACGCAGTTCGTATCGCAATCGGACGCCGGCCTCGACGCCGCTCCATCCCGCACCGAGTCGACGATCGGGATCGCGGCCGGCGCGCAGGCCGAGTGATGCGGACGGCTGCAGCACGAGACGGTTCGTGATCAGCAGGTCGTAGTCGGCGTCGAACTGCACGTGCACGCGACCCGCGGCACCGGCGTAGGCCATCGCACGCACGTCGAACCAGAACGGCGCGAGCCCCTGCACGCCGACGCCGGCCCACGTGCGCGCAGGCCCGGCACCGACGTCCTGTCTGACGCCGGCAACGACATCCCACCAGCGCGCGACCGCCCTTCCGTAGAACACCTCTGCGCGGCCCGAGCGTTGGCCGCCGACATCACGCGAGGCATGCGACCGGAACCACAGGCGATCGAGATCGCCGCCGACCCAGCCATGGGCATCGACGGCGAAGCCCGACGTCGCCGCCGATGGCGTCCATTCGAGCCGATCGACGAGCGCGAACGCGGTGATGGACGTGCCGTGTGGCGCGTGGGTGCCGAGATCAGGGAACGCAGCCTCGCGATCGGCATCCGTGACGGGCGGGATGAACGATGGCAGCGCGGCCGGCGCCGGCGTCTCGACGGGCGCCGGGTCGGGGTGGACGTGCTGCGCGGCGACGCTGGTGCTGCACGCCATGAGGAGCGCGAGTGCCAGCGACAATGACATTCGTAGCCGCAGGGCTTTACGCCCCGCGGTATCCGGCGGGCATGAAGCCCGCCGGCTACGACACACGGTTTGCCGGTCGTCGGTAGTCGGTCGTCGAACCCGGCCGCGCGCTAATGCTCGCAGCATCTGTGTCCCTCCTCCTCCACCCGCACTTCCCTGAACATGCCCGCGTCCATGTGGAAGATCAGGTGACAGTGATACGCCCATCGTCCGAGCGCGTCGGCCGTCACGCGATAGCTGCGCCGGCTGCCGGGCGGCATGTCGATCGTGTGTTTGCGCACGAGGAACCGCCCCTCGTCATCCTCGAGGTCGCTCCACATGCCGTGCAGATGGATCGGGTGCGCCATCATCGTGTCGTTGACCAGCACGATGCGGACACGTTCGCCGTAGGCGAGACGCAGCGGCTCGGCGTCCGCGAACCGGATGCCGTCGAACGACCACGAGAACCGCTCCATGTGACCGGTCAGGTGCAGTTCGATGGTGCGCGACGGATCGCGGCCGTCGGGATCGTCGAACGGGCTCCGGAGATCCGCGTAGGTCAGGACGCGGCGCCCGTTGTCGCGCAGACCGAGGCCCGGATCGTCGAGCTTCGATACCGGCATGTCCGTCTGCATGTCGACCAGCGGATTGCCGCGTTCGCTGACCGGGTGTGTCTGGGGATGCGCCGGTGTCGGCGCCACCGGCGTCGCGGTCGCAGCGCCATGACCGGCGTGAGGATCGGCCGCAGCGGCTGGCGCGGCCGGCATCGCGTGGCCCGCGTGGGGATCAGGTGTCGAGTCCCCCGGGTCTGAAGACCCGGGGCTCCGTTCGGATAGCGTGTGCTCGGCGTGCTCTCCGTGTCCCATGTCGGCCATCGTGAGAACTGGACGACGATCGAGACCCGGAACCGGCGCACGCAGGCCGTCGCGCGTCGCCAATGCGCCTGCCGCGAAACCTGTTCGATCCATGGCCTGCGCGAAGATCGTGAAGGCCTCGCCTCCCGACGGCTCCACGATCACGTCGAACGTTTCGGCCACCGCGATGCGGA
>CAZVHY010000054.1:10876-18689 GCA_964627115.1 uncultured Solibacteraceae bacterium | reverse complement strand
CGACGCGATCGACGACGAACGCGTCGGTCGAGGCGGAGAGGGTGCCGCGCGTCGTGACGGCTTCCGGCCAGCGCGCCGCGGGCGGCGCCGTGTCTGCCAGCAGGCCCGGCGTCGTCGCGGTCGCGTCGGCGCTGATGGCCACCGTGAACGTCAGTGGCGCGGCGCCCGCGGTCACGCGCGCGACCAGCAGGCCATCGGCTTCGCGCTCGAGAGAGGCCGCGTCGTTGCCAGCGACGACGACGTGCAGCGGGCCCGCGGCTTCGGGACGATGGCCCACGAGGAGTGACAGCGGCGCCGTGCGCGCGCCCACACGGAAGCGTCGTTCAACGACGGTATCGGCGCCCCGCGGACGCGCGACGATCTGCTCTTCGATGGCCGTGCCCTGCACGTCGTACTCGAGCACGACGCCGTCGAGCGTCAGGCGAATGGCGCGGAAGCGGCCGTGGTCGCCCGCGAGCGGGCCGCGGCCGAGCTCGCCGGCGTCGGGCGCCAGGGGACGAGGATCGGCACGCGTGATATCCGTACCGCGCTGCCATCCGGCATAGAGCCCGTTGGCCATCCACGTGGTGCCTGCAATGACCGGAAGCCGGCCCTGTCCGATGGGCGGGCGTTCGCCAGCGTTGTGATACGACACCTGCGCCATGCTGGCGGGCGTGACGCCCGTGCCGGTCCAGATTGCCGCGACGCGAAGCAGGTCCGGGTCGAAGGCGGCCCACATCCCGCGGCCGAGGTTGAGGATGAGCCCCCGCGGTGTCAGGTTGTCGGACGGCCAGTCTGCGCCGAGGTTCCGGGCGTCGAGAACCGACGAGAAGAACGGGAAGCCGGGTTCGACCCAGTCCGCCCACGGTGACGATGTCGAAGGGGCCTGCGGCGCCGGCGTGGCGCGTCGCGCGTCGGTGCTGGCGCCGATCGCCAGTGACACGGTCACGACAGCCAGCGCGGCGATGGCGCCGGTCGCACAGGTGCGGGCAGTCAGCATGTGCATACCTTATCTCCGAACGACGGCCTCGCCGGCTCGAACCGCATCAAGTACGATCGACCGCGATGACGACTGATGTGGCGACGTACAACCGGCAGGCGTGGGATCGGCTGGTCGAGCGCGGGGACGTCTGGACGATTCCCGTGACGCCATCCGAGATTGCGGCCGCACGCCGTGGCGAATGGCAGATCCTGCTCACGGTGCGCCGCGCCGTGCCGCGTACGTGGTTTCCGGCGCTCGAGGGCACGCGCACGTTGTGTCTGGCGGGATCGGGCGGTCAGCAGGCGCCAATCCTCGCGGCTGCCGGCGCCCGCGTCACCGTACTCGACAACTCGCCTCGTCAACTCGCGCAGGATCGGCGCGTCGCCGATCGCGAGGGGCTGGCGATCGAGACGGTGCTCGGCGACATGCGCAACCTCGAGGCGTTCGCCGACGGCGCGTTCGATCTCGTCGTGCACCCGTGCTCGAACTGCTTCGTGCCGGACGTCCACGCCGTGTGGCGCGAAGTCGCGCGCGTGCTCGCGCCCGGTGGCATCCTGCTCACGGGATTCCTCAACCCGATCACGTTCATCTTCGATGAGGGCGCGTCGGCACGCGGCGAACTGGTGCCGCGGCATCGCCTGCCGTACAGCGACACGACACACCTGTCGCCCGACGAGCTGCACGCGCTCGAGGCGCGCGGCGAGCCGCTCGTGTTCAGTCACTCGCTCGAAGCGCAAGTCGGCGGGCAGGCCGAGGCGGGTCTCGTGCTCACGCACCTCTATGAGGACGATTGGCCCGGCCGTCCGCTGTCGATGTACGCGCCGTCGTTCATCGCGACGAGAGCGGTGAAGACGACGACTTCCGTGATACAAGGCGCTCCATGACCGGAACTGCTGACATTGCGATCGCGCGCGCCACGGTTGTCGACGACGAACTGATCGCGGCCATGCAACGTCTCGTGCCGCAGCTCTCGTCGTCGGCCTCCGTCCCCGGCGAGGCGGAGCTTGCCGAGATTGTCGACTCCAACTGTTCGACGCTTCTCGTGGCGCGTGACACGGCGAACGCCGGACGCATCGTCGGCGCGCTGACCATTGCGGTCTTTCGCATTCCGACCGGCGTGCGTGCCTGGATCGAAGACGTCGTTGTCGACGGCAGTGTGCGTGGTCGGGGTGTCGGCGAAGCGCTCAGCCGCGAGGCGATCCGCGTGGCCGTCGCGCGCGGGGCGCGGACGATCGAACTCACGTCGCGACCGTCGCGCGACGTCGCCAACCGCCTGTACCGACGGATTGGCTTCGAGCCGAGAGAGACGAACGTCTATCGATATACGGCGCCTGAGGGGCGATAGACGGTCGTAGCCGCGGCTGCGACAGATGGGGCGCGTCCGTCACACGATGAACGACAACCAGCCGGCGTACTCGCCCACCGCCGTTGCCAGTCCCGCCAGCACCTCCACACGCGAGCCGCGCAGCGGCCTCCTCGGTCTGGTCGCCTGTTGCTGGCGCTGGAGCTGGCGGGCGTACTGGGACGGCGTCATGTCCGTCACGCGGCGGAACATCGCGATGAACGCGCTCGGGTTTTCGTAGCCGATGGCGTAGGCGACCGTGGCCACCGGTTCTCCCTGGGCCAGCTGCGTGAGGGCGGCAGCGACGTGTAAGGTCTGGCGCCAGCGCACGAAAGACACGCTCGTTTCCCGGCGCACGAGCCGGGTGAGGCTGCGCGAGCTCATGCCCACCTCACGGCCGGCCGTGGCGAGCGTCATCCGGAGACCATCGGGCTGCAGGAGTCTGTCGGCGAGCACTCTGAGACGCGCGTCGGTCACGACCGGCGCCACGTCCGGGGCGCCGGGCAGGCGATGGAGCTCGTCGGCCAGCGCTGCCTGCAGCGGGCCGTCGGACGAGGCAGCGGCTCCTGAACCCGCGTCAGCGACGAGGCGTCCAACGAGCGCCCGCAGGAGCGTGGTCACGACGACCGGGCCTGGCGCACGGTTCGCGGGCAGGACCACGGGAATGATGGCCACCGCCGCCCGGACGCGCGCGGTGAGCTGGCCGTCGACGCCGGCTGGCAGCCAGGCCGCCCGGTCCCGCTCGAGCGGCCAGGCGCTCCCGCCCGATTCGACCACCACCGAGCCCTCCGTCGCGTAAATCAGCCGTCCGGTCGCGGCCGCCGGCAACGGCGTCGAGCCTGACAGCCGCGTCATCGACACCCCGGCTGGCTGGCCACGCCCAACACGGCTCCCGCGGGAACTTCCGGACGGCATTGCAGATGGTCTCCCTGGGTGTCCTGTTCGAGGCTGGCCACTTCGCGTGGCAATGTGGCCGGATCGCGATATAGCCGACCGCATTGGTCGGATACCTTACCAAATGTTATGAGATTTGTCTCATTTAGCCCTCTGACCGCACTCATTTACCCCAGCGGCAGGCAGGGATGCAGAAGGTTGGCAAACATGAAGAAGACGATGAGAGGACTGGCGATGCTGGTGGCGGTCGCGATGACCGTGCCGGCCGCCGTCCATGCACAGACGCCGGCCAGCGACGCTGGACGCCGGGCGACGATCGAGACGCGGCAGGACTGGCAGTTGCCGTCCCTGCCGGTGGCCGAGGCCGTGGCGCGCGTGGAAGCGCAGACCGGCCTGGTGTTCACCATCCGGCAGGATCTGCCAGCGGGCATGATGTCGAAGCCGGTCAGCGGGTTCCGTACGGTGGCCCAGGCGCTCGACACGATGTTCGAGGGCGTGAACATCACGTGGTACTCGATTGACAGCCGGACGATTGCCATCCAGGCGCTGTCGTTTCAGGCCGAGCCGGTCGTCGTGACCGCCTCGGGGTTCGAACAGATCACGCGCGACGCGCCGGCCAGCATCACGGTGCTTGGCGTGAACGACCTGCAGGAGCGGCGCTACACGAGCCTGGCGCACGCGCTGGTCGACGTCGAAGGCGTCGACATTGACGGCGGCGCCGGTAAGACCGGCGGTCTGAACATCAGCATGCGCGGCATGCCGAGCGACTACACGCTGGTGCTCATCGACGGGCGCCGGCAGAACGCGCCGGGCAACGTGACGCCGAACGGATTCGGCGAGACGTCGACGAGCTTCATGCCGCCGGTCGACGCGATCGAGCGCATCGAGGTCGTACGCGGCCCGATGTCCACGCTCTACGGCTCGGACGCCATGGGCGGCGTCGTCAACATCATCACGCGCAAGATCGCGCCTCGCTGGACGGGGTCGACCACGTTTGACGGCACGATGCAGGGCAACTCGGACTTCGGGAACGACGGCAAGGGCGCGATCTTCCTCAATGGGCCGATCATCGCCAACCGGCTCGGCATCGCGCTGCGCGGCAGCTCACAGCACCGTGCGGCATCGAGCCTCTCGTATCTCGACCAGAACAACAACCCGATTCCGATTGCGGGGATCGGCGGCAGCCCGGGGACAGCCGATATCCGCACGGCCGGCGCGAAATTGACGGCCATGCCGCACGCGCACCACGACCTGACGTTCGACGTGGACGGCGCGTGGCAGAAGTACGACAACGCCACCAGCGGCCTCGGCACGGTCGACACGCCGACGCAGATCGGCGGCTACCTGCCGGAGCAGAAGTACAACCGGTACCAGGCGGTCTTCGCGCACACCTGGCGGCTGGCGTTCGGCGTGCTCGAATCGGACATTACCCGCAACACCACCGAGACCATCGGACGCACGATCCCGTTCATCGCCACGCGGCCCGACGAGGCCGGCACGCCCCGCACGCTCGAGGGCACGAACACGATGCTCAACTCGAAGTTCCTGACGGTGCGCGGCGCGCACACGCTCACGGTCGGGGGCCAGATCTGGCGGGCCCGCATGGTCGACGGCGTGGCCGAGGCGCCGTTCGAGTTCACGCAGAACGCGATGTTCGCCGAGGACGAGTGGCGGTTCGCGCGCCAGGTCGCGCTCACGATGGGGCTGCGCTACGACCACCACAGCACGTTCGGCGGCAAGCCGAGCCCGCGCGCGTACCTGGTGTGGAACCCGGTGCAGCAGTGGACGATCAAGGGTGGCGTGAGCCGCGGTTTCAAGACGCCGCGCCTCGAGCAGATTGCCGACGGCATCAACGGCTTCGGTGGCCAGGGCCGCATCCCGCTCGTGGGATCGCCGAACCTCAAGCCGGAGACCAGCACGTCGACCGAGTTCGCCGTTCACTACGCGGCGAACGCGTTCAGCGGCGGCGTGACGCTCTTCAACAACGCGTTCAAGGACAAGATCGCCAGCGGCGAAGGGTTGCCCAACTGCAGCTTCGCCGCCTCGCCCGACCGTCCGGGCTGTGCCGACTACGGGCTCTGGCCCAATGTCGATCTCTTCGGCCAGTCGATCAACGTCGACAGGGCGGTCACTCGTGGCGTCGAGACGAACGTGCGCATCGCGTTCGGTCCGCGCGTCACGCTCACCTCGAACTACACCTACACCGACAGCGAGGTGAAGAGCGGTGAAGGCGTCGGCGGCCGGCTGCTCAACACGCCGAAGCACATGGCGAACGCGAACCTTCGGCTGCAGGCCACCAACAGGTTTGCCACGTGGCTGCGCGCCGAGGCGCGTAGCGAGCGCGACCGCGGTACCTCCGCCCAGGCCCTGGCGCTCGGTCCGTACCAGGCCTACGAGATCTACCACCTCGGCGCGTCGTTCGACGTCTCGCGGAACCTGGTCATCAACGCGATGATCTACAACCTGGCGAACCGCGACTTCCTGCAGTACCTCGCGTACACGAACCCCACGACGGGCGCCGTGTCGTACAGCTCGGCGTACAGCAATCGTCAGGAGCCGCGACGCATCTGGTTGTCGGCGGGAGTGAAGTTCTAAGAGCGGGTACGTCGGGTACGTCAGGTACGTTGGGTACGTCAGGTACGTGGGGTGCGGATGACCATACGCCCGACGTACCTCATGTACCTGACGTACCCAACGTACCTGACGTACCCCGCCACGTGTCCTTCAGCGTCACCGTGCGGTTGAACACGGCACGCGACGTGGTCGAGTCGTAGTCGACCGCGAAGTAGCCGAGCCGCTCGAACTGGAAGCGCGCGCCGACCGGCGCTGCGGCCAGCGACGGCTCCAGTTTCGCGTCGGCAATCACCTCGAGCGACGCCGGATTGATCTGCGTGATGAAGTCGACGTCGCCGGCGCCCGGGCTTTCGACATCGAACAGCCGGTCGTAGAGCCGCACCTCGGCGGTGACCGCATGCGCCGCCGACACCCAGTGCAATGTCCCCTTCACCTTGCGCCCGTCGGGCGCGTCGCCGCCGCGCGTGGCTGGATCGTACGTGCAGCGCAGCTCGACGATCGCACCGTCTGCATCCTTGACGACCTCGCGGCACGTGATGAAGTACGCGCCGCGCAGGCGGACCTCCCGTCCGGGCGCGAGCCGGAAGAACTTCTTTGGCGGGTCTTCGAGGAAGTCATCGCGCTCGATGTAGATCACCCGTGAGAACGGCACCGTCCGCGTGCCCATCGACTCATCGTCTGGATGATTGGCGAGTGCGACGTTTTCGGTCGTGTCCTCGGGGAAGTTCTCGATGACGACTTTGAGCGGCCGCAACACGGCCATGGCGCGCGGCGCGCGCCGGTTGAGATCCTCGCGGACGAAAAACTCCAGCAGTCCGACGTCGACGACGTTCTCGCGCCTGGCGACGCCGATTTCGTCGGCGAAGCGACGGATCGCGTCCGGCGTGAAGCCGCGGCGCCGCATGCCCGAGATGGTCGGCATGCGCGGATCGTCCCATCCAGCCACGTGGCGATCGGTCACCAGTTGCAGGAGCTTCCGCTTGCTCGTGATCGTGTAGTTGAGGTTCAGCCGCGCGAACTCGATCTGCTGCGGCCGGCCGGCGAGCGACGTGTTGGCGACGAGCCAGTCGTAGAGCGGCCGGTGATCCTCGAACTCGAGCGTGCAGATCGAGTGCGTGATCCGTTCGATGGCGTCCGAGAGCGGGTGGGCGTAGTCGTACATCGGGTAGATGCACCACGCGTCTCCCGTGCGGTGATGGTGCGCGCGCCGGATCCGGTAGAGGATCGGGTCGCGCATGTTGATGTTGGGCGACGCCATGTCGATCTTCGCGCGCAGCACGTGCGCGCCGTCGGCGAACTCGCCGGCGCGCATGCGGCGGAACAGATCGAGGTTCTCGTCGGCCGATCGCTCGCGATGTGGACTGTTGCGGCCGGGCTCCTTGAGCGTGCCGCGGTTGAGGCGGATCTCGTCCGCGTTCTGGCTGTCGACGTACGCCAGTCCCTTGCGCACGAGCTCTTCGGCGCAGGCGTAGAGCTGCTCGAAATAGTCCGACGCGTAGTAGAGCCGGTCGTCCCACGAGAAGCCGAGCCAGCGCACGTCCGCCTGAATCGACTCGACGTACTCCGTGTCTTCGGTCACCGGGTTCGTGTCGTCGAACCGGAGGTTGCACGTGCCGGCGAAGTCGCGGGCAATGCCGAAGTTCAGGCAGATCGACTTGGCGTGGCCGATGTGCAGGTAGCCGTTCGGTTCGGGCGGGAAGCGCGTGGCTACGCGCCCCGCGTGTTTCCCGCTCTCGTTGTCGGCGGTGATGATGTCTCGAATGAAGTCCTGCCGGACCGCGGTGTCCGGCGGCGTCCCAGGCGCCATAGTCCCGCTATGTTAGCGGAAACGCGGAGGACGCGGAGACACGGAGGGCCGTGGAACACAGAGGATGAGGCCATGAGCGCCTCCGCGTCTCCGTTGCCCTCCGTGTTTCCATGCCTTCCGTGTGGTCCGTGTTTCCGGGGTTACAAGCGTTCGCCCGCCAGCGCGGTACCTTCGACGCGCGCCTGAATCTTCGCGAACGCGATGTCGCGCGCCGTCGAGACATCGTCGCCGAACG
>CAZVHY010000054.1:3971-10776 GCA_964627115.1 uncultured Solibacteraceae bacterium | reverse complement strand
GCCTGAATCTTCGCGAACGCGATGTCGCGCGCCGTCGAGACATCGTCGCCGAACGGCGAGAACCCGCAGTCGTCAGTCGTGCCGAGAGACGCCACGGGGATGTAGCGGGCGGCGCGCAGGACGCGGTCGCAGACCTGCTCCGGCGTCTCGATGGTCGGATCGATCGGATCGGTCACCCCGACGAACACCGTCTGGTGCGGCTGCCGGTGATCGCGGATCAGGCCGAGCACGCGCTCCGGATCGCGCTCGCTCGCCAGCTGGACGTAGAACCGACCCGCGTTGAGGCGGAACAGGACGGGCAACAGATCCGCATAGTCCACGTCGGCGCTGTGCGTCGAGTCCCGATCGCCGCCCGGGCAGGTGTGAACGCCGATGCGCTGCTGGTCGGCGGAGTCGAATCGTTCGAGCACGCGGTTGTTGAGCGCCACGAACTGGTCGAGCAGGCCACCCGATGGATCGAGCTTCAGCGAGAGTCTCGCTTCCGTGAAGTCAATCTGCACGCTGTCGGCGCCGCCGGCGAGGCACTCGCGGACGTCGGTGTCGGCCTCGTTCACCAGATCCTCGATGAACGACTCGTGGCTGTACCCGGGCACGCCCCCCTGCGGATACAGCAGGCTCACGGCCGAGGCCGAGATGACCGCCTGCTTTACCGGCTTCGTCGCCAGTCGCTTCGCCGCGGCGAGATACGCCGAGGCGTGCGTGGCGTAGCGGAACGGACCGGCGACCAGCCGCGGCAGCTGGCGCGTGTGCCCGTCCTTGAACGGAATGACCACGCCGTCGGCGGCGAGATTCGACGCGCCGTCGAGCGGGTAGGTGGCGAAGCTCGACTTCGTCTGCTCGCCGTCGGTGATGACCGGCGAGCCCGTGGCCTCGAACCGGCGGATGGTGTCGCGAAGCGCCCGGCCGGCGATCTCGTCGAATGCCTCGGCCGACAGCCGTCCGGCCCGCCGCTCGCCCCAGGCTGTGATGAGCTCGGCCGGACGCGGGATGCTCCCGATCGGCTCGGTGGGAATCTGCATGGACCCTCCGTGTGATGAGGACGCATCTTATCGGCGTCGCTGCGCGCATCGCACTACTTCGAATCGACTACCGGCGTGAGCGGAAATTGTCCTGTGGCCGGTGGGCGGTGTCTTCGGCTGGTGTCGACGACGTTCCGGCCTCCGTCGATCCCGCGAAAGTTGTTCAGTGGTACCTGCCTTGCAATGCCGTCAGCGCCTGCCGGGAGTGTCAGTCGTGACTTCCAAACGTTCCCGTTCGTTCATGCTCGTCACCGCGCTGGCCGCGCTCGTGTTCGTTGCGGCAACGCCCATCACGGCCGAAGCCCAGCGCCGGTATCGCCGCGTGGCGCCGGTTGTCATCATTGGCGGCTACGGCTACTACTCGTACTGGCGCCACGATCCCTGGTATCAGCGGGGACCATGGGGACCGTACGGGTATCCCTATCGCTACTACGGCGTCTACGACACGCTCGCCTCGCTCCGCATCGATGCCGAGCCGCGTCAGGCGCAGGTGTTCGTCGACGGCTACTACGCGGGTCTGGTCGACGACTTCGACGGGGTGTTCCAGCGCCTGCGGCTCGAGCCCGGCGGACGCACCATCACGGTGTATCTCGAGGGATACCGCACCGAAGAGCAGCACCTGTATCTCCGGCCCGGCCACGACCAGCGCATCCGGCTGACCATGCAGCCGCTGGCGCCCGGTGAACGGTCGGAGCCGCCGGTACCGCCCGACGATCTCGAAGACGTGCGCGACGAGGAACCGGCGGTGCGGCCCCGCGCGTCAGCGCCGCGCGACCTGCCTGCGCCAAGGGCCGTACGCCCGGCGCCCACGCGTTTCGGCACGCTGACGCTGCGCGTCCAGCCGTCGGACGCCGAGGTGTTCATCGATGGCGAGCGATGGGCCGGCGCTGCCGAGCAGGGCCGGTTCACGATCGAACTGCCCGAGGGCCGGCATCGCATCGAGGTGCGGCGCGCCGGCGCGGCTACCTACACGGAAGACGTCCTCATCCGGCGCGACCGGACGCTGACGTTGAATGTGCAGGTGCCGTAGGGGCCGGCCTCGTGCCGGCCCTGGAACGCGCTCGCAGCGCACGGGTATGGGCGGGGCACAAGGCCCGCCCCTACTTTTTGGAGGCCACGTACTTCAGCGCGAACTCCTGCAGGGCCGGGGACGGCGGTCCGATCACCGCGGCTTCGGCCAGTGCGCGTTCCTCGGTCCAGCCGTCAGACAGCATCCGCTTGGCAATCATCAGCGCTGACACGCGGCTCGCGCTGCCGCAGTTGATGAACGTCGGCTGATTTGCCGGATCGGCCACGGCTTTCAGGAAGCTGTCGACAACGGCCGGCTCGGGCTGCTGGGGATTGAGGGGCAGATGGACGAATCGGAGGCCGGCGGCCTCGGCCGCGGCCCGAGTGCCCTCGATGTCGGCGCCCTGTTCGCTGGCCTGCCGCAGGTTGATGATGGCCTTGTAACCGCGCTTGGCCAGTTCCGGGATCACGCGAGCTTCGGTGGCACCGGCGCACGCGATGGTCGGGCTGACGTTCGTGAAGTTGCGGATGCCGTCGACCGTTTCCTTCGTCGGTTCCTGGGCCGAGAGCGCGGCGAGGGGAAGTGCGACAGCGAACGAAAAGGCGAGCGCGAGTCGTCGGGTCATGATTCCAGCTCCTTGACAGCCGCCAGCACCTCGGCGGCGTGGCCATCGACTTTTACCTTGTCCCAGCGGCGCGCAACGCGGCCGTCCGGGCCGATCAGATAGGTGGTCCGGACGATGCCCATGTAGGTCCGGCCGTACTGCGACTTCTCCTGCCACACGCCGTACTTCTCGGCCACGGTGTTGTCCTCGTCGGCCAGCAGCGGAAACGTGACGTGGTGCTTGGCCGCGAACTTCGCCTTGCTCGCGGTATCGAGAATGCTGGCCCCCAGCACAACGGCATTCGAGGTTTCGAATCGAGGCAGGGTGTCGCGGAACTCGCACGTTTCGGTCGTGCATCCCGGCGTGTCGTCTTTCGGGTAGAAGTAGAGCACCACGGGACGCCCCGCATAGTCGGCCAGAGCATGCGTCTTGCCGTCCTGGTCCTTCAGCGTGAACGCCGGCGCCTTCTTCCCCGGGTCGATGAGCGGCATAGGCCTCAGTGTAATGCCTTCCCGCCTGCCGCCTCCCCGCCTTCTTTCAAACTCTCCCGAGCCGCGTTATCGTATAGCCCGATATCCGGGAGAATTTATGAACCATCAGTCACGCGTCCCCGCGGACCGTCGAACCTTTCTGAAAACCATGGGTGCAGCAGCGATCGCCGTGGGATCGTCGGGCGCCGTGCAGGCGGCCGGTGCGACCCTCCAGTCCGGGACGACGGCCGCACGGCCACGACTCGGACTCGACACGTTCAGTGTCGGCGCACAGAACTGGACGCCGATGCAGATCCTCGACTTCGCGTCGCGGATGAAGATCGATGTCGTCCAGTTCAGTGAAATCCGTTTCCTCGGCAGCGCCGACTGGCAGGTCGCGCTCGACCCGGCAAACGTGAAGGCCGTTCGCGCGCGCGCCGACGAGCTCGGCATTGCGCTCGAGGTCGGCATGCGATCGATCTGTCCGACGTCGAGTTCGTTCGACAAGGCGGCCGGCACGGCCGAAGAGCAGATCCTGCGTATGGTCGACACGGCGAAGATTCTCGGGTCGCCGCTCGTGCGCTGCTTCCTCGGCACGCAGGCCGATCGCAGCTCGAACATCGACCGTCACATCGACGAGGTCGTGAAGGTCCTCAAGAGCGCGCGTTCGCGCATCGTCGACTCGGGCGTGAAGATCAGCGTCGAGAACCACGCGGGCGACATGCAGGCCCGCGAGTTGAAGCGGCTGATCGAGGAGTCGGGCAAGGACTTCGTCGGCGCGACGATCGACTCCGGCAACGCGATGTGGACGATTGAGGATCCGCACCTCACGCTCGAAACGCTCGCGCCGTACGTGCTGACGAGCCATATGCGCGACAGCTACGTGTTCGTCTCCGAACGCGGCGCCGAGGTGCAGTGGTGCCGCATGGGCGACGGCAACATCGACATGCCGGGTTATCTGCGCAAGTTCGTGCAGCAGTGCCCGGGCAAGACGATCAATCTCGAGGTGATCGTGTCGAACACGCCGCGGCCGTTCGCGTACCGCAACCCCGAGGCGTGGGAGATCTTCCGGAACACGCCGGCGTGGGAGTTCTCGCGGTTCCTGTCACTGTGCGAGAAGGGGGAGCCGCGTCCGGTCCCTGCGCCAGCGCAGGGGCGTGGCGGCGGTGGTGGCGCTCCAGCGGGCGGCGGTGGCGGTCGAGGGCAGGCCGCGGCGGGTGCGCCTGCGGCCGGGGGGCGCCAGGGCGGCGCACCCGCGGGTGGTGGACGCGGCGGTCCGAATCCGGAGGCCCAGCGCATCAACCTGGAACACGCCGAAGCCAGCCTGCGGTGGACGCGCGATTTCCTCGCGACCGTCTGACGGAATCGATCGCGTTTTCGACACGCCTGACTGGTCCCTGCCCGTCAGGCGTGTCGTGTCTTGGCCCACCCCGACGTGTCCGTTGCGCCGGCGGCGTACGTGTGAAGCCCTTCGGGAGATGGTGTCCCGGTGTATAACGGAGCAGCGCACGGCGCGGCCGTGCGGTGGCGGAGCGGGAGGAACGGATGTCGTCGACGATCGCGAAGGTCACCCCAGACACCAATCGTGTGCTGTCGGTCATCATGGGAGGCGGCGCGGGCACGCGGCTCTTCCCGCTGACGAAGGAGCGCGCCAAACCCGCCGTTCCGCTGGCCGGCAAGTACCGCCTGGTCGACATCCCCATTTCCAACTGCATCAATTCCGATCTGCGGCGCATCTACCTGCTGACGCAGTTCAACTCGGCGTCGCTGCACCGGCACATCACGCAGGCGTACAAGTTCGACCACTTCACCGAGTCGTTCGTCGAACTGCTGGCGGCCGAACAGACGCACTCGGACACGTCGTGGTACCAGGGCACGGCCGACGCGGTGCGCAAGAACATGGTGCACCTGCTCAATCACGACTTCGACTATGTCCTCGTGCTGAGCGGCGACCAGCTCTACCGCATGGACTACCACACGATCATCGCGCAGCACATCGCCACCGGCGCGGATGTGACGCTCGGCACGATTCCCGTGGGCCGGCAGGAAGCGGCCGGCCTCGGCATCATGCAGATCGACACGGACTCGCGCATCACGCGGTTCGTCGAGAAGCCGAAGGATCCCGACGTCCAGAACTCGCTGATGATTCCGCGCGAGATGTTCCCCGCGCTCGGTATCGCCGAGGGCAGCGAAGGGCTGCTCCTCGGGTCGATGGGCATCTACGTGTTCAATCGCGACGTGCTGATCGACCTGCTCGACAACACGTTCGCCGATTTCGGCAAGCACATCATCCCGATGGCGATCGACACTCACAAGGTGTTCGCCTACGTCTTCCAGGGCTACTGGGAGGACATCGGCACCATCCGCGCGTTTTTCGAGGCGAGCCTCGAGCTGGCGTCGGAACTGCCGCGCTTCAACTTCTTCGACATGGCGTCGCCGATTTTCAGCCGCCCGCTCTTCCTGCCGGCGTCGAAGATCAACGGCGCGCAGATCGATCACGCGATCATCTCCGACGGCTGCATCATCACGCACGCCGACATCCGGCAGTCGATCATCGGCATCCGCAGCGTCGTCGGGCCTGGCAGCTACCTGAACCGCACGATCATGATGGGCGGCGACGACTACGAATCGGCCGAGTCGATTGCCGAGAACGCGTCGGCGGGACGGCCGGCGCTCGGCGTGGGCAGCAACACCCGCATCGAGAACGCGATCATCGACAAGAACGCGCGCATTGGCAGTAACGTCACGATCACGCCGGACGGCAAGCCCGAGAACGTCGATCACCCGATGTACTACATCCGCGACGGTGTGGTGATCATCCCGAAGAGCGGCGTGGTGCCCGACGGCACCGTGATCTGACCGTTCCACGGCGCCGGCCGGGTAAGATCGAGGTCTGGAGTTGCCGTGAACGTCGTCATCGAGCAGGCGAGCCCGCAGCAGATCACCATCAGGCTTCGCGAAGGATCGGTTGATGTCGCCGTCACCGGCTGGCACACGACCCGCGCGGTGGCCGCGCTCCTGACGGCTCTCGACGTGGTCGCCGCCGGTGAGGGATACGCCGAGTGCTTCTGGCCGGAGCCGACCGGCCAGTACTGGTGGATGTTCAATCGCGAAGGGCAGCGGCTCGAGGTCGTGGTGCTCTGGAGCCGCGGGGCGGTCACCGGCTGGGAACACGTGTTCCGCGCGGCGGACGAAGTCCACTACATCGACGACCGCATCCGCGACGAGCTCGCGGCTCACGATCTGCTGCCCCGATGACGCCGGCGTCCCTCGCCGTCGCAGCGGCGGTGCCCGCGGCCGGCGCGGCGCGACGGTTCGGCAGCCAGAAGCTCGTTGCCGATCTCGCGGGCGAGCCGCTGCTCCAGCACACGTTGCGGTCGCTCCTCGATGGCGGTGTCACGTGCGTCATCCTGGTCGCGCCGCCCCGGCACGATCTCCAGTCCGTTCCGCTCGTTCGCGATCCGCGCGTCTCGGTCACCATCAACGTCGATCCCGGCCGCGGCATGTTTTCGTCGATTCAGACAGGCCTGGCGGAGGTTCCGCCCGGCGCCGCCCTGCTCGTGCTCCCCGCGGACATGCCGTTCGTCCGACCGTCGACGGTCGCGGCGCTGATCGCCAGGCATCAATCGACGGGCGCTGCAGTCGTAGCCACGTACCGCGGCACGCGCGGGCATCCGCTGGTGCTTCCACCAGCGACGCGTGC
>CAZVHY010000054.1:0-3871 GCA_964627115.1 uncultured Solibacteraceae bacterium | reverse complement strand
GCGATCGCCCGTGGCGGCGAAGATCGCGTTCGGGATGGCGCCGATGACTGGCGGCATGGCCGGCTCGCCGAGGCCGGTGGGCGGATTGCTCGAGAGGACGAAGTGGCTCTCGATTTTCGGCGGCGCCTGCGGCATGCGCGTCGGGTTGTACTGGTGGAAGTTGCTCTCGACCACCTTGCCACCGTCGATCGTGATCTCCCAGTTCATCACGTGACTCATCGCCTCGATGACGCACCCTTCACACTGGTTGGCGGCGTTGCCGGGATTGATGATCTGGCTGCCGATGTCGCCGACGACCCACACCGAGTGGATGCGCACGGCCTTCGACGCGTTCACGCTCAGGTCGACCACTGCCGCGAAGTAGCCCTGGTGGCTGTAATAACTCGCCACGCCCATGCCGCGACCCGCAGGCAGGCTCGCCCGCGAATGCCATCCAGACCTCTCACGCGCGGCTTCGAGTACCGCGCGCATCCGCGCGGCGTTGTACGACGCGCCGCCGCCTCCACGTCCGCCGGCCCGGCCAGCCGGTGGCGGCGGGACGATCTGCGGCTGGTGCAGCAGATCGATCCGGAACTGCAGCGGATCCTTGCCGGCCGCAACGGCCAGTTCATCGATGAACCCTTCGAGCACGAAGACCAGGGCGTTGCTGCGCGGCGCGCGCATGGCGCCGGTCGGCACGCCGAGCGGCATCAGGGACTGACCGAGCGCGTAGTTCTGGATGAAGCCGCCCGGGAAGTCGGTGCCCGTGTGCCCGGCCTGCGACGCGACGGTGGTGCCGCTGCCGTACGTGACGAAGTGATTGCGCCACGCCACGACATGGCCGGCCGCGTCGAGTCCGCCTTTGAAGAAGTGGAACCCGCCCGGGCGGTAGAAGTCGTGCCGCATGTCGTCTTCGCGCGTCCACTGCAGCTTGACCGGCGCGCCGTTCACTTCCTTCGCAATCCACGCGGCTTCGACGACGTAGTCGTTGGTGAGCCGGCGGCCGAATCCACCACCACCGCGCAACTGGTGCATGGTGATGTCGGCTTCGGTGATGCCGAGCGTGCGCGTGACGCCCTGGAGCGCGTTGCCCGGCGTCTGGCTCGGCGCCCAGATTTCGAGCCTGCCGTTCGCCCACTGCGCCGTGCACACCTCGGGCTCGAGCTGCGCATGGGAGATGAACGGATACGTGTACGCGGCTTCGATGGTCTTTGCCGCCGACGCGAGTGCGGCGTCCGCGTCCCCGTCGTTGCGGATCCACTGCGCTGGTGTCTGTGGACCGAGCTCAGTGGCCCGCTGCGCCCAGCCGCTGCTGCTCTGTGTCGCGGTGGGGCCCTCGTTCCACGTGACCTGCAGCGCCTCACGCGCCGTACGCGCCTGCCAGTAGGTGTCGGCCACAATCGCCACACCGGGTGCGAGCGTCGTCAGGTCCGTGCCACCCGCCACGACGAATGTGTGCCGCACCCCGGGCATTGCGCGGATCGCGTCGAGATTGGCGCTCGCCACCGTGCCGCCGAACACGGGGCACTTCTCGAACACCGCGTGCAGCATGCCGGGCGTCGTGAAGTCGATCGCGAAGAGCTTCTGGCCCGTCACGATCTTCAGGTTGTCGACGCCGGCGACCGGCGTGCCGATGATCGTGTACTCCGACGGATCCTTGAGGCGAAGGGTGGCGAGGGCGGGCAGCGGCACCGAGGCGGCCGCAGTCGCCATTTCGCCGTAGCCCACGCTGCGGCCCGTGGCGCGATGGTGGACGCGTCCGGTCGATGTCGTGCACTCGGCGGCCGGGACATTCCACTGCGCGGCGGCAGCGGCGACCAGCAGATGACGTCCGGCGGCGCCGACCTGACGCATCGGCGTCCAGTTCTGCGGCGTGGCCAGACTGCCGCCGGCAAACTGCACACCGTACTTCGCCTGATCGACGTCGGCCTGTTCGACGCGCACCGACGTCCAGTCGGCGTCGAGCTCGTCGGCGATGATCATCGGCAGCATCGTCCGAATCCCCTGACCGACTTCAGGGTTCTTCGACATGATGGTCACGATGCCGTCGGGCGCGATGCGGATGAACGCGTGCGGTGACAGCGGCGCGGGACCGGGCTGCGCCTGGGCGCCGAACGCGGGCCGGAAATACAGGCCCACCATCAGGCCGCCACCACCGAGGGCGGCCACACTGAGAAACGAACGACGCGAGAGGGCCGGCGTTGGCGAGGTCGTGGCCATGATCGAGGTCCTTCGTCTCAACTGCGCGTATCGATGACGTGGAGCGGCGTCACCGCATCGGCCTGTCGCGTGCCGGCCGCTTCGTGAATGGCCTTGCGGATGCGCGTGTAGGTGCCACAGCGGCAGATGTTGCCCGACATCGCCGCGTCGATGTCCGCGTCGGTCGGCTTTGGTGTCTTCGCGAGCAGCGCGGCCGCTGACATGATCTGGCCGGCCTGGCAGTAGCCGCACTGCGGCACGTCGTTGGCCATCCAGGCCTGCTGCAGCGCGTGTGAGCCGTCGGTCGACAGGCCTTCGATAGTGGTGATGCGGCCGAGGCCGACGGCCGACACCGGCGTCACGCAGGCGCGCGCGGCTTCACCGTTGATGTGAACCGTGCAGGCACCGCATTGCGCCATGCCGCATCCGAACTTCGTTCCCTTCAGGTCGAGGACGTCACGAAGCACCCAGAGCAACGGCATGTCAGCGGGCACGTCGACCGTGGTGGCACGGCCGTTGACGGACAGCGTGTACGGCATAGGTTCTCCTGCAGGCAGTTAGAGTAATCATGGGCGCGCATGGACACAAGCGCCATATACGCCGTGTGGGTGCAGAAATGTCGAGGCGGCGCCGAAGTCGTGCCGCAGATGAAGCTGTCGTGAATGTGTTGGCCGGAGAGTGCCATGAGCAAGCCGGATCGTGTGTCTTCGCCGTACGAACGAATGACCGAGCTGAATTTGGCGGGTGTGCCGTTCGCGGTCGCGACCGTCGTGCGCACCCAGGGCAGTACGCCGCAGGTCGTCGGCGCACGCATGGTCGTGACGGCCGATTCAGTCGATCGTCCCGTCGGCACACTGGGCGGCGGCTGCGTCGAAGCTGACGCCATCGTGACGGCCCGCGACGTGATCCGCACCGGCGTCCGGGCGCTGCACATGCACCAGCTCAACGAAGAGCTCGCGTGGAATACGGGCCTGGTGTGCGGCGGGACGATGTGGATTCTGATCGAGACACATGCCGACGCATTGACCTGCGGTGCGGAGGACGCACTGCCGCACGCCGTTGACGCCGTGCGCGGAGGGCCGCCGATGGCCTTCGTCACACGCTTCGATCGCACCGGCGCGAATGTCATGCAGTTTGCCGGGCGCGTTGCGGTGCTGGCCGGCGGCCGGCTCGTCGGCTCGTTCGGCGACGTGCGGATCGACGAACGCGCGCGCGATGCCGCCATCGAGCAGCGGCGGCTCGGCACGGCGCGCGTGATCGCCATCGACGAGTCGTCGGAGATGCTCGTCGAGCCGGTCGCCCGGCGGCCTCGCCTCGTCGTGGCTGGCGGCGGTCATGTGGCAAAGGCGCTGGCGCGGCAGGCCCGCCTGATCGACTTCGACGTGACGATTCTCGAAGATCGGCCGGAGTTCGCCGATCCCGCGCGGTTCGACGACGCGAGCGTCGTGACGGGGCCAATCGTCGAGAGTATCGCCTCGTTCCCCTACGGCGACGAGACATGGCTCGTCGTGGCCACACGCGGGCACAAACTCGACGCCGATTGCGTGCTGGCCGCCGCGAACACGACGGTTCGCTACATCGGCCTGCTCGGCAGCCGCCGCAAGACGGTTCTCATCGCCGACATGCTTCGCGAGGAAGGGATTCCAGAAGACCGCGTCGCTGTTGTCCGGGCGCCGGTCGGTCTCGATCTCGG
>CAZVHY010000053.1:4125-18731 GCA_964627115.1 uncultured Solibacteraceae bacterium | reverse complement strand
TAGAATCCCCCCTTATGTCCGACGAGTCTCTCGCCGATCTGCGGGTGCAGATCGACGACATCGACGACCAGCTGGTCGACCTGCTGGCGCGTCGCCAGGATGTGGTCCGGCGCGTGGCCGATTTCAAGGTGCGAACCAACGCGCCCCTGCGCGACGTGCTGCGCGAGGCGCGGCAGATTGCGCGGCTGGCCGAGCGCGCGCGCGCGGCCGGGCTCGACGACCTGTTCGTCGTGCGCGTGCTGCGCGAGGTGCTCGACCATTCCGTCCGCACGCAGGAGGTGCGGCTCGGTCCGGTCTCGCAGGCCAACCGTGCGCGGCCGGCCGCGGTCCTCTTCCAGGGATCGGAGGGCGCGTTCAGTCACATCGCGGGCCGCCGGTTCTTCGCGCCGCGCCAGCCGCACGCCACGTTCCGCGGCGTGCAGACGTTTCGCGCGATGCTCGAGGAAGTGCGCGCCGGCACGGCCGACTACGCGATGCTGCCCATCGAGAACACGACATCGGGGTCGGTGCACGACGCCTACGACGCGCTCTCGCACACCGACCTGGCCATCATCGGCGAGGAAGTGCTGCGCATCGAGCTGTGCCTGATCGGCGTCGCCGACGTGCCGCTCGACAGCCTGAGGCGCGTGTACTCGCACCCCCAGGCGCTGTCACAGAGCACCGCGTTCCTCGCGTCACTGCCAGACGTCGTGGTCGAGACGTTCGTCGACACGGCGATGAGCGTCGAGCGCATCAAGGCGGAAAACGATCCGACCCACGCGGCCATCGCGAGTGCCGAGGCGGCGGCGTTGCACGGCCTGCACGTGCTGCGGCGCGACATCGCGAACCATCGCGAGAACTACACGCGCTTCCTCGTCATCGCCCGCGAGGCCGAGCCGTGGGATCGACGGGTGGTGTGCAAGACGTCGGTGATGTTCGTCACGTCGCACGAACGCGGCGCGCTGCTGGCGGTGCTGAACGTTGTTGCCGGCCACGGGCTGAACCTGACGAAACTCGAGTCGCGTCCGCGTCCCGGGCGTCCGTTCGAGTATCAGTTCTATGTCGATTTCGAGGGCAATGTGGCCGAGCCGAACGTCCAGAAGGCGCTCGACGAGGTGGCCGGCCTGACGAAGTCACTCAAGGTCTTCGGTTCATATCCGGCGAGGACGGTCAGGGCGGAGTAGCCTTCCCGCCTCCTCCCAGCCTGCAGCCTCCCAGCCTTCTTATGGAACACCGTCTCCTCGGCAACTCGGGTTTGAGCGTGTCCGTGCTCAGTTTCGGCACGATGACCATCGGCGGCCGCGATCGTTTCGGCAAGATGGGCAACCTCGGCGTCTCGGAAGCGTCGCGGATGCTCGGCCTCTGCCAGGACGCCGGTTTGACGACGATCGATACGGCGGACATGTATTCGTACGGCGCGTCCGAGGAAATCCTGGGCGAGGCGCTGAAGGGCCGGCGCCAGCAGTTCGTCCTGGCCACCAAGGCGTTCATGCGCATGGGGCAGGCGCCGCACGACATCGGCCTGTCGCGCCGGCACCTGATGGAGGCGTGCGAGGCGAGCCTGCGGCGTCTGCAGACCGACTGCATCGATCTCTACATCTGCCATCAACCCGATCAGTTCGTGCCGGTCGAAGAAACGATGCGTGCGTACGACGATCTGGTGACGCAGGGCAAGGTGCGGTACGTCGGTTGCTCGAACCACTCGGCGTGGCACGTCATGAAGGCGCTCGGTGTGTCCGAGCGGCTCGGGCTGGTGCGGTACGTCGCGCAGCAGGTCAACTATTCGCTCGTCGCGCGCGAGATCGAGCACGAGATCGTGCCGATGGGCCTCGATCAGCGCGTGGGCATCATGGCGTGGAGTCCGCTGCAGGCGGGACTGCTCACCGGCAAGTTCCGGCGCGACACGCGTCCGGAGATCAGCCGCCTGAACGATCTCGACGCACCGGGCACCATCGATTACGACCGCCTCTACCGCATCGTCGACGTGCTCGACGCGATTGCGCTGGAGCGCAACGCCACGCCGTCGCAGGTGGCGCTCAACTGGGTGCTGAACAAACCCGGGGTCGACACGGTGATCGTCGGTGCGCGGCACGAGGCGCAGCTCACGGACAATCTGGCGGCGGCCACCTGGCGGCTGACGGCCGAGGAGATGACGCGGCTCGACGAGGTCAGTGCGCTGCCGGAGCCGTATCCGCACTGGCACCAGCACAAGTTCGGCATCGAGCGGAACCCGCCCGTTCCGCGTCTCCGGAGCTGACGTCTGCCCGTGACGTTTCCCGCTGGTCCGTTGCGCATGATGCCGCTGCCCGCGCCGCCGCGCGGAGAGTGGCGCGTGCCGGGATCGAAGAGCATCACCAACCGCGCGCTGCTGCTCGCGGCGCTTGCCGACGGCGAGAGCCGGCTCGAGGGCGTGCTGCAGAGCGACGACACGCGCCACATGCGCGACGGGCTCGTGGCGCTCGGCATCGATGTCATCGAAGAGGATGCCACCACCTGGATAGTGCGCGGTGGCCGGTCGCGGCTGCGCGCGCCGTCGCGCGATCTGTTCGTCGGCAACAGCGGCACGACCGTCCGGTTCCTGACGGCGCTGGCGGCGCTCGTACCTGGGCCGGTGACGCTTGCCGGCGATGAGCACATGGCGAAGCGGCCGATCCAGGATCTGGTCGATGCGCTCGGTCAACTCGGCGTGCGCGTCGAGTGCCCGACCGGGTGTCCGCCGCTGACGGTGCATGGGGAGGCTGGGAGGCGGGGAGGCTGGGAAGCTGCGCCGATTGTGATGCGCGGGGATCGGTCGAGTCAGTACCTCTCGGCCATGCTCATGGCGGGGGCGGTGGCCGACGCGCCGCTCGAGATCGCGATCGAGGGCACGCTCGTCAGCCGGCCGTACGTCGGTATCACCGAGCGGATGGTCGCTGACTTCGGCGGCAGCGTGGTGTTCGACGACGGGCGGTTCGTCGTCACGCCGGTCCCGGCGCTGCGGCCGCGGACGTACGTCATCGAACCCGACGCATCGGCCGCGAGTTATGCGCTTGCGCTGGCCGCGGCATCGCGTGGCGACCTGATCGTGCCCGGACTCGGTCGCGATGCGCTGCAGGGAGACGTTGCGTTCGCGGACGTGCTCGCGCGTGCCGGTGCGCGGGTGACATACGACGCGCGCGGCATCCGCGTCGAGGGCGGGGATCTGCGCGGCCTGGACGAGGACATGCACCACATTTCGGACACGGTCATGACGCTGGCCGCGATTGCGCCGCTCGCAGACGGTCCGACAACGATCCGGAACGTTGCGAATATCCGGATCAAGGAGACGGATCGTCTGGCGGCCACTGTCGCCGAATTACGCCGCCTCGGCCAGCACGTCACGCACGGTGACGACTGGTTGCGAATCGATCCACGTCCGATCACGCCGGCGCTGGTGCGCAGCTACAGCGATCACCGCATGGCGATGAGCTTTGCCGTACTCGGTGCGATTCGCGACGGTGTCACGATCGAAGATCCCGCCTGTGTCGCGAAGACCTATCCCGGCTTCTGGGAGGATCTCGGCGCGCTCTACGCGGCGCAGGGGGCGGCGATCTCCAGGGACTGACGCCTGCCTGGATGAACCGTGGAGGGCGTGGAGGCATGGAGGCGCTGCCGCGAGAACCGACAGACGCCGACGAGCGCGGGCCACGGACTCAATGGGTTTGGCGACCTCCGGTCGCCGCCCGGGCTTCGCCCGGGCGCGCTCGTCGGCCCCCCACATGCCCTCCATATTCCCCACGGTTCAATCCCTGGGATCTGGTCTGGACCTCCTCACACACGCATGTGATCGGCCTGCCAGTCGGCGACGAGTTGTTTGATCGCCTTGCGTTCGCGGATGTCGTCGCGCAGGACGCGCGCCGCCAGGTCGGGCAGCTCGCGATCGCTCGCGAATCGAAGGGCGATCAATTGATCGTGCGTGAAGTCGTGGATGCGCGGCTGCAGGTCGGCCGGCAGCCGCTCACGCAGCCGGAGTCGCATCTCGAGGCGGATGATGCGGTCCTGCGCACGAAGCGCGAAGCCGCGTGCGTAGAGCGCGAGCACCACGAGCGAGACCGACACGACCGCGGCACGGATGCTGGCGGTTGTCAGCCCCGCGGTCAGGTCGTAGAGGCTCCACCCGGCATTGATGGCCAGCACGACCAGCGCGGCCAGATACAGCGGCACCAGACGGACATGATTCGCGTAGGTCTGCGGTTGCGACATGATGCTCCTCCCGAATGCGGGACGTCCCGAACGGCGCCGGACGCACCGTAGAAGGGCCGCGTCATGATGGCCGAAGCGTGGCGCGAAGGCCAGCCGCGCGGAACGCGCGTAGAATCGATCCCTGCAGTACATGGCCACGTCGCCGCACACCGCACGTTACGTGATCGCCGGGGGCAGCGGCTTCCTCGGCGTGTCACTCGCGCATCATCTCGCGGCTCTCGGCGCGGACGTCGTCATCCTCTCGCGCACCGCACCGCGTGTTGCCGGTCCCTGGCGTCACGAGCGCTGGGACGCACGCACCGTCGGCCCGTGGACGTCATGGCTCGACAACGCTGACGGCGTCGTCAATCTCGTCGGGCGCAGCGTCAACTGCATCAAGACGCCCGACCACTGCGACGAAATCCTGCGCTCGCGTGTCGACGCCACACGCGTGCTCGGCGAAGCGGTTCGGTGTGTGTCGTCGCCGCCACGTGCGTGGGTGCAGATGAGCACCGCGCACATCTACGGCGATCCGCCAGAGAGGGTGTGTGATGAAGATGCGCCGACGGGATACGGTCTGGCGCCGTTCGTCGGCACGGCCTGGGAGCAGGCCTTCGAGGAGGCGAACGTCGAGGCGCTGGGCATTCGTGGCGTGGTACTGCGGACCGGGTTCGTACTCGGCCGCGATCGCGGCGCCGGCGGTGGTGCGCTGTCGAGCCTCGGCGGCCTCGTGCGTCTCGGGCTGGGCGGCACCGTTGGACACGGCCGGCAGGGCATGAGCTGGATTCACGAACGCGACATGAATCGACTCTTCGAACGTGGGCTCACCGATGAGACGATGCGCGGGACGTACATCGCCACGGCACCGAACCCGGTGTCGAACGCGGAGTTCATGCGCGCACTGCGGCGCGCGTTGCGGATGCCGATCGGTCTCCCGGCTTTTGCCTGGATGGTTCGGCTTGGAGCGCCGCTCGTCATGCGGACGGATCCCGAACTCGCGTTGTACGGGCGCTACTGCGTATCGAAGCGGCTGCCGTCCGAAGGGTTCGCGTTCGACTTTCCTGAGGTCGGCGCGGCGCTTGCGGATTTGACGGGTCCGTAGCACCCTGCGGGATCGCCGTCACTTCCAGGTCGACCTGCGGCGACTTGTTTCGTCGACGAATCCACCTTCGATAAGTACGCGAAGCCGAACAGCACCAGACCCATCAGGACGAGCATCAGGCCGATCGGCCAGACGCGCTGTCCCGACGTGTCCAGGCCGGAGAGGAAGAACGCCAGGCCGGCGCCGACCGCGATCAGCGCCAGGCCACCCTGCATCCCTTCTGCCCGCTTCGCCCGACGCCGCTCCGGACGCTGCTCCAGGCGCCGCTGTTCCTCTTTGGCGTCCTCCTCGCGCAGCAGCGCGATGACGATCTCCGCGCTCTCGCGCGGCTGTTCCGCGAGCTTTGCGAGCAGCGCGTAACGCTCGCGCGTTCGACGCTCGGCGCTGCGCGCATCCACCCAGTGCGTGACACTTGCCGCGGTGGCGCGGGCGACGACGATGATGGCGACCATGAAGAAGACGCTCACGAGGGACCTCCTGACATGTTGCGGAGTGGGACTCGCCGGCCCTCTGGGTGGTTGCGTTTTGTGATGCCGTCTCACCTAACGACAGTGGAAAATGCAACGGCTCCGGCGTCATCGGCGTCTCAGCACAGTCGTGGGGTCGGTGCGGATGGCAGGCAGATGACTGGCGGTGATGCCGACGACCTCGACATGGCTGACGTCCGCCGCATCCTGCAGGGCGACACGGTGGCGTTCGCCGGCATCGTCACGCGATGGCAGCGCCGGCTGGTGACGCTGGCCTGGCGCTACTGCCACGATCGGGCGCTTGCCGAGGACATGGCGCAGGAGGCGTTTCTGAAGGCCTTCCGCTCGCTCCGTTCGTTTCGCGGCGACGCGAAGTTCTCGACGTGGCTGACCGCGGTGGCGATCAACGCCTATCGCACCTGGCTGCGCGACCGCGAGCCGCCGGCGGCGAGCCTCGATCGCGTGCTCGTCGACCTGCGCGTGGCGCAGGCCGGCGAGACGCTGGACGCCAGACGGCGCGATGCGATCGTGCAGCGGATGGTGGCAACACTGCCTGCGCGGTACAGGGATCCGATGGTGTTGTACTACCTGAACGAGATGGATGTGACGGAGACGGCACGAACGCTCGGTCTCCCCGAGGGCACGGTGAAGGCGCGGTTGCACCGCGGACGCGCCTTCTTGAAGCGCCGTCTGGCGTCCGCGTGGCCGGACGCGGCGCGCACGTGGCTGTCGTAGGTGATGAACATGGACGAGCTCGATCGCATTCTTTCTGGCGACCCTCACATCGAACCGTCGTCAGGGTTCTCGGACGACGTCATGCGGGCGGTCTCGCTCTCCGCCGAGGCGTCATCGCCGCTGCCGTTTCCCTGGGTGCGCGTGGTGACCGGGAGCGCCACATGCGGTGTGCTTGGCTGGGCTGGCGCGTTCCTGGTGACACCGGCGGAGGCTGACGCGTGGGCGATAGTCGCCGAGGCGCTCGCACCCGCATTGCCCGGGCTGGGATACGCGGCGCTCGCGATGGGCGTGGTCCTCTGCGGCCTTCGGGTGCAGCGGCGCAGCGCCGTGGCGGATTGATCCTCGCTGTCGGTCCCTTCCAGCCTCCCCGCCTGTAGCCTCCCTGCCTCCTCCCAGCCTGTCGCCTCCCCGCCTCCCCTCACTCCCTCAACTGCACCACCGCGCTCCGCATCGTCCTCACGAACGGCGCGAGCGCGCCGGTCAGGCCCACGGCGTAGAGCGTCGCGGCGACGAGGGCGAGGCTGAGCGGATCCCACAGGCGCAGCGTGGGGAAGTAGCGCAGGATCAGCGACGCGAGGAACAGGCCGCCGAGGCAGCCGATGCCGACGCCGGTGGCCAGCATGCGGCTGTGCTCGTGGTGCAGCATGCGGCACAACGTCGTGGTCGTGGCGCCGAGCGCTCGGCGGATGCCGATTTCGCGGCGTCGCAGCGCGGCGAGGTGGGCGCTCAGCCCGTAGAGTCCGCCCATGGCGACGATGAACACGAGCACGCCCACGGTGCCGTACATGCGCGCCCAGAACGTGGCAGCGCCCAGGAGCTCGTCGAGCTCCTCGCGCATCGATCGCACGTGCAGGAAACCCGTGTCGGGGAGCTCAGTGCGATAGGCGTCGCGCACACGCGCCGCCAGCTGCGCACCGTCGTCGTTGGCGCGCGCCACGATGCCGACGGCACGCGAGGCAGGACGATGGGCGAACGGCACGTAGATGTCGCCCAGCGCACGTCGATGGCCCAACATCGGCGCCACGTCCTCGACGACACCCACGACGATGAACATCTGGTTGTCACTGTCGCGTCTCGTGAATCGCAGACGCCGCCCGACGGCCTCGTCGCCGGGCCAGAGTTGCGCGGCGGCCATCGCGCTCACGACAGCGACGTGCGCTCCAGTGAGATCTTCGTCTTCCGTGAACGTCCGGCCGGCGACGAGCGGGCGGCCAAGAACCGTCAGTCCGTTGGCGGTCGTGTAGTGGGGACGGACAGATCGTCGATTCCTGTCGGCGACTCCCGGAGGGCCTGGGGCCACGCCGGCCGAGAACCTGCTGTCGCCTGGCAGCATCGTGATGACGGCCGCGTCCACGACACCTGGCGCCTCGCGCGTGGTCTGCAGGGCCCGGCGCACGACGACCTCCGCCTCGAGCGCGATTTTCGGCAGCACCGTGTCGTCGAGCCACGCGACCGCGCTGCGATCGACGTCGAGCCCGGACGGAGGTTCGACGCCAGCGGCGATCGTCCGACCGAGCATGACCGCCACGAGCAGCAAGCCAGTCGACACGGCTGTCTGCGCGATGACGAGGCGGTTCGTCTCGCCAGCGGTGCGCTGCGTCGAGCCGCCCACGCCACTCGTGGCCACCATCGATCCGAGCGCCTCGAGGCTGCGCAGGTTCCACGCGAGTTTCGCCACCACCATGAACGCTGCGCCGAACGTCGTGGCGGCGGTGTAGACGACGAGGCGCCAGTCCGGCGACAGATCGGGCGCGAGCGCAATGCCGCTGGCGCTGACGAGCTGCGCCACGAACAGGCTCGACAACAGGGTGCCGACCCACACGGCAACGGCTGTCGCGCCGATGGCCAGGAGTCCGGCTTCGACAGCCAGCAGTTGCGTCAAATCGCGTGCGGTCGCGCCAAGCGCGAGACGGATCGACAGATCGCCCTGGCCCGACAACAGGCGTGCGAACAACAACAGCGAGAAGCTGCCGGCCGCGACGAGCGAGATGGCGATGCCGACGATGAACATCACCACGGTCTGTGTGTACGCCCGCTCATTCAAGTCGCTCAACGTCGGGCCGAGCCCCTGGCGTGCGCCCAGAACGCGCCGAGAACCGTCGTCGTGTCGCGGCAGCGGCCGGCTCGCCAGTTCGGCATCGGCTTGTTCGAGCGACACGCCAGGACGCAGCCGGCCAAACAGATCGGTCGGGGCCGTGATGGTGGCTGGCACCCACGCGTCTCGACGTCGAGCGACGGGCCATGTCGGCGCGCTGACATATTGGTCTGGGACGACGCCGACGACCGTGACGCGTCGTCCACCGAGGACGATGGCGGCGCCGATCGCGTTGGTGCTCTCGGGAAACGCCAGGCGCCACAACCGCTCACTGATCAGCGCGACATCCCGTTCGTCGCGTTCGTCGTCGGGCGTGAGCAGGCGTCCGGCCAGCGGAACCGTTGGGAACTCCGCGAAGTACGGCCCGGCCACGCCTTCGACGGTCGCCTGAAGTGAGACACCATCGATAACCGCGGTCGTGCGTCTCACGCCCGTCCCGAGCAGCGCCTCGAACGACTCTGGAGGATTCGACCGCGCGGCGGCGATCTCGTGCGACGCGATGGCGAGGCCGCCGTGGCCGTTGACGACAATCCGTACGTAGTCGCGTCCAGCGGCTGCGGGTTTCAGCAGCTGGACGTTGATGATGTTGAAGAGCGGAATGCCGAGCCCGACACCGACGCCGAGCAGCAGAATGGCCGCGACCGTGAACCCCGGCGCGCGGCGCAGACGACGGAAGGCCAGCGCGACGAGACCGATGGTGTCGGGCACATGCATTCGAACCTCGCGGAGATCCGAGAGCCTATAATCCGTGCATGAAAAAGGTCAACACCGCCGAGGTCAAGGCGAGGTTCGCCGAGTATCTCGAACGGGCCGTGCACGGCGAGCGCGTCGTGATTCACCGCTACAACGAGCCGGTGGCCGAACTGCGGGCCATCACGCCATCGCGAACCGAGCCGAGGCCGATCGGACCAGTGACCGGACGGCCGACCTTCGATCTGCCGCCGTCATTCTTCGAGCCGATCGGTGAGAACGATCTGCACGCTCGGCAGGGGGCGGCTGCCGCGGTCTATCCGCCGCCAGGGGCGAACGTCAGGAACAGGAGACCCGCGGCCGCCAGATCATCGGCCCGTCCGAAGCCGTCGCGCCCTCGCGCGAAGCGGACACGGTCGTGAAGCTGCTGCTCGATACCTGCACGTTCCTGTGGCTGGCTGGTGGCCATCAACTGCCGCCAGCAGCCTCCGCCGCCATCCGCGATCCATCGAATGACGTCTACCTGAGCTCTGTGTCGGTCTGGGAGATTGTCGCCAAGTACCGGAGTGGCCGCCTGCCGCTGCCGGAGCCCCCGCACAAGCTGATTCCGGCTGAGCGTGCCGTGCGCGGCATCGATGCGCTGCCGTTCGACGAGGAGTCGGCGCTGCAGGCGCTGCGGCTGCCGATGCTGCACAGCGATCTGTTCGACCGCCTGCTGATCGCGCACGCCATTGCCGTGAGCGCGACGATCGTCACGCCCGATCCACTCGTCACGCAGTATCCGGTGCGCGTGTTGTGGTGAAGCGGTACCTCCGCCGCACCACCAGAGCGTCAGGACGCCGTACGCACGGGGCGCCGGCTGCGTGAACGAACGGGAGATGTTGCCGGCCAGGCCGAGGGGCTGGCGTTCGATGATTGGCGTGGTTCGTAGATCAGCACGTGCTCCACGGCATGGTGCGCGAAGCCGGCATACATCGACTGCTCGTGCTCTTTCGACGAGTACACCACCACGTCATGCGCGCCCGGCCGGTATTCGCCCGGCTTCACGACCGGCCAGTCGAGGAATCGACCGCCCGCGCCGCGGTCGATGACGCCGGCCACGAAACGCGCGATCTCCGGTACCGCACCGAGCAGTACGCGCGTGTGCAGACCTGCGCCGTACAGGAAGACGCGTGGCGTCGTCTGTTCCCAGCCGGCGATCAGCGGCAGCAGGCTCAGGCGCATCTGACGAATCGTCAAGTCGTTGGGCGCGTCCGGCTTCCGTCCGATCAGGGCCTTCAGTTGCGCGTCGGGTAACGAGGCGAAGTACTCGTAGTGCGAGCGTCCTGCCCCGAGCAGAGTCGCGTATTCGGCCTCGAGCGTCTGCAACCGAGGCCGCTCCGCTTCGAGCAGACCCAGCAGCCACTCCCAGTCGACGCGATGCCGCGCGTCCGGCGCGCTGTAACGCGCGCGGATGATCGACCGGATCCGGTAGCGCCACCGTACGTTACGACTCTGCTGGTTGGTGGAACTGTATCGATAGTGGAACAGGACACGCGGCACGACGCCGACCTTGTAGCCGGCCAGGTTCAGTTTGGCAAAGAGCTCCCAGTCGAAGTCGCCCGAGGGCAGCCGTCGGTACCAGGGTGAATCTACCGAAAATCCGCCGACACGATCGAATGCGCTCCGGCGGTGAATGGCGCACGTGTCGCCGAAGACATTCGAGAAGTATCCGGCCTCGACGCTGCCGCCGGTCGGGGCGTAGATCTCGTCATGGCTCGGGGCGACGAGCGGCCGCGGCGTGTCGTCGTCCTGGTACACGATCGACACGTAGCAGGACATGGCGTCGCAGCCTGACGCGTCGATTGCGCGCCGGTACACCGCCAGGAAGTCCGGCAGTGCTTCGTTGTCCGCGTCGAAGAACACCAGATACCTGCCCCTGGCTCGCGCTGCGGCGACGTTTCTCGCGCCTCCTGCGCCCCGGTTGACGGTTTCGGCGAAGAACCGGAAGCGGGAATCTTCCGCGTACTCCCGGCTGATCTCGAGGAACGCATCACGATGCTCGCGGCTCGTCGACGCGTCGTCGACGACCAGGACTTCGAACGGGAAGTCGCATTGCTGGTGTGCGAGCGAGCGGAGCGCATACGGCAGGTAGCCACTGTGGTTGAAGTGCGCGACCACGACCGACACCTCAGGCGCGCGCGGCCGGCGCGCCGGCGGCTGTGCCACCGTCACGTTCAGCCGATCCCCGCTCTTCATGCGTTTCTGTTCCGCCACGATCGAGCGGTGTGCGGCAAGCGTGGCCTTCCGCGCGGCGCGGGCGTCGTAACCCGTGTCGTAGGCGATGGCGAGTCGCCCGTCGTCCACCACCGTTTCGAGCCGCGCACGCAGCGCGCTGACCGACGAGGCGCACATCACTGCGGGGTTGTCTCCAACGATCTCGGGAATGCCACCGGCGTTCGTCGTGATGAACGGGATAGAGCGCTGGAACAGCTCGATCACCGCGTACGGCAGGTTGTCGGCCATGCTTGGCGCAACCACGAGAACGTCCCGCTGACGCTCGAGCCAGTCCCACGCCTGGAACGTGTCTTTGGTGTCGAGGATCTGCCAGTCGAAGGCATCGACGCCGCCGAGTGTCTGCTCGATCAGTTCGCGTCCGGTCATGTCCGAGACGCAGCCGTTCTTGCCGAGGAACGTGACCTGTCGCACGTCCCGCCGCAAACGCTGACTGGACGTGACGGCTTCGAGGAAGTGCTCCAGGCCCTTGCGCGTCTCGAGCCGGCCGAAGAAGACGAGGTGACGGAACGGGCCGTGGACCAGCCGCCGGGCACGTCTGGGCGATTCGGCAAAACAGTACGGCAGCACATCGATATCGCGACGCGTCACGCGCCATTCGTTCGCCACCCACTCGCGCAGGTGACGGGACGGTGCCAGGACGCGGTCGGCCAGTTCGACCGAGGTCTTCTCCTGGTGATCGATCAGGAACGGCTCTGGTGTCGACGGGAACACCTCCAGGCCGTCGAGCGCCCAGCGTGTGGGGCCGTGCAGCGTGATCGCAAACCGCGTGTGCTGAAAGTCGAGCCCTGCCGCGCGCGCCTGGAGTGCGGCCATGCCATGTCCGAGGTAGTCCTGCAGGTACACCACGTCATAGGCACGTGAGCGGAGGAACTCGAGCGTCCATTGCGATCGGGTGACATGGATCGACTCCGGCGTGAATCGCCGATCGGCCAGATCCGGCCGCTCGCGTGCCATCCACGACCGTGCCTCGATGAACGTGATGCCGAGCTCGAGCGCCAGCCGCCGCGCCCAGCGTCCGGCCGACCCGATATCGATGTCGGCCGTCAGGAAGACGTCGACCTGAATGCCCGCCGCCGCGAGCGTGCGCGCGTGCCAGTACACGGCCGTGCCGAGGCCACCGCATCGCATGGGCCCTGGAAACTCGGGCGTGACAATACACACACGCGACGATGCGGGACGGAGGGGGCGCCGGAGGCGGTGCACGAGCCTCGCGGGGTGCAAGCCGTGAGCCAGCACGGCATACGGATAGCGGAATCAGGCTGCGCGCAATTCGCGAGATTCAGGCACGCGCGGCGGCGTCAGGCGGACGGGTGACCGGACGACGTGTCGGAATTCCGTCCTGTACCTCTTGTCTCCCAGCCTTCTTCCCGCCTGCCGCCTCCCCGCCTGCCCCCGTCAGTAGGTTGGCTGATCCGGATCGAGCCGAGCGTTCCACTCCAGGATGCCGCCGCGCACGTTCTGCACGCGCGTGAAGCCCTTCTCCTTGAGCAGGTTCACGGCCTTCGCGCTGCGCACGCCCGACTTGCAGTGCACCGCCACGTCGCGATCCTTCGGGATCTCGTCGAGCCGCTTCGGCAGTTCACCCAGCGGGATGAGCGTGGAGCCCGCGATCTTCGTGATCTCGTACTCGCGCGGCTCGCGCACGTCGAGCAGCCAGATGTCGCCCGTGTCGAGCCGCTGCTTGAGATCGGTCACCGAGATTTCGAGCTCCGGCGCCACCTTGCCCGAGTCCGCGGCCTTCACCTGTGGTGTGATGCCGCAGAACTGCTCGTAGTCGATGAGGTGCGTGACGGTCGGGTGGTCGCCGCAGACCGGGCAGTCCGGATCGCGCTTGAGCTTGAGCGTGCGGAACGTCATCTGCAGGGCATCGAACAGCAGCAGCCGTGCGATGAGCGGATCGCCCGCGCCAATGATCAGCTTGATGGCTTCGGTCGCCTGGATCGTGCCAACAACCCCGGGCAGCACGCCGAGCACGCCACCCTCGGCGCAGCTCGGGACCAGTCCAGGCGGGGGTGGCTCGGGATAGAGGCACCGGTAGCAGGGGCCACCCTTGGTGGCGAAAATGGAAACCTGTCCGTCGAAACGGAAGATGCTGCCGTACACGTTCGGCTTGCCGAGCAGCACGCAGGCGTCGTTCGTCAGATACCGCGTCGGGAAGTTGTCGGTGCCATCGAGGATGACGTCGTAGTCGCGGAAGATATCGAGGGCGTTGGCCGACGTCAGCATCGTCTCGTGTTCGACGACGCGGATGTTGGGGTTGAGGCCGCGCAGCCGATCGGCCGCGGCCTTGATCTTCGGCCGGCCCACATCGTCGGTGCTGAAGAGGACCTGGCGCTGCAGATTGCTGAAGTCGACGGCGTCGAAGTCGATGAGCCCGAGCGTGCCGATGCCGGCCGCGGCCAGATACAGCGACGCCGGCGATCCCAATCCGCCGGCGCCAATGCACAGGACCTTGGCCTGCTTGAGCTTGCGCTGCCCCTCGACGCCGACCTCCGGCATGATGAGGTGCCGGCTGTAGCGCCGGACCTCGTCGTTGTTGAGCTCCGGCGCGGCGGGATCGCCCGAAGGCGATCCCCCGGCCACCGATGGCACGATGCTGACGGTGTCGCCAGCCGCCACGGCCGTCTGTTCCTTCTTCAGATACCGGATGTCCTCGTCGTTGACGTACACGTTGACGAAGCTGCGGAGCTTACCCTCCGCGTTGTAGAGGTGGTTCTTCAGATCGGGATGGACCGTGACGAGGTTCTGGAGCACTTCGCCAACGTTCGAGCCGGCCACCTGAACGGTGGCCTGCTGGTCCGTGAACGGACGAAGCGGGGTGGGAATGAACACAGTCGTTGCCATGCTGAGTGTCCTCGGAAACAAACAAAACGGGCCCGGAACGAGTGTGTCTCGCTCCGGGCCCCGGGAAGCGCCGCCGATGCTGTGGTCAGAATCGGCCCGCAGATGCGCACGCCACCCCGTTGCCCGCAGGCAGGCAACAACAGGAGTGGACGCTTCCGGAGCCAGACATCATAACCCTTAGTACATACCTGAAAGACGGGGAGGCTGCAAGGCTGGC
>CAZVHY010000053.1:0-4025 GCA_964627115.1 uncultured Solibacteraceae bacterium | reverse complement strand
CTATCTCCCTCCCAGCGAATACGCCACCAGGCTGTCGATGTCGTCGAGGCTGAGCTCGGCCATGAGGCCTTCGGGCATCAGCGAGACGGTCGACTCGGTCCGTTCCTTGATGCGGCCGAGGGCGATGGGCAGCGGTCGCTCGAGGAATTCGGCGTTCTTGAGGTACACCGCGCGCGCGTCTTCGCGGATGATGACGCCGCTCGCGTAGGTACCGTCGGTCAGCTCGAAGATCGTGACCGCGTATTGATCGGAAATCGTGCGCGAGGGCCAGAGGATCGAATCGAGCACGTCACGCTTGCCGAAGCGGCTCGACAGTGTCGTGAGATCGGGACCGACCGACGTCCCGGTGTCGCCGAAGATGTGACACGCGGCACACAGCTCTTCGTACAACTGCCGGCCGCGCTCCACCGACACCTTCGTGCCCGGTTCGGCGGACGTCAACTTCTCGAGCACCTGCTGTCGATTCATCTTCGAGCCCGGCATGGCCTCCTCGGGCGGATCCTGTCGGGCTGACAGGGCTGCTGGCGACAGACTGACCGCCAGGAGCAGGACGCCGCACGATGCGGCGAGAAACGAAGTGCGGAGGAACATAGACTTAGACCTCTCTTCAAGGCTGGGAGACTGCAGGCTGGAAGGAGGCGGGAAGGCTTCCAGCCTTCTCCCCGCCTGCCGCCTTCCCGCCTCCTATCATTGCTGCAAAAACGCGAGCAGGTTCGTCAATTGTGCCTGGCTCATGGCGTCGGTCATCGAGTCGAGCATGATGGTGCCCTGCTCGCGCGTCTGCGACCGCACCGGCTTGGCCACCTGCGTGGTCGTGCCGTCGGCGCGCAGGACGGTGAGCGCCTGCGCCGTGTCGGCCACCACCAGGCCTCGGACCACGTCGCCCGAGTTGAGCGTGATGACCGAGGTGCGCAGGTCTGCGGCAATCTGCCGCGTGGGGAACATGATCGACTCGAGCAGATCGCGGCGATTGGCGGCCCTGGCCGACGCCGTCAGATCGAGTGCGGCCACGCCGTGGGCATTACCCACGCCGCCCGCGCGATGGCACGAGGCGCAGCTTGCCTCGAAGATCGCGCGGCCTGCGTTGGCATCCGGCTGCTGCGTGCGAGGCGTGTAGATGACCTCGTCGAAGATCTCGCCTTTGTTGAGCACGCGTCCCTGCGTGCGCGCCTGAATCGGCGCGCCGCCGCGGCCGCGCGCACCACCGCCTCCGCCCGGGGCCACGGCCGCAGGCCCGCCTCGTCCCGCGCCCGCGGCGGCTGCCGCCGGCGGGGCCGCCGCAGCCGGCGGCGCTCCACCCGCACGACCCGCGCCGGCGCCTCGGCCCGCTGCTGATGCCATGGCCTCGAGTTCCGCGTCGGTGAGCGGGGCGAAGTCCGGGGCCTTGGCGTACAGCACCTGCTTCTCGGCGTCGGTGACGTACAGCGGATCGAACGCCTGGAAAAACTGGCCGAGAAAGTTGGCGAACTGCGCACCGCCGCGCCAGCGACTCGTCTGGCCGAGCACCTCGGCGAGCCGCTCCTTCTGGGCAGGCGTCCAGCCGGTCGTCACCGCGCGCAGCGCGTAGAGGTAGTGGAGCGTCAGTTCCTGGTTCGAGTTGCCCTCGGGCATGGCCGCGAGGATCTTCGTCACCGCATCGGGCTGGCCGCCGTACGAGAGCATCAGCGCCAGCTCGCGATTGAGCCGCTCGTCGTTGGACGGGAACTGGTTGATGAGTGCCGCGTGCACGCGCTGGCGATCGGCGGCCGGCAATCCGTCCTCACCCGGCAGGAACGTCGTCGTCAGCATGAAGGCGCGGTAGAGACGGAGCCGGTTGTCGATCGGCCAGTTCGGCTGGCCGATGAGCGTCAGTTGCCGATCGATGAGCGGACGCACGCTGGCCGTGCCGGCCGTGCGCGCCCACGCCACCATGGCCTCGGGCGCGCTGACCTGGTTGGTGTCGGTGAGCACGCGCGCCTGCCAGTCGGCGCGGCGCGTGTGTTCGAGCAGGATGCGGCCCGCGAAGCGCACGAAGCGGTCGGCGTTGCCCAGGAGCGCGTAGATGTCGTCGACCGGCGCGAGACTTTCGCGATCGGGCGACTGGCCCAGGCGCACGAGCGCTTCGGCCGCGCGGCGCTTCACCATGGGATCGGCGTCGCGCAGGCCGGCCGCGGCCGTGGCGCGCACGTCAGTACCACCCTGCACGCCGGCGACGAACATCACCGCCGCGCGCACGCCCGCCTGGTTGTCCTTGGAGAGCGCGGCGAGCATCGCGGGCGAGGGCGCCGGTCCGTGCCGCTGCATTTCGTAGATCGCGCGCGTGCGATCGGTGACGTTCGCCGAGGTGTTGCGCGCGAGCTGCTCGAGCGCGCTGCCGAAGGCCTGCGCGCCCATCGTGCTCTTCACGCGTTCGATCGCGGCCCAGCCCCAGCTCGAGAGCGGCTGCGCCTGGCGGACGACGGCGAGAATGCCGGTCTTGTCGGGTTGTGCGGGCGTCGCGCCCGTGTAGCGCAGGCGCCAGACGCCGCCGCGCGTGTTGCGGCCGCCGGTCGAGAAATACAACAGGCCGTCGGGCCCGACCTCGAGATCCGTCACGTTGAGCGGTTCGCCGTGCACGAACTCGGCGCGATCGGTGCGTGCGGTGTACGTAGCGCCGGCCGGTGTGAGCGCCGTGTAGAGGATGCGGCCGCGCGACCAGTCGGCTTCGAGCAGCATGTCGAAGAACGCGCGCGGATACGCGTCGCTCTGGTACGTCTCGACGCCGACGGGCGAGCCGCGGCCGAGATCGCGCACGGGCGGCAGCGAATCGAGGTAGTACGCGGGATATTTGCCCGAGCCATCGCGGTAGCCGTAATCACCGTTGAGCACCTGGTGCGCGGTCCGCACGTCGCGGTACCAGGGCAGGCCGATGTCCCACTCCATGTCGCTGTCGAACAGGAACGCTTCGCCATCGAGGTTGTAGGCGAAGTCGTACGCGTTGCGGTTGCCGCCGGAGAACACGCGGAACTTGCGCTGCGACGGATCCCACTCGAACATCGCGCTGTGCGCGCCCTGTCGCGAGCTGCGGCCGAAGTTCGCGATGTACGGCAGGAACTGGCCGTCGACGTTCTTCAGCACGGGCGACGAGAGATCGAGGTACTGATCGGCAATCGTCTCGTTGTTGCCGAGGATCACCATCCAGCCGCCCGACGGCGTGCGCCGGATCGCGTGCGGGCCGTGTTCCTGCATGCTGCCGGCCATGGCCAGCGTCTCGAACGTGTCGGCCACGCCGTCGCCGTTCGTGTCGTCCATGCGGAAGATGCCGGCTGGTGCGGCCGGACCTCGTCCGCCACGGCCGCCGGCCGCGGCGCCCGCGGGTGGCGCGGCCGGTGGGGGCGGATTGGCCATCGCGCACGCGCCGTAGAGCGTCGGGCCGTCGTACCAGAGGCCCTGACAGTTGCGGACCTGGTCGCTGACGACCTGCTCGGCGTCGAGAATGCCGTCGCCATTGGTGTCGAGCAGCAGGCGCGGGAAGTCGTTCTCCTTCGAGACGACCATGCGTCCCTGGCTGTCGAAGGTCAACACGACGTAGGTGTCGGTGCGATCGGCCGGATTGACGCGTTCGATCGTGAAGTCGGGCAGCGTGCCGAACCGGACGTCGGCCACCGTCCGTTCCACGAGCCCTTCGAACTGGTTCTGTGACAGCCCCTGCGACTGTCCGGGAATCTGGTTGGTCAGCAGCAGCGCCATCGCCGCCGCCACCGCAAGCGTGCCTCGTCTCACCATTGCGAGCTCCGTCTGGCGTGGACACAGCCCGGCAGTCAGGTGTCGGGGTGTGTGCGGCCGTCTGACTCTGGAGCGTCAAGGATGGGGCGGTGCGTCCCACGGGCGCAAGCGGCGGATCGGGCGCGCGCCGTGTTCTGCCATACAAAACACGGACAAATCGTGAGGGCGTTGGATAGCCGCACGCCGCCGCGATCGCCAGTGCCCATGCGCCTTGTACAGAGCGTTCGAGAAACGGGGCGCGTTCCGGTAGGCGGAACGTGTACAGGGCGGACACAGGGCCT
>CAZVHY010000052.1:16408-19204 GCA_964627115.1 uncultured Solibacteraceae bacterium | reverse complement strand
TTCGTCAGTTCCTGCACCTGTCCGCTGGGCCAGCGGATTTCGACGCGTGTGGCCATCTTTGCTGTACCGAGGCCGATGTGCAGACGTGTGTCGTTCGCGCTCAGGTAGCTGGCGACATTCGAGATATTGCGCACCTGCCGTCCGGCGGGTGTTTCCACCGTCACTCGCGCGCCGAGGCCGTGCGGGTTGCTCTTGCGGCCGCGCGCGCGAATCGACAGCCAGTTGCCGGCGTTCGGGCTCGTGCCTTTCAGGAGCACCGCCGGCTGTCCGAGGTTCGAGATGACGATGTCGAGGAGGCCGTCATTGTCGAAGTCCGCGACGGCCGATCCGCGTCCCACGCGGTCGACCACCATGGCCGGTCCGCTGCGCGCTGAAACGTCCACGAATCGCCCGCCGGTGAACTCGTACAGCAGGTCCTTCATCGCGTAGGTCATGCCGGTGTCGTACATCGCGACGTTGTCGATGATGTGGCCGTTGACGACGTGGATGTCGAGATCGCCGTCGTTGTCCATGTCGAAGAGCTTCGTGCCGAAGCCCAGCGGCTGGTAGCCGGACTGCAGTCCCATCCGCACGGTCGCGTCCTCGAACAGTCCCTTGCCGCGGTTCAGGTACAGCGTGTTCAGCTCTTCGGAGAAGTTCGTGACGAACAGATCCGGCAGGCCGTTGCCGTCCACGTCGCCGCAGTCGGTACCCATGCCGGCCTGCGGTCTGCCGTTGCCGCCGAAGCCGACGCCGGCGGCGTACGCGATGTCCCGGAACGTGCCGTTCCCGTTGTTGCGATAGAGGAAGTTGCGCACGAGGTCGTTGGCCACGTAGATGTCGACGAGCCCGTCGCTGTCGACGTCGCAGAAGACCACGCCCAGGCCCTTGCCCGCGGGATTGGCAATGCCGGCTTTCTGCGAGACGTCGGTGAACGTGCCGTTGCCGTTGTTGCGGAACAGCCGATCGGCCACGCCGTCGAAGATCGTCGGGCTGCAGTAGGTACGGAAGCCCGGGCGCTTGGAGCCGCAGTACGGGTTGTCCGAGTACGAGACGTCGAGGTAGTTGACCACGTAGAGATCGAGCCGGCCATCGCGGTCGAAGTCGAAAAAGCCGACGCTGCTCGTCCACTCGTCGCCGCCGGCCACGCCGGCCCTGGCCGTGATGTCGGTGAACGTGCCGTTGCCGTTGTTGCGATAGAGCACGTTCGCGCCGAACGCGCCCACGTAGAGATCCGCGAACCCGTCGTTGTCGATGTCGCCGACCGCCACGCCCGTCTTGTGGCCATGCCGGGTGTCGGTCATCGCCACGCCCGCTCGTGCCGTGACATCGGTGAAGGTGCCGTTGCCGTTGTTGCGATAGAGCACGTTCGACGAACCCGGCGCACCGTTCACGAAATAGAGATCCTGGAAGCCGTCGTTGTCGATGTCGATCCAGGCCACGCCCGATCCGAACGTCTCGGACATGTGTTTTTCGGGTGTCGGCCGCTGGTCGTGTGTGAACGAGATGCCAGCGGCTGTGGTCACGTCGCGGAAGCGTACGACGGTGGCAGCGCCCTGACCGGTCACCGTGACGGCCACCGAGCAGGTGAGGAGCAGCGGAACGAGCCAGCGTGCGGGAATCACTTACGTCCTTTCATGAACACGGAGGGCACGGAGACAGTGAAAACACGGAGAACGCGGAGATCCGGACGTGTCTCCGCGTCCTCCGCGTTTTCACGGCACCAGTGCCGCGAGCGATGCCGGCAGTGTTTCCCCGGCGTCGCGTGCGGCGATGGCGTGTGTCGTCGCCAGGTCGCGGCGATCCTGGCGCAGGTAGATCTCCGCCAGGTGCCGGTGTGTGGGGCCGTGAGACGGGCGCAGCGCCAGCGCGCGCTCCATCTCCATTGCCGCGTCGTCGAGCCGGTCCTGCGCCACGCGGATCAGTCCGGTTTCGAGATGGACGTCCGCCTCGGCCACTTCGTAGAACTCCGAGGCCTCGCGGGTTGCGCCGGGTGGCAGCGCCTGCGCGAGTTCCCGCTCGGCGTCGGCCAGACGGCCCGCCTGCCGGTGCGCGCGCGCGAGCGCGATGCGCAGGTCCGGCCGCTCAGGCACGGCGCGCACGGCGGCGGTCAGCAGTGTCGTGGCGTCATCGGGGCGCTGTTCGTCGAGGTACGCGAGGCCCAGCGTCGATGTGACGTGCGGTGGTGTGACGCCAGCGTTCACGAGTGCTTCGAGTTCGGCAATCGCCTCGGACCGGCGCTTCAGATCGAGGAGCGCCATGGCCGCGTAGTAGCGCGCTTGCGCGCCGGACGGGTCGGTGGCGGGAACGTGGCGCGCCAGTTCGAGCGCGCGCGCCGGGTTACCGATGCGGCGTTCGGTCTCCGCGAGCAGCGTCGTGAGCGACATCTGGCCCGGCGCCTGTGTCAGCGCCGCGTCGAGTTCCTCGCGTGCGCGTTCGGGCCGGTTCAAATCGAGGTACGCGTGCGCCAGGTAGTAGCGCGCGGCCACCGGTGCCGGGTCGAGCGCAATGGCCTGTCGGAACTCGGCGATCGCCTCCGCGAGCATGTCGTTGCCGACGCCGCGATAGGCCATGCCGAGCAGCAGGTGCGCCTCGGCCACGTCCGGGTCGATCGCGAGAATCGCCTGCAGTTCCGCGATCAGATCGCCCGGACGTCCCGCGCCCGACAGCATCGCGGTGCGTGCGCGAGCGAGCCGGGCGTCGAGTGTCGCGTCTGCGCCTTGCGCCGACACGGCGGACGCCGCGTACGTCTGCGCCGGCGCAGTCGTCAACACGGCCACGGCCGCCATCGCGGCCAGGGGGAGCCTGAGCATGGAA
>CAZVHY010000052.1:14404-16308 GCA_964627115.1 uncultured Solibacteraceae bacterium | reverse complement strand
AGTCGTCAACACGGCCACGGCCGCCATCGCGGCCAGGGGGAGCCTGAGCATGGAATGAGTGATGGTATCAGGGCTGCACGGCTGCACGGCTGCACGGCGGCACGGCGGCACGGCGGCACGGCGGCGCGGCGGCGACGTGGCGCTGGCGGGAGTTGCAACGTAGACTGTGCGGCGATGCGACGAGAACGCGCCGCGCAGGACGCGTGGCTTGCCTTGGATTGGGGCACGACCAATCTCCGCGCGTGGGTGCTCGCTGGCGGACAGATTCTGCGACGCCGCGACTTTGCGCTGGGCGTCGGCGGCCTTCAGCCTGGCGAGGCGGCGCGCCAGTTTCGCGACACGGTGCGTCCGGCCATGGACGCCGTGGAGCTGCCGGCTGTGCTGTGCGGGATGATCGGGTCGACGCTCGGCTGGGAGGCCGTGCCGTACGTCGAGTGTCCTGCGCGGTTTCAGGATCTTCAGCAGCACCTGCACCGTGTTGCCGCCCCCGGTCCTCCGGTGTGGATCGTCCCCGGCCTGAAAGCGCAACGCCCCGATGGCGGTCCCGACGTCATGCGGGGAGAGGAAACGCAATTGTTCGGCTGGGCGGTCGGTGCCGCGTCGCGTGGCACCGGTGAGCACCTGATCTGTCTGCCCGGTACGCACACGAAGTGGGTCCGGCTCGTCGACGGCCGTGTCGAGAGTTTCGTGACGGCCATGACGGGCGAGCTGTTCGCGGTGTTGCGACACCACAGTGTCCTGCGCGCCGGTGAGGCGCACGACGACGACATCGCGTTCGCCAGTGGACTGAAGGCCGCGGGTGATGGCAATGCTCTGGCGTCGCGGCTGTTCACCGCGCGATCGAGGGTGGTGGGCGGTGAGATGGCGCCGGGCCACGTCGAGTCCTATCTGTCGGGATTGCTGATCGGCGCCGAGGCCGCGTCGTTACCGGCGCTGTTCGGGATGGCGCGCGGGAGCCTGGTGACGATTGTCGGCGGACCGGCCCTGTGCCAGCGCTATCGCCGGGCCCTTCTCGCGTGCGGATTCGATGCGGACATCGTCGATGGGGAAGACGCCGTGCTGGCGGGCCTGACGAAGCTTGCCTCTGGAGTGGATACGCGATGCTGACCTTCGCCGACGCGTTTGCCGGCATGCCGCTCGTGGCGATCGTGCGCGGCGTACGGCCAGACGAGATCCTGGACGTCGCGGCGGCGCTTCACGATGCCGGGATCCGTATCGTGGAAGTGCCGCTCAACTCGCCCGACCCGCTCGTCAGCATCGAGCGCCTGAGCGTCATGGCGGGACGGATCGTGTGGGGCGCGGGCACGGTGCTGACCACCGCGAAGGTCGATGCGGTGGTCGCCGCCGGCGGCACGGTGGTCGTTGCGCCGAATACCGATGCCGCGGTCATCGGCCGCACCATCGAGCACGGCGCGATCCCTTTGCCTGGCATTGCCACGGCAACCGATGCGTTTGCGGCTCTGGCAGCCGGCGCCCGGTATCTGAAGTTGTTCCCGGCCGTCACATATGGTCCAGAGCACGTGAAGGCCCTCTCCGCTGTTCTTCCTGCTGAGACTGCCGTGATACCGGTTGGCGGTGTCTCGCCGGCCAACATGCAGGCGTGGTGGGCGGCCGGGGCAAGGGGCTTTGGCCTTGGCAGCGACCTGTTCAAACCCGGGATGACGCCACGCCAGGTGCGCGAACGGGCGGACGACGCCGTGGCGTTGATGTCCGCGCTTCGTGCGCGCGACTAGTCGATGAATGTCGTTTCGGCGATGCCCGTGACACCGGGTGTGATCGCCAGCAGACAACCCGCGAGCGGCTCTTCAGCCAGCTGTTGCTCGTCGAGCGTCGTGCGCATGGTGGTGATGTAGAGCGTCGAGAGATCGGGGCCGCCGAACATCACGCTCGTGCCGCGGGAGACC
>CAZVHY010000052.1:2868-14304 GCA_964627115.1 uncultured Solibacteraceae bacterium | reverse complement strand
GTAGAGCGTCGAGAGATCGGGGCCGCCGAACATCACGCTCGTGCCGCGGGAGACCGGCAGTTCGATGATGCGTTCGATCCGTCCGGCTGGGTCGTACCGTACGAGACGGCCGAAGACGGGCTGAGCGGACCAGACGAACCCCTCGGCATCCACCGTGATGCCGTCCGGGAAGGCACCCGAGGCCGGGTCGACGGTTGCGAAGGCGCGGCGGTTCTCGATCTCGCCGGTGACGGCATCGAAGTCGTACGCGTGAATCACGTACGCGAAGCTCTCGCAGAAGTACATCGTCCGATCGTCGGGACTCCACGCGATACCGTTCGAACAGCAGATACGCTCGGCCATGCGGATTGGCCGATGGTCGGGACCGAACCGGTACAGGTTGCCGATCGGGTGGTTCCAGTCGACATCGCCCATGGTGCCCGCCCAATGACGTCCACGGCGATCCGTCTTGCCGTCGTTGAAGCGGTTGCCGGGCAGATCGGGTTCCACCTCGGCGATCGTGTCGAACCGGCCGGTCGTCTCGTCGAACAGTACGACGCTGCGGCGCAGGGTCAGCAGCACGCCGCCGGCCGCACGCGGTGATACCGACGTCACGATGTCCGGACAGGCGTACGTCCTGTTCGTGCCGTCCGATGGCGCGAAGACGTGCAACTGCCGGCCGACGATGTCCACCCAGTAGAGACGCTGCGTGCGCGCGTCCCACACGGGACCTTCGCCGATCTGAGCCGTGGCGCGAAGTGCCACCGAGACGTCGGTGGGTGTGGGCGGAATGTCGTGTGGGCGTCCTGTACGGTTCACTAGACGACGTCGAAGAGAAGGAAGTCGAAGTTGTCCGACGTGAGGTAGGACTGCAGCGTTGGCCAGACCTCGCCGTGCACGTCCGAGTGTACCCACTTCATGCGCAGCTCTTCGGACGCGTACGTGATGGAGAACCGGTAGTTCATGCCTGCCGGCGCCTGACCGGCCAGGACACTCTGCAGCTTGAGGAGCTGCAGGTCGACATAACCTTCGAAGGTCATGGCCGCCGGGCGGTACACGGTCTCGAAGTAGTGCTCGGCTTCAGCGGCCCGCGCGGGATCCACCGCCAGATCGCATTGCAGTTGGACTCGTCGGTTCATGGGGGTGTGGTCTCCAGGTCAGGGAATCGTGTAGTACCGGTAGATGTATTCCCACGTGTACTCTGCGCCCGGCTCGATGTTCAGCGCGATGAACGGCTCGAGCGACAGGACCGTGCGGATCGACCAGAGTGCGAGGCGGGCGAGTGGCCGGTTGCCAGTCATCTCGATGCCCGCACCGGTCCTGCGATTCTCGATCGTGAAGCGGTGATCCGCTGCCGTGGGACCAAAACCGAGGAACTGTGTCGAGACGGTTCCGCGATCCGGAACAGGGGCCGCGTACCGGAACTCCCGGCCGGAGATGGTGGCGACGGCCGGGGCGAGTGGCTGGGCGGTCTGCAGGTCGAACGGCGCGGTGATGACGACGTCCGGGCCGGGCGTCTGGCGGTCGAGCACGAGGAAGTTGTGGTTGTAGACGGTGCCGGCAATCGGCTTCGTTCCGCGATTGACGAGGCGGTTCGCGATGACCAGCTCCGGGCGGCCTGGGACCAGCCGTACGTTCTTGGTGTAGTGGTAGCCGTATCCGCTGCCGGTCTCCGCCAGGTCGTGCGTGAAGTCGACGCCATCGGGACGCGCCACCACCGTGCGTGTACCGGCATCCACGTATTCGTAGAACCGGAAGGCGCTGTACGCGCTCTCGTCGTTGGGCTTGCGCAGGGCGCCGACGCCAATCTTGACGAACGCGTCTCCGGGGGCCGCATCCGCAAATCCGAGCACGGAAAACTCTTCCACCGGGCCGGTCACGGCCGTGTGCACGCCTGCCGTGATGTCGACGCCGTCATTGACGAAGTCGCGCACGGTGGCATCCGTCTTCGTGAACCACGGTGCGTAGAAGGTGTGTCCGCGATACTCGAGATGGCCGATCACGCCGGCCCAGTCGAAACGCGTACCCCGGTAATACCCGGCGGTTGCGTCCGGCAGATACACCGTCGCGGTGATGACGTCGTTGGAAATCTGAACAGAGGGTGGCGTCTGCGCCTGCATGGCCGGCCCTCGCGCCGCCACCCACGTCGAGGCGCCGAGCAGCGCCATCATGAGCATCGAAACCCGCCAGGCCATTGGGCCCTCCCTGTTTCAGAAGCCGGAAGCATACGACCGTTCCGGAACGGAAGACAAGCAAACGTGTTAGACAGGTTGTCGGCCCCGTGCTACAGTGCGCCGCATTCCGCCGTGATCACCCGAACGTCCGTCACGACATCGCGCACGTCGTCGCTGTGATCGCGGCCCGCGACGTCAATCGGGAACCTTTACCGAAAAGGACATGTTCATGAAACGCATTTTCGTGTTCCTCGTCGCCGGGCTCGGTGCCATCGCCGGGGTGACCCTCGGGGCCCGCGGGCAGCAACCCTCGTCAACTCCAGCCGCGCCGGCGCAGCCTGCCGCGCAGGACGCGGGACGCGGCGGTGCGCGCGGCCAGGGTGGGGGAGGCGAGCCCGTGACGAACGTGCGCGCCAACGTCCAGATCGATCGCTTCTTTGGCGACCCGATGAATTCCACTGGCCGGCTGTCGCATGGCGGCCTGCTCACCCGCACGATCCTGCGCAACGGCGATCCCTACACGCCGGGGCAGGCCGGTGCGGTACTCGAGTACCGGACGCAGGCCGCGAAGGCGACGCTCCTGCCACAGAGCCGTACGCCGCTGATGAGCATCGGCAGCCAGTTCCTGTTCTACGTTGTCAGTGGCGAAGGCCGCCTCGACGACGGCACGAACTCGTGGGAGCTGCGCAACGGCATCACGATGCTGATTCCGCCGAGTGTACAGCGCCGGTTCACCAACACGTCGACCGAGCCGCTCGAGATGGTCATGGTGGAGTGGCCAGCGAACGAGATCGCACGCAAGGACATCCTGGTGCGCGACGTGACGCTGCTGCCGTACTGCGAGGAGAATGCGCACTGGAACAACATGTCGAAGTGCGTGTTCACGCAGGCCGACGGCATGACCGGGCGTGTGCTGCTCGTGATGCTCATGCCGATGACCATGGCCGCGCCACATGCGCACACTCCCGGCACCGAGGAGTTCTGGACCAAGATCACACCGGGCAATGCGCTGGTGCTGCTCGGCAGCGAGCTGCGCGAGATGCCGCAGTACAGCGCGTTTCTGGCACCGCCAGACGGCCAGACCTGGCATGCACAGGTCAACACGTCGAAGACGCAGGTGGAGATGTGGCTGTATGTCGCGGGCGGCAACGCGGGAGGGCGCGTGGACGCGGGCGCGCCCGCCGGCGGCGGCCGCGGCAATCCGAATCTCTCGAGGGAACAGGCCGTGGTCGATCAGGCCAACGTCAAGGGCACGCCGCTCGAATAGTCGCGCGTCGTACGACGAGGGACACGCCATGATGAAGACGCTCTGCAAGCTGGCGGCGGTGGCCGGCGTGGTCGCGCTGAGCTCCAGCGCGAGCCTGGGACAGTCCGGCTCGGCCACTGACGGCGACTGGCCGACGTACGGCGGAGATCCCGGCAGCACGCGACACTCGTCGCTGGCCGAGATTACGCCCGCCAACGTGGCGAGGCTCGCGCCCGCGTGGACGTACCACGCGTTCGTTCCACCTGCTCAGGCGCCGGGCGGCGCAGGCCGCGGCGGCGGTCGCGGCGGCGGGGGCACGGGCATGCGTGGTTCGTCGGCGACGCCAATCGTCGTCGATGGCGTCATGTACATGCCCACGCCATACAACCGCGTGATTGCGCTCGAAGCACATACCGGCAGGGAGATCTGGGTCTACACCGCCCCTGGTGCGGTGACGAACCGCGGCGTGGAGTACTGGCCCGGCGACGGGACGGCGTCGCCCATGATCCTCTTCGTGTCCAGTGGTTTTCTGATCGGCCTCGACGCGCGCACGGGCGTACCGGTTCCGGCTTTCGGCGACAACGGGCGTGTGGACTTCCGCGAAGGGGTCACCAACGGTTTTCCGACGGGCACCATCAGCCTGTCGTCGCCACCGAAGGTGTACAAGAACCTCGTCATTGCCGGGGCGCGCGTGCAGGAATCGCCGGCACTTGGTTATGCCGGCGACACGCGCGCATGGGACCTGCGGACGGGCAAGCTGGTCTGGCAGTTTCACCACGTGCCGCGGCCCGGCGAGTTCGGGCACGAGACGTGGGAAGGCGACAGCTGGCGGAACCGATCGGGCGTGAACACCTGGGGCTTCATCAGCACCGATCCCGAGCTGGGCCTCGTGTATCTCGCCACCGGATCACCGAGCTACGACTTCTACGGCGGCGATCGACCCGGCGCCAATCTGTTCGCCAACTCTGTCGTGGCGCTCGAGGCCGAGACCGGCAAATACCGCTGGCACTTTCAGGCCGTGCGCCACGATACGTGGGACTTCGATTTCGGCGCGGCGCCCGTGCTGATCGACGTCGTGCGGAACGGCGCGCGCATTCCCGCACTGGCCGAAACCTCGAAGCAGGGGTTCATCTACATTCTCGATCGCCGGACGGGCGAACCGGTCTTCGGCATGGAAGAGTTCACGGTGCCACAGAGCGATCTGCCGGGCGAGGACAACCGCTGGCCGACCCAACCGGTACCGGTCAAGCCCAAGGCGATTTCGCGTCAGAGTTTCGAGCCCAGCGAACTGGCGAATTACACGCCGGAGCACGCCAGGGCGTGCGAGGCCCTGATGGCCGTCGAGGGCGGCATGCGCAATGACGGGCCCTTCACGCGTTACAACATGGCGACGACGGCGATTCAGTTCCCCGGCACACTCGGCGCGAGTAACTGGCACGGCATGTCCTACAGCCCGTCGGCCGGCCTGCTGTTCGTGAACGTCCTCCACCTGGCCGACACCGGCCGGATGCTGCCGGCGCCGGCGAACTCCCCGCTGACCTACGTGCGCAACGGATTCGGACGGTTCTGGTGGGCCGAGAAGTTCTGGCCGTGCCAGGTCGGCCCGTGGGGAGAAATGGTGGCGATCGACGTGAACACCGGGGACGAAGTCTGGCGTGTGCCGCTCGGTGTGGTCGAGGAACTCGAGGCCATCGGCATTCGGCACACGGGCACGATGAACATGGGCGGGTCGATTGCCACGTCGACGGGGCTGGTGTTCATCGGCGCGACCAACGACCGCCGGTTCCGCGCGTTCGACGCCAGGACCGGCACGGTGCTGTGGGAGACGCAGCTCGAGGCCGGCGCGTACGCGACCCCCATCACCTACCGCGGGCGCGACGGCAAGCAGTACGTCGCGGTCTTCGCGTCGGGCGGAGGTTATTACGATCGAGTGGCCGGCGACAGCCTGATTGCCTTCGCGCTGCCGTGAAGTCCTCCTCGATCGAGCACCGCAATCTGTCCGATCAGGTGGTGCACTACCTGATGGAGCACATCCGCACGAACGGCCTCGCGTCGGGTGAACGGCTGCCATCGGAGATGCGCCTCAGTGCGGATCTGAAGATCAGCCGCGGCATCGTTCGCGAGGCGTACCGGTCGCTGAGCAGCGCCGGGATCCTCGAGACGGCGGTCGGGCGATCGCCACGCGTCGGCGCACTGCGCAGCACGTCGTTTGCCGATCTGCTGCAGCACGCACTGGCGACGCAGCAGGTCTCGGTCGAGCAGGCGCTCGATCTGCGCGCGGCCGTTGAAGTGCGCGCCGCCGAACTGGCGGCCGAGAAGCGCCGTCCCGCCGATATCGAGGCCCTCACCTGCGAGGTGCGCGGGATGAAACGGGGCCGGCTCGACGTCGATGTCTTCGTGAGACACGACGTGCGCTTTCACGAGTGCGTGGGCGCGGCCACCGGTAACCCGCTGTTCGCGCTCATTGCCAGCGCGCTGCGCGAAGCGATGACAGCCTCGGTGCGTGCCGGCCTGGAGAGCAGGAGCAGCCAGGCGCAGGTGCTGCGCGTCGTCAAGTCGCACCAGGATGTCGTCGATGCGATCGAGGCCGGCGACATACCCGGCGCAGCGGCTGCCATGGCGCACCACTTCGATGAGGCCCGGCGCGCGCTGTCTGCGGCGCGCTCGCAGAAGAACGCGTAGGAATGCACGGCGTATCGAGAGCACTCCTGACCGCGGCCACGTTGCTGCTGACGGTCGTCGCCGCGCGGTCTGGCCTCATCGCAGAGGGACCGCGCGAGCCGTCCGCTGTGGCCGCACGACAGGATCTGCCCGACGGCGCCGGCAAGGAGGTGGTCGAACGGCTCTGCGTCGGCTGTCACGATCTCATGTTCACGTTGTCGAGCCGGGAAGACGAAGACGGCTGGACGCGTGTCGTCAACGACATGCGATCGCGCGGCACGGACGGGACAGAGGAGGAGTTCGCGCAGGTCATCGAGTACCTGACGGCTCACATGGGGCTCGCCGGGCCTGCGACGCCGCATGCAACACTCGAACTGCTGGCCAGTCGCACGAAGGTGGCCCCGGGAGAACACTTCGCGCTCGGCCTGCGTCTCATTGCGGCCGAGGGGTGGCGCGTGAAAGGGCGTGCGCCGCAGGTGTCCTGGACGATGCCGCAGGCCATGAGCGTCGGCGATCCGGTGCTCGCGGCCGCCGATACGCTGGCGGTGTTCCAGGCAGCAGTGGGAACGAGCGTCGAAGCGGGGACGACGATCGACGTCACCGCGCGCGTGACCTACGAAGTGTGCCAGGACACGTGCGTGACCGAGACCTCCACGGTATCGATGAGCCTTCCCGTCGGCGAGGGCGGCGCGTCGAGCCACGAGGCGACGTTCGCGCGCCCGCACTGAGGCGAACCGTTTCCGCTTCGCGGCGCCTCCTGTAGGCTTGTGGCCACGCATGCCCGGCCCTCGTCCTTTCGTCGCCGCGTTCTTCATCGGTCTTCTGTCGGCTGTCGCCGGCCTGTTCCTCGTCGGCTGGCTGGCTGACCGGTGCGTGCGCTGGTATGGCATCAGCAGTTTCGAGGGCGGCTCGGCGTACTTCGTGGTGATCCTCGCGCTCGGCGGCGCGATTGCGGGATTCCTGATTGGCGTCGTGTGCGGAGCGTGGGGCGCGCGCGCTGGTGGATCGTTCGCACGTGGACTCGGGCTGGCGCTCGCGGTTGACGTGGGACTCGTCGCGCTTGCCACCGGTCTTGCCTACGTCGCGGCGGACCATCAGCCCACCGTCGACGGTCGTGCGCCTGCGCCGACCGCCGAGGAACTGGCGGCCGCACGCGACGCCCGTGAGGCGGAGGCCCTCGCGGCCGTCCCGGACAATGCGCCGCTCGACGTGTGGCTGCCGTTCACGCGCGTCGAGGTGTCGGAGGCCAGGCGCGCAGACGTGAGGGCGCGCATTGCCGCGCGTCCCGATCTCGCCGCCGACATCCGCGCGCTCGCGCTGGGTGATGACGAGGCGTTGGCCGCCGAAGCGTTGCGCCTGGTGGCCGAGATGCCCGATGCGGCGTCCGCGTGGCGCGACGCCGTTCGGGCCGCGGGGCCGGATCTGGTCGTACGGATGCGGCAGGGCATCACGGTGACCGCGGCCGACGATCCGGGATACCAATGGGCGGCGGCGCTGTCGGTCCGCTTCTCCGCGTGGCTGCACGCCGCACGTCTCGTGCGCGAGCGGTTCGGCGATGACGTCAGCGCGGAGGTGCGGGCCATCCTCGCCCTCGCACGTCAGCGGCCCGACAGCTACGTGATGCAGCAGGACGTCGTGCGCGTGGCGGGGTTGTATCTGGAACCGTAGGCCATCCCGCCTCCCGGCCTCCTTCCCGCCTGCCGCCTCCCAGCCTCCTTCCCGCCTGCCGCCTCCCAGCCTCCTTTCTTTCTGCGCTATCTTCCCCCCGTGCCTCCCCGCACTGCCTCCGGGCGTTCGCCCACGCCGGGCCTGATTGCCGGGCTGATCCTGATTCTGCTCGCCGTTGTCGCGTACTCCTATTACATCGATCGCCAGGTGGCCGGACTGCGCGCGTTGCAGAGCGATCTCGTCGATCGCAACCGTCGCGACTCCCTGCGGCTGCTGCGCATCCAGAACAACCTCAATCAGCTCGGGCTGGCGATGCGCGACATGCTCGAGGGCGCGCAGCCCTATCCGCTCCATGCGTGGTCCGCGCAGTTCGATCGCATCCGCGCCGATCTCGACGACGTGCTGACCGACGAGGCGGATTCGCCGCTGACGGCCATCGAACCTGCGGAGCGTCAGCACCTGCTCGACTCGCTCACGCAATTCTGGGACGCGGCCGACCGCACGTTTGCGCTCGCGGCCGACGGTCGTGGCGACGAGGCGCGCGTGCAGGTGCAGTTGTCGCTCCAGGCGCGGCAGGCGGCGCTCACGACATCGGTCGCGCGTCTGCTCGTCGAGAACAACGAGGCCGAAGCCGCCACCGCCGCGGCCGTGCAGGCGATTTACGAGCAGGTGCAGCAGCAGGTCTACTGGTTCCTCGGCGCCACACTCCTCGTTATCGGTGCGACGGGAACGTATGGCATCTACGCGAACAGGCGCCTGTTTGCGGAGCTCGGTGCGCTCTCGGACGGACGACGGGAACTCGCGCAGCAGTTGATTGCCGCGCGCGAGTCGACGCTGCGTCACCTGTCGCGCGAACTGCACGACGAGCTCGGGCAGGTGCTGACGGCCATTGGATCGATGATCGGCCGCGTGGCGCGTCAGGTGCCGCTCGAGTCGCCGGCGCGCGCCGATCTGCACGAGATTGCCGAGATCGCGCAGGGGGCGCTCACCAACGTCCGCAGCCTGTCGCAGACGCTGCACCCCTCCATCCTCGAGGACCTCGGCCTGCAGAGCACGCTCGAGTGGTATCTCGACACGGCAGGCCGGCAACTCGGGCTCGACATCGACTATCAGGTGTCCGGCACGCCGCGCCCCATCGACAGCGGCACCGCGATTCACATCTACCGCGTGCTGCAGGAAGCGATCAGCAATGTCGCGCGACACGCGCGCACGGACCGCGCGTGGGTGCGCCTCGCCTACGGCGCCGACGACGTCACCCTGGAGGTCGAGGATCACGGAACCGGGGCCGCGGCCGAACGGACGCCGCGACGGGGGCTTGGGCTGGTGGCCATGCGCGAGCGTGCGGCGTTGGTTGGCGGACGGCTCTCGATCGACCGTCCGACCGACGGTGGCACGCGCGTGCACCTCAGGGTTCCGTTGACGGATACTGAACGCGACCCGACATGAGCCCCAGCATCACGGTCCTGCTCGTGGACGACCATCACCTCGTCCGCCGCGGATTCCGCCGCATGATCGAAGACGATCCGGCGCTCGCGGTCGTCGGCGAGGCCAGCAATGGCGATGACGCGATTCGCCTGGCCAGCGAACTGACACCGCGCGTCGTCGTGATGGATTGCGCGATGCCGGGTACGAGTGGGCTCGTGGCCACCAAACGGATTCTCGCCACGTCGCCCGGCGTGGCCGTGCTGATGCTGAGCATGCACGCCGAGCAGACGCTCGTGACACAGGCCATGGCCGCCGGCGCCCGCGGCTACATCCTGAAGAGCGCCCTGGATCTCGATCTGGCCGCGGCCGTCAAACGCGTGGCGGCCGGCGAGACCGTGATCGACGCCAGCGTCACGCCTGCGGCGGCACTCAAGGGCGAAGCGAACCACGGGCTCCGGCCGCGCGAACTCGAGGTGCTGCAGCTGATCTGTCAGGGGCTGTCGAACCGCGCGATCGCGGAACGGCTCGGCCTGAGCGTGAACACGGTCAGCGTGCACCGCGCCAACATCATGAGCCGGCTCGGCGTGCACAAGACGGCCGACCTCGTCGTGTACGCGCTGCGCAACGGCCTGGCGGGGCCGCTGTGACACTGCACCGGCGCGATGTGCTGCGCGTCGCAGGCGCGGCGGCCGCCGGCGCGTGGGCGTCGAGCGACGTGCTCGCGAGGCTGGCGCCGCAGGCCGACGCGGGACTGCGGCTCGTGGACGTCACCGCCTCGAGTGGCCTTCGCTTCACGCACAACAGCGGCGCGTACGGCGGCAAGCTGCTGCCCGAGACGATGGGCGCCGGGTGCGCGTTCCTCGACTACGACGGCGACGGGTGGCAGGACATCCTGTTGGTCAACGGCATGGACTGGCCCGGACATCACCGGGTGCGATCGACACCCAAGCTGTTCCGCAACAACCGCAACGGCACGTTCACCGACGTCACCGCGCGCGCGGGTCTCGACGTCGAGATGTACGGCATGGGCGTGGCCGTCGGCGATTTCGACAACGACGGCTTCCCCGATCTGTTCATCACGTGTGTGGGGCAGAACCGGCTGTTTCGGAACACGGGCCAGGGCACGTTCGTCGACGCGACGCGCGCGAGCGGGCTCGGCGGACGGGAGGGGTTCAGCACGTCGGCGATCTGGATCGACGTCGACAACGACGGTCATCTCGATCTGTTCGTCTGCAACTACGTGCGCTGGTCGGTCGAACACGACGTCTTCTGCAGCACCGACGGGAAGACGAAGTCCTACTGCACGCCCGAGGCGTACCGCGGCGACACCTGCTGGTTGTTCCGCAATCGCGGCAACGGCACGTTCGAGGACGTGACCGCGACGAGCGGCATCTTCGACACGAGCTCGAAGGCGCTCGGTGTCGCGCTCATCGACGATCAAGGCGACGGGTGGCCCGATCTCGTCGTCGCCAACGACACGCAGCCGAACAAGCTCTACCGGAACCTGCGGAACGGCCGGTTTCGCGAGGTGGGCGTTGCGGCGGGCGTCGCGTTCAGCGCCGAGGGGCGTGCGCGCGCCGGCATGGGCATCGACACGGGCGACTTCGACAACTCCGGCCGCATGGGCGTGGCCATCACGAACTTCGATCAGGAGATGATCGGGCTCTACCGGTCGCGCGCCGCGGGCCTGTTCGAGGACGTGGCCATGCGCACGGGTGTTGGCGCGGCCTCGCGCAACCGGCTCGGGTTCGGCTGCGGCTTTGCGGACATGACACTCGACGGCACGCTCGATCTCGTCGTGGCCAACGGTCACATCGACGAAACCGCGCGGTCGCGACGCACCGGCGTCGGCCATGCACAGGCGCCGCTGCTGCTCCTCAATCAGGGCAACGGCACGTTCGTCGACCGCACGGCCGCCGCGGGGCCGTCGTTTGCCGAGCCACGCGTGGCGCGTGGCCTGGCGTTCGGCGACTTCGACAACGACGGCGATGTCGACGTGCTGATGACGACCAACAACGGACCCGCCGTGCTCTTTCGCAACGATCGAACGAACGGCCACCGCAGCCTGCGGTTCACGCTGCAGGGCACGACCTCGAACCGCGACGGCATCGGCGCCGTCGTGCGCATCCACCACGACGGCATCGTGCAGACGCGCATGGTGAAGAGCGGCTCGAGTTACCTCTCACAGTCGGAGCTTCCCCTCACCTTCGGCGTCGGCCGCCGCGACATGGTCGACCGCGTCGTCATCACCTGGCCAGGCGGCCGCACCGAGGAGTTCAAGGC
>CAZVHY010000052.1:1536-2768 GCA_964627115.1 uncultured Solibacteraceae bacterium | reverse complement strand
CTGCCGCCTCCCAGCCTTTCTAATACATCCACACTATTGCCCGCGCTTCGTTTCGCTCCGTACAGTCGAGTGTTCTCACTGACGAAGGGGAGACGAATGAACCGAATCCGGTTCCGGTGTGGTGTGTGTGCGTGGGCACTGATGATCGTTCTCGGTGGCGTGATGCCGCTGATGGCGCAGGATCCGGGGGCGTCGGCGACGGTGCGTGGCCGGGTCACGGATGCGCAGGGGACAGGCGTGGCGGCTCGTGTCGCGGTCACGCCCGTACGCACGGAGGTGTCGCGTGACGTCGACGCCGATCCGACGGGATATTTCGCGGTGCCGAGCCTGCTCCCGGGTGAGCTGGCTGTCACCATTACCGCGCCCGGTTTTGCCGAATGGCGCGGACGGCTGACGGTGTCGGTTGGCCAGGTGGCGCAGCTCGACGTGACGCTGCTGGTCGCCGGTGTCACCGAGGCCGTGGACGTCAATGCGGGCGCCGGCACGGTCGATCGGCTGACATCGGTGGTCGGCTCGGTCGTGTCGGCGAACGAAATCGACGCGCTGCCGCTCAACGGCCGCAACTTCCTCGAGCTCGCGTTCCTGACGGCTGGCAACGCGCCGGCGCCGAACTTCGATCCAACGAAAGCGCAGTCGGTCGTCATTTCGTCGGCCGGTCAGCTCGGCCGCGGCGGCAACATCACGGTCGACGGCATGGACAACAACGACGACGTCGTTGGCGGGCCGCTGCAGAACATCGTGCAGGACGGCATCCAGGAGTTCCAGGTCGCGACGAGTCGGTTCTCGGCCGAACTGGGGCGCTCGGCGTCGTCGGTGATCAACATCGTGACGCGATCGGGCGGTGCGACACCATCGGGATCGGCGTCGATCTTCCTGCGCGATCAGGCGTGGCAGGCGCTGCCGGCGATTCTCGACCCGACAGATGCCGGCAATCCGCCGTTCGATCGCCAGCAGTTCGCGGCAACCTTTGGCGGACCGATCGTGGCCGGCCGTGTCTTCGGTTTCGGCGCACTCGAAGTGCGCAACCAGGATGGCGGTGTGCTCGTCGGCGTCCGCGACACGGCCACGCGCACGATCCGGCGCTCGTACGCCGACGCGCCGCTCGACGATCTGCTTTCGACCGCTCGCGTCGACTGGCGTGCCGGCACGCGAGACGACGTGACGCTGCGGTACTCGGGTCAGCGGCAGGACGACATCTCGGCGAGCACGATCGATCGCGCCATCGGGTCCGC
>CAZVHY010000052.1:0-1436 GCA_964627115.1 uncultured Solibacteraceae bacterium | reverse complement strand
CGCGACGGCCGTATCGAGTTCATCGAGGACTTCCCGGCCTTCGATCGCAACGGCGACGGCGTCGTCAACGACGACGACCTGTTGTTTGCCGTCACGCTCCGGAGCGGCAAGCCGGACCAGGATCTCGAGATTCCCGACGCCGACAACGTCCACCTGGCATTCTTCGCTCAGGACGACTGGCGCGTGACGCCCCAGCTCACGGTCAACTTCGGTGTCCGCTACGAGCTCGACACCGACGTCAACAACATCAGCCGTGTCGGCGAGCTGAATCCGATCGTCGCGCCGTTCGTGACCGAGGCGCGCCGGCGCGACACGAACAACATCGCGCCGCGTATCGGGTTCAACTGGACCACGGCTGACGGCGTGACGAGCGTGCGCGGCGGATACGGCATTTACTACGACCGCGTCACGCTGCAGATCCAGTCGCTCGAGCGCGGTCTCGACGGGCGCGCGCTGCCGGTCGAAGTCCGCGCGGGCAACCTGCTCTTCATGGACCAGGCGAACGGCACGGTGCCGCCGTTCGCCCCGCGGACATCGGACCCGTTCACGGGCTTCATCCTGCCTGGCGAAGGTGCGTCGGGCATCAACATCATCGACCCGCGCCTGCAGAATCCGCGGACACAGCAGATGTCGATCGGTGTGCAGCGTCAGGTCGGCGCGCAGCAGGTCGTGCGGCTCGACGTCGTGCACAACCGCGGCGATCAGTTCCTCATCGGCCGCACGGTGGGCGAGGTCTTCAATCCCGTCGTCGGCGGTCCTGACCGCGTCGTCAATCTGGAATCGAGCGCGCGGACGGAGTACAGCGCGCTCCTCGCGGAGTTCGAGCGGCGGTACGCCGATCGGTTCAGCGCGCGTGTGGCCTACACGCTGTCGAAGGCGTGGAACTACGCCAACGACGACCAGATTCCGTTCGGCAGCGGACCAATCGATCCGAACGATCTCGAGCGTGAGTGGGCGAACACGCCGAACGACCGGCGGCACCGGCTGGTGATGTCCGGCGTGGCGGATCTCGGACGCGGCTTCCAGGTATCGGGTGTCTGGACCCTGTCATCCGGCGTGCCGATGGACATCCTGATGCCCGACGGGCAGTCGCGCATTCCTGTGCTGTCGCGCAACGCAGGCGGGCGCGTGTTCACGACGGCGGGGGAGTTGAACTCGTACATCACCGGTCTCAACGCGGCCGGCGGCGTCAACGGCGAACTGCTGCCGCTCGTGTCGTCATCGGCGCGGTTCAACGATACGTTCAATGCGATGGACCTGCGGCTCGCGAAGCGGTTCACGACCGCGCGGCTGCAGATCGACGCGTACGCCGAGCTGTTCAACGTCTTCAACGTCGCGAACATTCTCGGCACCGGCACGGTGAACTACTCGGGCTTCTCGAACGCGCTCGTGCGCGATTCGAGTGACCCATCCGATCCCGGCTACCTCACGTCGTC
>CAZVHY010000051.1:17923-19340 GCA_964627115.1 uncultured Solibacteraceae bacterium | reverse complement strand
ATGTCTCCTCGCGTTCGGGCCCCGTGTCCCCGCCCAGGAGCGTTTCTCGTTCTTCGTCGCCAGCACGCCGGACAGCGTCGAGGGCCTGCTCAAACTCGCCGATCTCCAGGACGACGACGTCGTCGTGGATCTGGGATCGGGTGACGGGCTGATTCCGCGCACCGCGGCGAAGATGAACCCGAAGCTGCGTGGCTGGGGTGTCGACATCGACGCGAAGCTCGTCGATCGGGCCAACGAGCTCGCGCGCGAGGAGGGGAACGGCGACCGGCTGCGGTTCTATCAACGCAACGCGTTCGATGCGGACCTGCGCGATGCCACGGTCATTACCATGTGGCTCTTCCCCGAGCTGATGCAGCTGCTGCGCCCCGTGATTCTCGAACGCGCGCGGCCGGGCACGCGCGTGCTCACGAGCACGTGGAACCTCGGCACCTGGCAGCCCGACGAGACCGGCACCCAGGGGATGAGCCTCTACAAGTGGATTGTGCCGGCCAAGGTTGCAGGCGCGTGGCGCTGGGACCTGCAGCCCGCGGGCCGACGCGTGCGGTACTCGGCGGTCCTGGAGCAGCAGTTCCAGATGATCGAGGGGGTCGCGCGCGCCGGCGATCGCCGCGAGGTGTTGAAGGACGCGAAGCTCCGGGGCGAAGACATCACGTTCGCGCTCGAGATCACCATCGACGGTCTCGGCCTGACCACGCACACGTTCAACGGCACGGTGCAGGGGAACCGGATCACGGGCACGGTCGAGATCGTGCCGGCGTCCGGCGCTCCACGAACCGCCCCCTGGCGCGCCGATCGCGTGAACCGATCGGACTATTTCGCGCACACCGGGCTGGAGCTGTTCAATCGGCCGGGCGCGACGACGCCGTAGGCGGAGGGGACACGCAGGACCGGGCAGGACCGGGCGGGTCCTCCGGGTCCTTTGGGTGCTGTGGGTCTTTCTGGTGCGTCCTGAGGTGCTTCAGGTCCTGGAGGTTCTTCAGGTCCGACGAGCTCGCGCCCAGACCAATGACGCCACTTCCGAAAGTTGGCCCGCGTCAGTAGGTGCCTGTGACCTGGAGGACCGAAAGGACCGGCAGGACCACCAGGACGCCGCTCCAAAGTTGGCCAGCGTCAGCGCGTTCCTGTGACCTGAAGGACCCGAAGGACTTGGAGGACCAATAGGACCGACGATTATCTCTGCCCCAGATGCTCCAACATCCTCTTCCGATGCGCGAGCGCGCGTGGTGACGGCAGGCGCAGCGCGATCAGACGCCGCCCGGCCGGGTCAGTCGTCGGCCGCGTTTCGCGCCGCCCCGCGCGATAGACCGCCAGGTTCACGACCACAGCCCTGCGCCCGTTCTGAGTGGTATCCGACATGACGCCAGCATCACACCGGGGTGTGACAGGAGGGGACAGGGATGGACGATGGATCTTCAGG
>CAZVHY010000051.1:16757-17823 GCA_964627115.1 uncultured Solibacteraceae bacterium | reverse complement strand
GCATTCCTGGCCAACTGGCCCGGGAAAACGATGAGGGCTGCGTGACGGCGCGGCGGCCGTAGGGGCGGACCTTGTGTCCGCCCATACCGACGCCTGTGGGCCGACACGAGGTCGGCCCCTACGAATGGATGGAACGTTGATGCGATGGCAGGTTCCTCTCGCCTGTTGCACCTGTTGTCCCTGTCATTCGAATATCGTCCTGACGTCCTGGCGGCCGAGCAGGATGTCGGTGGCCTCGAGCACGTCGAGAATGAGGTAGGGGTTCTCCATGGCCAGCACCGTCACGGCCACGCCCTCTTTCAGCTCCGACCGGGCGACGCCAATCCCGTCCCGCGTAATCGACGTGGCGGGGCCGATCGCCAGCTCCTCGGCTCGCCTTTCGCCCTCGTCGTCCCAGGTCACCACCATGCGCGTCTTCTCCTCGTCGAGCGTCGCAATCGTCCCGACAAAGATGTGCACGTCGTCGGCCACGAGGGCAGGCGCCGCGAGCACGAGCGCGAGGAGAATCAGGAACAGCCGGCGCACCAGGTCATTATCGTCGACACGGAACGGACTGCACGCGCGCGTGTGCGGAAGCGAGGCGAAGTAGACTGGTCGCCATGCGGAAGTCTCTCGTGTTGACCGTCATCGGCGACGATCGTCCGAAGATCGTCGAAGCGCTGGCCGAGCAGGTGCTCGCCGCCGGCGCGAACTGGGAAGAAAGCCAGATGGCCCGGCTCGCCGGCAAGTTTGCCGGGCTCCTCCGCGTGAGCGTCGAGGCCGATCGGGCAGCGGCCCTCGCCGAACGCCTGACCGCCGTCGGGGGCGGACTCACCGTGGTCGTCGAGGAGACAGGCGACGCTTCGGCCGCCACCGGCCGTGCCCTTCACCTCGACCTCATCGGCAACGACCGGCCCGGCATCATCCGCGACATCTCCCGCGCGCTTGCGGCCGAGCACATCAACATCGAAGAGCTCGAAACGGACGTGACGAGTGCGGCCATGACGGGCGACCTGCTCTTCCGTGCCCACGCGCACGTCCGCGTGCCCCCAGACGTCACGCTCGAGGCACTCAGGGCGAAGCTCGA
>CAZVHY010000051.1:14821-16657 GCA_964627115.1 uncultured Solibacteraceae bacterium | reverse complement strand
CGCGCGCTCCATCGATCCGGCGCGCGTGATCGCTCCGCCATTCACGAAGAAGATCTCGTCCGCGTTCTCGATCGTGTTCAACCGGTGCGCGATGATGACCTTTGTCGTCCGGGCCGGCAGCGCCTGGAGGGTGCGCTCGAGCAGCTGCTCGGTCACCGTGTCGATGTTGGCCGTGGCTTCGTCGAGGATGAGCACGTCGGGATCGCGCAGCACGGCGCGCATGAACGCGACGAGCTGCTTCTGCCCGAGACTCACACCATCACCAGCCGCGGCAACAGGTGTGTCGAGCCCCTGCTCGAAACGCGCGAGCAGCTCGCGCAGCTGTCGCGCGTCGAGCCTGGCCTCCAGCTCCTCAGGGCTCAGCGCCATGAGATCGGGGCTGCCGTACACGATGTTGTCGCGTACGGTTCCAGTGAAGAGAAACGGCTCCTGCAGGATGAAGCCGATGCGTCGCGTCCGCTCAGCGGACGAATACGATCGGATGTCGCGGCCGTCGAGTTGCACGCGACCCGACACGGGATCGTAGAGCCGCGCCATCAGCGATGCGGTCGTGGTCTTGCCGCCGCCCGTCGGCCCGACGAACGCATAGGTGCGCCCGCGCTCCAGCGTGAACGTCACCGTGTCGAGCACAGGCGCGCCGCCAGGATAGGCGAACGTCACCTCGTCGAACGCCAGCACGTGCGACGCGGCATCGGGCGACGCTGGCTCAGCCGGCATCTGCGGCAGGTTCGATTCGAGCGCCAGCACCTCCGACACACGTTCGATGCTGGCCATCGCCATCTGGAACGACGACCAGATCACCGCGAGCTGACGCAGCGGCATGTAGAAGTTGTTGACGTAGATCAGGAAACCGATCAGCAGCCCGACCGTGGCTGCGCCGCTGGCGACCAGCGAGAAGCCGTACGCGATCACGACCACCTGCGCCATGTGGAGCGCCAGCCCGTAGATCGGGATGAACACACTCGATGCGAGTCCCGCACGCACGGCCGCCGTGTAGTTGCGCACGTTCACCACGGCGAACTGGTCGCAAAAGTGATCGACGCGGTCGAACGCGAGAATGACGCGGAAGTTGCTGACGCTCTCCTGCACTTCCCCGCTGAGATCGCCCAGCGCCTGAAGACTGGTCCTGTTGCGTCGCCGCACCCAGCCGCCAGCCGCGCGCGTCAGCAGCAGGACACCAAGCGCCGGCATGAGCGCCGCCGCACCAAGCTTGACGTTGAGCGCGAGCAACGCCACGGCCGCCCCCGTCATCATGATGAGGTTGCCGGCCAGCTGCACCAGCGCCTGCGAGAAGAACTGATTCAGCTTGTCCGTGTCGTTGTTGATGCGCGAAATCAGATCGCCGGCGCGATTCTGATGGAAGAAGTCGACCGGCAGCTCCTGAAGCTTCGTGAACAGCGCATTGCGTAGATTGAAGAGCACCTGCCGTCCCACGGTGCCCATCTGCTGGGTCTGGACGTACGAGGCCACGAGCCCGACGACATACGCGGCCAGCAACCCGGCCGCAAGCCGCAACACGCCGCCGAAGTCCCCCTGAGTGATGTACACGTCGATGGCTCGCGCCACGACAACCGGCGCCAGCAGCGTCGCGGACGCCGACAGCACCGTGGCCACGAACGCCACGGCCACACGGCGCGACTCGCGCGCCATCAGCGGCCACAGCTGGCGCACGGCGCCCGCCACGGTGACCGGTGCGTCGTGCTCGGCCCCCTTACCGAGCGCGTACGGGTTCGTAACCGCTGGTGCTTCGCTGCGAGTCATGGATCTGCACGTATTCGGGACAGGTGGCAAGGAGGTGTTCGTGCGTGCCCGTGGCGAGGACCTCTCCTTCCATCA
>CAZVHY010000051.1:3374-14721 GCA_964627115.1 uncultured Solibacteraceae bacterium | reverse complement strand
GACACCACGGTGTCGAGGCCCTGAGGCAGACGCTCGATGAACGACGACAGCTCCGCGGTGGCGATCGCGCGCTCCAGCTCGGCACCGGTCGTCGTCCGACTGAAGGCGATGTTCTCGCGCACCGTGAGGTTGAACAGCGTGGGATCCTGGAACACGAAGCCGACCTGCTGGTGCAGCGCAGCCGTGTCGTATTCGCGAAGATCGCGGTCGTCGTACGCAACCCGTCCCGACGTGGGCGCGAGCAGGCCGGCGAGCAGATAGAGCAACTGCGTCTTGCCTGCGGCTGTGGGCCCGATGATGGCCGTCCTGGTGCCGGCGGTCGCTCTGATCGAAACGTCCTTCAGCACCGGGCGATCGCCCAGCACGAGAGTGACCCCATCCAGCTCGACGTCGCCCCTCAACCGTTCGGCCACCCCACCGCTGCGCTTCTGCGTCGGTGCGGACAGCACGGCGCCGATACGCGCGTACGACGCCGACGCCTGGGCAATTACGTTGCTCATGAAGCCGATGACGATGACCGGGAAGATCAGGATGGAGAGGTAGGCGTTGAACGCGGCGAAGTCGCCGAGCGACATCGCGCCACCGATCACGAACCGGCCGCCGAGCACGAGAATGGCGAGCGTGGCGAGGTTCGCCAGGAACACGACGGCCGGAATCAGCCCCGAAAACAGCCGCAGAATCTTCAGACTGATCGACCGCGCGCTGTCGTTGGCCGCCGTGAACTTCTGGAACTCGACGGCCTGCGAGTCCACCAGCCTGACGAGCGAGGCGCCGAGGACACTCTCGTTGATCACGCGGTTCAGCCGGTCGATGGCCTTCTGCGCCTCGCCGAACAGGCGCCGCACGCGCGCCAGCACGACCTGGAAGGTCACGCCGATGATCGGCAGCACGGCAATCACGACCAGCCCGAGCTGCCAGTTGATCGACAGGAGCAGCACACTTGCGCCGATGATGAGGAAGACCGACGACACGAGCGCGCCGACGGCCTGCGACACGTAGAGCTTCACCGCGTCCACGTCCGAGGTCAGGTTCGTCAGCAGTGTTGCCGTGGTGACACGTTCGACGTACGCCAGCGTCTGCGTCGACAGCTTGGCAATAATGCGCTCGCGCAGGTCGCGCGCCACGCGTTCGGACGCATGCACCTGCGCGGCGTTCTGGAGATACGTGAACACGAAGACACCAAGCGCGACGGCACCGAGTTCGGCCGCCAGCGTGCCCGACGTGAACTGGCCGGCGCCAAAGTCGTCGATGGCCGTCGCGATGATGCGCGGCACCACCAGGCTCAGGGCGTTGGCGATGGCCGTGAACGCGACAATGGCACCGACGAGCGGGAGATAGGGCTGGAGGAGCCCGAGAAGCCCCGGGCCGGCCGGTGTCGGTGGTCTGGATTTCGGTCGGTCTGCTGTGGCGGCCACTGAATCCCCGTGGGGAGGGGGGAGCTAGTATCTCACGGTCGACGAACGACCCACGTGGTCATGGAACGCTGGTCCTGGACCAGCGTCGTCTTCAGCGGGTCGAGGAGCGAGCCGCCGAGGCGCCGCGTGGTGTCGAGGAGCCGCTGCTCCGTCACCAGGTAGCGGACCGACCCGTCCGGCAGCACGAACCGGTTCTCACCGCGCGGCTCGACACGCCCCTCGATCCCGATGGACGACGCCAGCCTGGCGAACAGCATGCCGCCGGGCACGAGCACCCGCCACAGCTCCGACACCATCGCGTCGAAGTGCGCGTCGTCCCGGGCAAAGTGCAGGACCGCGCTGCTCAGCACGACATCGAACGTCGCGGCGCCGAACGAGCACTGCTCCACCGGCTCGACGCGGAAATTCGAGAGCGGCATTGCCGGTGCGAGGGTGGACGCCAGCCTCTGCACCTGCAGCACGGCGTCAGGACTGCTGTCGGTGCCGCAGACGTCGAAGCCCTGTCGCAGCAGGTAGACGAGGTTCCGGCCGCTGCCGCACCCGGCATCGAGCACGCGCATGCCGGGACGCACGCGTCCTCGCAGGAGCTGGTCGAAAACGTAGATGTCGATCTGGCCGAACTCGTCGAGCAGATTCATACGGACATTCCGCCTCGGTGGTCGTAGCCGCGGGGCTTTGCGCCCCGCGGATCCGGCTCACCAGGCGTGATAGAGATCCCCGCGTCGCACGACCTCGATTGGCATGTCGAACAGGTCGGTCAGTCGCGCCGATGTCAGCAACCGGTCCTTCGGACCATCGTCGACCACGCGTCCACGCTTGATCAGGATCACGCGCTCGATCTCGGGAATGATGTCGGCGAGGTGGTGCGTGACGAGCAGGACACTCAGGCCCGACTGTGCGATGGTCCGCACGCCGTCGCGCAGGTCGTGCGTGGCGCGAAGGTCGAGGCTGTTGGTCGGCTCGTCGAGGACCAGCGACGAGGGATCGTGAACCAGCGCACGCGCAATGACGACGCGGCGAACCTCGCCGGAGGACATCTCCGTCAACAGCCGATCCGCCAGGTGCGCGACGCCGAGCCGCTCCAGCAGCGCGTCGGCCTTCTCGCGCATGGCCGGCGTCACCTCGTGGTGCGCCCAGACGCCGATGCTCGAGAAGAATCCGGAGATGACGGTGTTGCGCGCGGTGACGCGCCGCGGCAGCTCCGCGAAATCGCTCGACATGCCGCGCGTGCACTCGTCGACGAGGTCGTTGGTGACAATGCCGAGCATGCGGCGCAGGTCCGTGACGTCCCAGGCCTCGCGTCCGAGGATGCGCAGGTGCGACTCGCCGCGGCCTGCGGCCGGATAACACTCGCGCGTGAACGTCTTGATCAGCGTCGACTTGCCGCAGCCGTTCGGCCCGAGAATGGCGACGTGTTCTCCCACCGCCACCTGGAGCGAGACGCCGTCCAGCGCGAGCGTGTCGCCGCGAAAGACGGAGACGTTCTCGTAGTCGAGCAGTGATCCACTCATGCGTGCTTCGCCAACACTCGCAGGCTGGCGAGCTGCACGCAGACGGCCACGACTTCCATCGCCAGTTCCACCTGATCGGCCGGCGGCAGCGACGGCGCCATGCGCAGGTTGCGATCGCGCGGGTCTTTCTGCAGCGGATAGGTCGCGCCCGCGCCGGTCAGCTTCACGCCCGCAGCGTCGGCCAGCCGCACGACCTCGGCCGCGCACCCGTCGAGCGTGTCGAGGCTCACGAAGTAGCCGCCGCGCGGCTTCGTCCAGGTCGCGATGCCCTTGCCGCCTAGCTCACGCGTGAACACGCGATCGATCGCGTCGAATTTCGGTCGCAGCAGCCCCGCGTGTTTCGCCATGTGCGCGCGAATGCCGGCCGCATCGGTGAAGAAGCGGATGTGCCGGATCTGATTGACCTTGTCCGGGCCGATGGTCTGGAACCCGATGTGGCGCTTCGCGTCGGCGACGTTCGCGCTGCTCGCGGCCATGGCCGCGATGCCGGCACCGGCAAACGAGATCTTCGACGTGGACGCGAACACGAGCGGCCGGTTCGGGTGCCCCGCTTCGGCGGCGACGCGCAGGATGTTGAGCAGCGGATCGGTCGTGTCGAAGAGATCGTGAACGACGTACGCGTTGTCCCACATGATCCGGAAGTCGGGTGCGGCCGTCTTCATGGTCGCCAGCGCACGCACGACATCGTCGCTGTAGGTGATGCCGGTCGGGTTGCTGTACTTCGGCACGCACCACATGCCTTTGATGGACGCGTCGGCGGCCACGAGCTTCTGCACCTGCGCCACGTCCGGGCCGTGTTCGTCCATGTCGACAACGACCATCTCGATGCCGAAGTGTTCGCAGATGGCGAAGTGGCGGTCGTAGCCGGGGCTCGGGCACAGGAACTTCACCGGGCCACGTCCCCACGGGCCAGCGCCGTCCGGCACACCGTGCGTGAGTGCGCGGACGATGGTGTCGTGCATCATCTGCAGGCTCGAGTTGCCGCCGACGATGACGTTGACCGAATCGGTCTCGAGGATGGCGGCGAAGATCGCCTTCATCTCCGGGAGGCCGTCGGCGCCGCCGTAGTTGCGCGTGTCGGTGCCGTCGGCTGCCGTGAAATCCGTCTCGCCTGGCAGGGCGAGCATGGCGTTGGCGAGATCGAGCTGCGCCGCCGACGGCTTGCCGCGCGTCATGTCGAGCTTCAGCCCGCGCGCCTTGAAGGCGTCGTAGCGGGCCTGGAGTTGCTGGGTGAGACTGGCGGCGTCGGCGGCAGAGAGACTCTGAAACGTGCTCATGACAGCCGTCTAGTGTACTCGGACGGCGGCGTGGCTGCACGGCTGCCCGGGGGCACGGCCGTGCGGCGGCGAAACAGCCGCCGCACGACGCACACGCCGAACGTCGCCGAGCTGTAGAGGTAGTAGAGGACGTGAAGTGCGACGGACGCGACGCCGAAGCGCCAGCCTTCGGTGCGCACGAAGAACGCGTACAGCCGGCGGTTGAGCAGCAGGATGACGGCAAGTGCGGTTGCCGCCACCATGCCTGCTGCCGGCCACGCACCAGAGGCCGCAGCACCGAGAGCGAGAAAGCACGTCCACGCGGCGATCGCGGCCACGCGGTCGTGCGTACGGAGGTTCAGATCGCCACCGGGCGCTTCCCCGTTCAGGAGCAGTTCCGACCACGGATACGCCCGCTGACGTACGTCGGTCGCCACGAGTTGCGTGAACGACCAGCGTTTCAGATGTGTGACCTGCGCATCCCGGACGACACGCACACCCCGGCCCGCGCGCCAGAGCCGCGCACCGAGCTCGATGTCCTCGATACTCGGCCGCGGGTACCTGTCGGCGGCAAACCCGCCCACCGACTCGAACGCCTCGCGCCGGATCGCGCCGAACCCCGCCCAGAACGAGGCGCTGCGCTCGTTCGCCTCCTGGTGCACGAAGTGATGGAGCAGGTTCTTGAACAGCGACACGGTGTCGCGCGCGGCCGGCCGATTGTCGTAGCTGCCGAATGCGGCAGCGAGTCGCGCATCCGCATCGAACGCCGCGACGAGCCGATCGACCGCGTCCCGCGGCGCCACGACGTCAGCATCGACGAACACGATCAGGCCGGCGGTCGTAGCCGCCACCCCCGCATTTCGCGCGGCCGCAGGACCGGCGGGCCCCTGCCGCGTCAGCACCGCGGCACCGCATCGCCGCGCGATCGCCGCCGTCTCGTCCGTCGATCCGTCGTCGACCACGAGAACCGATGGCGCGTTCGCGTCGGAACACACGAGCGCCGACAGGCACGCCTCGATGGTTGATGCGGCGTTGTAGGCCGGGACAATGACCGCGACGGCACTCACGGCCGCGCCCACACGTGGAGATCGTCGATCGACCAGTACCACTTCTCTGTCGCGCCGGTCTGCCGAAGCGTCAACGTGGCCGTTTCATTTGGCGGAAGATCGATCGACATGACGGGCCTCGCGGGCGCCGCCAGAATCGCGCGCCCGATCGCCGCGAGCACGTCACCGTCGAACAACACGCGACTGCCCCCCGACGCGTCGCCAGACTCGATGCGCAGCCCGCGAGGATAGTCGCCAAGGCTGCGATCGGACAGCGACACACCGATCCGAGCCACGTGGCGCGGCCGATCGAATGTCACGGCAATCCACTCGCGGCCGTCCTGCGGACGTCCCGACAGCCATCGGGTCTCCGGTGTGCCATCGACGATCCACGGAAGACGATCCGCATTGATCGACGCCGTCAGTGTGAACGACGATGGCGGCACCGCCACCAACGAAGGCTCATCGGGAGCCACAGCGTCAGCCGCGGCGAGCCAGATGACGTGCACGTGACCGAAGTCGCGGAAGCCGGCGACGTGCGGTGAGGCGCGGATCACGTCGAGGGTGTTCGTGGCGAAATCCGGATCGACGAACCTCGAAGGGCGAACGATGACGTAGCGGACACCCAGTGCCTGCAGCATCGGCAGCACGGCCGCCTGGCGATCGCGATACGCCAGCGGCGACGCGGAACCACCGAGCAGCACCTGGAGCGGCGTATCGACGCGGCTCAGACCGTTGATGACCGGGTGGCCGTGGACCAGAGCCGCGTGCTGCGAGAGCAGTCCGAAATTGACGTGCCCCGATCCGCCAATCGGCAGTTCGAGCAGCGCACCGCGCGGCTGCACGGCCAGCCACCCGTACGCCTGCCGCTCGTCGGCCGTCAGCTCAGGGACACCGGTTCGCAGGGTCCGCGCCGCCGGATACCCTTCCGCGAAGATGACCACCGCCAGCGCGGCCACCGCGACACCGCGCCAGCGCCCCGTCCCACCGGCCAGGATCCGCGCAACGCCAACGGCCGCCAGCACCGACACCGCGAGCAGCACGAGCGCGCCGAACCGTGCGGGCACGCGGACGATCTGAAACAGCGGCATCCACGCCGCGAGCAGCGAGTACAGCGATGGCAGCGGCAGCGGACGTCCCCACGCGGACGGCTCGGGGCCGAGCGACACGAGCAGGGCGACCAGGGCGAGGACAACGAACATCGCCGTCGTCCGCCGCGACACCACGCGCGGGAGCGCGCCGCCCATCGCGGGCAGCAGAGCGATGAGGGCGAGTGCTGTCGCAACAACACCCGGGAACAGCCGTCCCTCGGGCTGCGGCACGCCTGGCAGCCAGTTGGCGGCCGGCAACGACGCGTCCACGTTGAAATACGTGCCGAGATCCGCGGCGTTGTCGAGTATCTCTTCCGTCGACGGCCCACGCCCGGCCCACACCTGCTGGTAGGCGGCAAACACGGGAGCCACGGCCAGCAGCCCGACGCCGGCCGCGAGAGCCAGCCGCGGCAGCGGCCAGCGGGCAGCGCGGGCGCGCGACAGGACGCTCCAGGGAACGATCACGGCCGCCCCGATGGCGACCTGGAACGCGGCGTATCCGTTCGAGAGCACCTGCAGCACCGACGCGCCCGCGAACACCGCCAGCATCGTCCACGACGGCTGCCGCAGGCCGCGCAGCAGCGCCCAGAATGCGAGGGCCATCCAGCCGAGCCACTGCACCTGAAGGTGACCGGCCTGCGCGACGCGATACGGCATCATGACGAACACGAGCGCGCCGAGCGCGCCGGCCGCGCGCGATCCGGTGACGTCGCGCGCCAGCAGGTACACGCCTATCGCGCTCACGGCATAGGCGAGCAGGAACGCCGCGTTGTACATCAGCGTGGTGCTGCCGCTCGCCCACAGGACAGGTGCGACCAGCACCGAGACGCCCAGCAGGTTCTCGGAGTAGGCCAGCGAGGACGGATACGGATAGAACGCCGGCGGCGTCCAGAATCCGGACAGGCCGTGTGGCAGCCGCTGCGCCGCCCAGGCCATCGTCCAGGTGTTCAGTGTGGAATCAGTTCCCCCGGACGGTACGAATGTACTAAGGTAGCGCGTCAGCGGCCACGTCGCAGCGACGGCGAGCAGCATCGCCAGGAGCCCGACGACGGCCCACTCGCGAAGGGGAATCGAGCGAGGAACGTCAGGGGCGGCCGTCGATCGTCCGGATTCGTTCCCAATCGGAATCGACGTCATGAATCGTCATTATGGCATCCGGCATCCGCCGACACGGGGCCACCTCGGGCCAGACACGCGTGACGCGGTGGCGATCATCGGCGCCGGTCCATCCGGCCTCACCGCCGGGCATCACCTGACGGCGGCCGGTCATCCCGTCACGGTGCTCGAAGCCGATCCGCACTACGTCGGCGGCATCTCGCGCACCGTTCGCTACAAGGACTTCCGATTCGACATCGGCGGGCATCGCTTCTTCTCGAAGTCCCCCGAAGTCGTCGCGTTCTGGCACCGCCTGCTCGGCCCCGACCTGATGACGCGCCAGCGATCCTCACGGATCTTCTATCGCGGTCAGTTCTTCCAGTACCCGCTGCGACCGGCCGACGCGTTCAGCAAGCTTGGACCGGCCGAGACGTTCCGGTGCATTGCGTCGTTCGTCAAGGCGCGGCTGGCGCCGACGAAGCCGGCCGTGAGCTTCCAGGACTGGGTGACCAACGAGTTCGGACACCGGCTCTTCGAGATCTTCTTCAAGACGTACACCGAGAAGGTCTGGGGCATGGACTGCCGCGACATCTCGGCCGACTGGGCCGCGCAGCGGATCAAGGGGCTTTCGCTCGCCTCGGCGATCGCCGACGCCTTCCGGCCCGCGTCCTCACGACGCGAGGACGGCGACACCATCAAGACGCTCACGCAGCAGTTCCTGTATCCGCGCCTGGGTCCCGGCATGATGTGGGAAGCCTGCGCGGCGGAAGTCGAGGACCAGGGCGGCCAGATCCGGCTCGGCCGGCGTGTGGTGGCCTGCCGCCTCGATGACGACGGCACGTGGCACGTCACGCACACCGACGACACGGGTGCGACCGAAACCCTCGAGGCCCGCCACGTCATCTCGTCCGCGCCGCTCCGGGAGCTGGTCGGCGCGCTGCACCCCGAAGTCCCTCCGGCCATCCAGGCCACGGCGGCCAGGCTTCGATACCGCGACTTCCTCATCGTCGTGTTGATCGCGCGCGCCACCACCCGGCTGCAGGATCAATGGATCTACGTGCACGACCCGCGCGTTCGGGTCGGCCGCATCCAGAACTTCACGGCGTGGTCGCCGGACATGGTGCCCGACGACACCACGGTGTCCTACGGCCTCGAGTACTTCTGCTTCGAGGACGACGACCTGTGGTCGCGCGGCGACGACGAGCTGATTGCGCTTGCGACCGACGAGCTGATCCACGTGGGGCTGGCGTCACGCGAGGACATCCAGGATGGCTGCGTGATCCGTCAACGCCAGGCCTATCCCGTCTACGACGACGGCTACCGAGAAGGGCTCGAGCGCATCCGCGGCGAGCTCGAAGCACGGTTTCCGACGCTGCACGTCGTGGGGCGCAACGGCATGCACCGCTACAACAACCAGGACCACGCGATGATGACCGCCATGCTGACGGCGAAGAACATCCAGACACGGACGCGCACGTTCGACGTCTGGCGCGTGAACAACGACGCCGAGTACATCGAGTCGTCGGCCGCGGATCTCGATCGCGCGGACGGCCGGCTGGTGCCGCGCCCGATCGCCGCCGGTAGCCGCGCGCCGGCGGCGGACAACGAGGCATGAATCTCAGCGAGACGATGGAATCGCGCCTGCGGGCCCGCACGGGCGCACGCGCCGCGGGCTGGTGGCCACGCCTGGAGTCGACGGCGGCCGTGGCGCTGATCTCGCGCCGCGAACGCGAGATTCCGTACTGGCCGATCGAACGCATCCTGGAACTGCAGCGCCGCCGCATTCGGGCCGTGCTCCGGCACGCGCACGCGACCATCCCGTTCTACCGGCAGTGGATCGACGAACACGGCGCCTCCCCGGATGCCTTCACGTCGGATGCCGATCTCGCCCGGCTGCCGGAGATCGACGGCGTCATGCTGTCGGAAGATCCGATGCGGTTCGTGTCCGAACCCTTCCGGACGCACGGGCGCGAGGTGTTCAAGACGAGCGGATCGACGTCGGGCCTGCGGAAGCCGATCTTCTGGGACCAGGCGTCGCTGCTGCTGCGCGCCGCGCGTGGCGAACGCGACCGCGTCGTGATCGCGAAACTGGCGGGCGAACCGTGGGCGCAGGTCATCACGCGCGAGTTCATGACCAGCGAACTGCGGCACAGCCTGGCGCGCTGGGCCGGCGTGTCGACCAGCGACCATCAGCGACTGCTCATCCTGCCTGCGGACTTCTCGGCGCGCACGCAGCGCACGATCTACAGCGAGCAGACCGTCATCCCGCGCCGGCCCGTGCACTACCATCACCTGCCACCGGCAGCGCCGTTCGAAGTGGCGGCCGCGCACCTGGCGGCGCTCCGGCCACGGGTCGTGTTCTCGTTCGGATCGTACGTCGATCAGTTCTTCCACTTCCTGCACGCGTCGGGCACGACGGTGCCGCTGCCACGGCTGTGGGTGTACCTCGGCGATCGGATCTCGCCGGGCGGCCGCGAACTGGCGGAACAGATGGGATGTGCGCTGTATTCGGTCTACGGGGCGATGGAAGCGGGCACGATCGGCTTCCAGTGCGAAGAGCGCAACGGCTTCCACCTGAGCATCGACCTGTGCGCCGTGCGAATCGTCGACGACGACGGCCGCGACGTCCCGGCCGGCGAAATCGGCAACATCGTGATCTCGCCGCTCGACAACCGCGCGATGGCGCTGTTCAACTACCGGCTCGGCGACCGCGGCGCGCTGGCCACCGAACCCTGCCCGTGCGGACGCACGCTGCCGGTGCTCGCTCGAATGGAAGGACGACGATCGGAGATCATCCAGCTCGCCGATGGTCGCGAACTGTCGTCGCTGGCCATCGAAGCCGCGTTCAGCTCGGATCTGCGCGCCACCGTGCAGGCGCAGATCGAGCAGATCGCGCCTGGCCATCTCCGCTGGCGTGTGGTCCCGTTCAACGACACGGACCGCCAGGCGCTGCGCGACACGATCGTGGCGCGGGGACGGCACGCGCTCGGGGCCGGCACCACCGTCGATGTCGAGTTCCTCGATCAGATTCCGCGGACGAGCGCCGGGAAATTCGCGCGGGTCGTCGCACGCCCTGCGGCACCGGAGCCCCGGCCGTGACGATCGGCGCAGACGAACGGCATACGACGCGCTATTGGGATGACGTCGGCGAGGCATGGACGCAGACGCGCCCTGACGCGTTGTGGCGCGCCCACTGCGACCGGCGCAACGCGGCGCTCATCGGCCGCTGGCTCCCGGACACGCGCGTGGCGCGCCTGCTGAAAACCGATACGTTCGACGAAGCGGTATCCGACGGGCTGCTGCCGGCCCTCGAACAACGTGCCGACCGCGTGTCGGGCATCGATGTGTCGCCGGTGATGGCGCGCGCCGCGCGCGACCGCCACCCGGCGTTCGAAACCATCGCCGGCGACGTCTGTCAGCTGCCGTACTGTGATGGCGCGTTCGACGCCATCGTCTCGGTGTCCACGCTCGACCATTTCGACTCCATGGAAACGATGACCACGGCGCTCGCCGAAATCCGGCGGGTGCTGCGCCGCGGGGGCGGCCTGCTGATCACGCTCGACAACGAGACGAATCCGGTGGTGGCCCTGCGGAACCGCCTGCCGTTCGCGCTGTTGAATCGCGCCGGCCTCGTCCCCTACCACGTCGGACGGAGCTGTGGCGGCCGGACGCTTCGCCGGCTGCTCGAATCGCACGGTTTCGACGTCCACACACTGACGTACGTCGAGCACTGTCCCCGCGTTGTCGCCGTCCGCGTCAGCCGGGCGCTCGCGCGCACGCCACGCCAGAGCCTTCGAACCGCGTTCGCGCGCACGCTCGATGCGTTCGAGCAGCTCGAACACTGGCCACTGCGATCCATCACCGGCTACTACGTCGCGGCATGGGCGGTGAAACAGTGACGGCGCAGACCGCAGCACCGGCCGACGTCATCCT
>CAZVHY010000051.1:0-3274 GCA_964627115.1 uncultured Solibacteraceae bacterium | reverse complement strand
GCATGGGCGGTGAAACAGTGACGGCGCAGACCGCAGCACCGGCCGACGTCATCCTGGTCTTCGGTGCGGGGATCTGGCCCGACGGCCCCAGCCAGACGATGCGCGCACGCGTCGATGCCGCGGCGCGCCTGTACGAACAAGGCGTTGCGCCGGTCATCATGTGCAGCGGCAGCTGCGACGGCCGCGGGTCCGAGGCCAGGCTGATGCGGACGCTGCTCGTCGAACACGGCGTCCCGGCCGAGGCCATCATCGCCGACGATCACGGTACGTCGACGCGCAACGCGCTGCTGTCGGCCAGGCGGTTCGGGCGCGGGCGCTGGCGGCGGTTCATCGCCGTGAGTTCGCCGTATCACCTGCGCCGCATCGCGCAGGAAGCGCGGCGGCAGGGTCTCGACGTCGAGACGAGTGCCGCCGGGCGCACAGGCGCCGCCACGTGGCGTCATGTCGCATTCGACGTCCGCCAGCACGTCCGCGAGGCCGCGGCCCGGGGCGCGTACGCGGCAAGCGCCGCATTCGACGCCGTCGCGGGTGATTCGTGGCCGGTGCGCGCCGCGCGCCACCTGCGTGCGCGCATCCGGTTCCTGGCCGGCGACGCCGATCGCGTGGCCATCGAGGGCGCGGCCATCGGGCAGCTCATCAAGAGCCGTGTCGCCGGCTTCTCGGACACGCACACGGTGCACACGCCGGCGTCGGGCCTGAAGTGGCCGATCGGTGGCCGGATGGGCGATCGATTCGGCCTGCGGCACGGCCGCCTGCACGCCGGCCTGGACATCCGCGCGGCCCAGGGCACGCCCGTGCGCGCCGCCGCAGAAGGTGACGTGCTGGCCGTCCGATGGACACCGGCGTACGGCAACACCGTGATCGTCCACCACGGCGGCGGCCTGGCGACGGTGTACGCGCACCTGGCGGGCGCCACGGTCGACGAGGGGCAACACGTCGCCGACGGCGATCCGATTGGCTTCCTCGGCGGCACCGGACGCAGCTCCGGGCCGCACCTGCACTTCGAGGTTCGCGTGCACGGCAGCCCGGTCGATCCGCTCGTCTATCTGCCGTCCGCCCCCGCATGGGACGTACACGCCAGACACGGCCAGCACAACGCCGTGTGGGCCGGGAGCCTCTTCCTGCGTGGCCACGATCCGAAGAAGCCCGGCCGCGTGCTGACCGATGCCGACGTGCGCGATCTGGCCACACGGCTGCGCGATCACGGCGTCCGCTACGTGTACCTGTTCGCCGGCCCGTTCGACAACGACGGCAGCGTGCCCGAGTACGCAACGTCGGCCATCGCACGCGCCACCGTGCAGCAGCTTCGCGCCATCGCCCCCGATCTCGTCGTGCTGCCGTGGCTCGGCGGCCTCCAGCATCTGACCGTGCACCTCGACGACGCGCGCTGGGTGGATCGCGCCGTCAGCGAAGCCGCGCGTCTCGTGGAGACGCTCGAGGTGCCGGGCCTGCACCTGGATTTCGAGTTCATCCTGGCCGACAGCGACTACGTGATTCGCGAAAAGCAGTTGACGCGCGCCGGCGAGGGACTCGCGGAGTACGGCGGCTGGCACACCGACTTCCATCGACGCCTGCGCGAGCGGATGCCCGGCGCATTCATCTCCACCGTCGTCCCCTCGACCGCCTCACGTGTCGTCGCATGGAAGCGAAAGCACACGACCGACGAGGTGGCGGCGCTGGCCACGCACGTCAATCAACTGTCGCTGCTCCACTACGACACGTCGATCGCCGATGCGAGGACGTTCCGCGCGAGCCTGATCGAACAACTCGAGCACATCGCGGCGTGGAAGAGCATGCCGGCGTCAGCGCACGTGCAGTACCTGCTCGGCGTCGGTACGTTCGTGAACGCGCGGCCACTGCAGCGGTATCGCCACCTCGACGTCGAGGACCTGCCGCGCTATTTTCCCGCGCTCGACCACGCCATTGCCACGGTCCAGCGCGACGTGCGCCTGGTCGACGGCATGGCCATCTTCTGCGACTGGACCACGAGCCGCCGCGACTGGCGGCGGTTCCGGCGCCTGTGGGTGGAAGGGGCACACTGAGTGCGTGAACGCCTCGCGCGCTTCTTCCGACACCTCCTGATCTACGGTCTCGGCGACGGCGCGACGGCAATCGCGGCCCTGCTGCTCCTGCCGATTCTCACGCGCCATCTCACGCCGTCCGACTACGGCGTGTTGAACCTGCTGATCATCGTCGAGCTCGTCGCGCGCGTGGCGGGACGGTGGGGCCTCGACATGGCCTTCATGCGGCTGTACGTCGACGCCGACGACGATGCCGGCCGGCGGCGGCTGGCAAGCACGATCTTCTTCTTCCTGCTGGCCGCCAACGGCGCGCTGGTGGCCGCGGGCCTGTTGGCGGCCGACGGGATCGGCACACACCTGTTCGCGTCGCCGCAGACTGGGTCGCTCGTCGCCCTCGTGCTCGTGAATGTCTTCGCGTCGAGCACGTTCGTCCTCCCCATCCAGGTGCTCCGCATCCAGGAGCAATCGAGCCGGTTCGTCGCACTGAACGTGGCACGCCTGATCACGACGATCGTCGCGCGCATCCTGCTCGTCGTCTGGGGCGGCATGGGCGTTGCCGGCGTCGTGGTCGCCGACCTGGCCGTGACGGGTGTGATCGGGCTCGTGCTGCTGCCGTCGTTCGTCTCACTCATCCGCCCGGTGTTCTCGCGTCGGCTGCTGACCGATGCCCTGCGGTTCGGCCTGCCGCGTCTCGTCCACGGCTTCGCCCAACTGGTGCTGAGCCTGGCGGATCGCTACATCCTCAAGGTGTACGGCACGCTCGCCGACGTGGGACTCTACGCGATTGGCGCCAACTTCAGCCTGGCAATCGGCATGGCGCTGACCGCGTTCGAGTCGGCGTGGCTGCCGTTCGCCCTCTCCGTGATGCGCGATCCGGACGCCAAACGCATCTACGCGCTGCTCTCCACGTACATCGTTGCCGGCCTGGTGCTGCTCGTCACGGGGGTGTGCGCGCTGGCCGACGATGCCGTGCGGCTCTTCACGACGCCTGAGTTCCATGCCGCGTCGAAGGTAACGCCATGGATTGCACTCAGCGTGCTGGGCAACGGCCTGTACATCGCGGGATCGATCGGCCTCGTCATCACGAAGCGGACGAAGGCGTATCCGATCGCGACGGGCGGGGCGGCCGCGCTCAGCGTGATCGCCAACCTCATCCTCGTCCCACGGTTCGGCATGATGGGCGCAGCCTGGGCTGCGGCCGGCGCCTATGCCCTGCTCGCTGTCGTGGCCACGACGTTCGCGTGGCGCGTGTA
>CAZVHY010000050.1:0-19398 GCA_964627115.1 uncultured Solibacteraceae bacterium | reverse complement strand
AGATTCTGGCGGACATCGACGAGCACCTGCGCGCGGCCGTGCACAGCCGGCTCGAAAGCGAGGTGCCGCTCGGCGCTTTTCTCAGCGGCGGGATCGACTCGGGCCTCGTGGTGTCGTACATGGCCGAGGCGCTCGGCGATCGCCTGGTGACGGCGTCGGTCGGGTTCGGCGATGCTGCACACAACGAACTCGAAGCCGCCGGTATCGTCGCCTCACACTTCGGCACGGAACATCATCCCGAGGTCATCGAGCCGAAACTCGACGACGTGCTCGAGCCTGTGACGCAGCTGATGGGTGAACCGATGGCCGATTCGTCGGCCATTCCGACGTGGTACGTCTCGAAAATCGCACGACGGAACGTCACGGTCGCGCTCAGCGGCGACGGCGGCGACGAAGCCTGGGCGGGTTATGACTTCCGATACGTGCCGCACGCGATGGAAGCCTCGGCTCGCCGGTTCGTTCCGGGCCTGATTGCCCCCGCGATCGGCTGGCTCGGCCGGCGCTGGCCGCGTTCACCGCACCTGCCACGGCCGCTGCGCGTGGGTACGGTGCTCGAGAATCTCGGACGCGATCCGGCGGGCAGCTACTACGCCGACCTCACGTTCCTCAAAGCCGCTGATACCCGTCGCCTGATGGGCCGCGATCCGCACCACGACCCGACGACGAGTCCGGTCTATCAGGCGGTCACCGAGCCGTATCGCCGCTGTACGTCCACCGATCTCGTGCAGCGGGCCGAATACGCGGACCTCAAGGTCTACATGCCGAACGACCCGCTTGTGAAGGTCGATCGCATGAGCATGGCGCACAGCCTCGAGGTCCGGTGTCCGCTCCTCGATCATCGTGTCGTCGAACTGGCGTTCCGTGTTCCGGCATCGCGCAAGCAGCAGTGGCGGCAGGGCAAGACGTTCCTGCGGCAACTGGCCCGCCGCCGGTTACCCGGCCAGCTCTGGGAGCTGCCCAAGAAGGGGTTCTCGATTCCGATTGGGACCTGGATCGGTGGATCGTTTGCCGGACGGTACCGCGACGAGGTCTTGTCGCCCGGCGCGGCCGTGGCGTCGCACCTCGACACAAAGCAGCTGTCAGCCCTGCTTGCAGCGCAGCAGCGGGGTGAACGGGACCACGGCTACGCGCTCTGGGCCGCGTGGGTACTGGAACGGTGGCTGCGCGGTCAAACACACCGCACGTGATTCGAACTTCGTCATTTACTGAGACAAAAGTCGCGGCGGCAACATCACTGATGCAATCTCGCGCCTGCGCCAAAGCGTGCAACTAGCCGCCAAGTAACACCGAACAAAGAGGATAGGCAGGCGAGAACCGATGCGCCTGACGACTGGCGGTTCCCTTGCATAGTCGTTGCGCCCACGGGTACTTGCGCCAGCCGGGCCGGCGCAGCCACGATATCCGCGGCGCGAGTTCCGTGACCGTCACGACCTGACGGGCGGACGAGGGGCGGGCGGCGGTGTGCAACGGTACGTCTGGCGATATGAACACGACGAGACATCTGCAAGTCGACACCGCGGGTGCGGCCGTCGTGACAGGATCCATGCTCGAGGCGTCTCCTGGCGGTACGTCCGTCGCAGGTTCGCCGCGACTCTTCGACAACCTCGAGCAGTTCGGGGACCGCGTCGCACTCGTCGCGGAGGACGACACGCCCCTTTCGTACGCCGGCCTGCTGGCGCTGGGTGTCGATGTCATTCGCCCATTGGGTAACACTCGAAGGCTCGTGGCGATCGAGCTGGCCACGGCAGTCGAGCCCATCGCCGCGTACGTCGCGGCACTTCGAGCGGGGCACGTGGTGATCATCACGAACGAAGGCGGCGGTGACGCCGACTCGCGCGTATCGAAGACGTTCCAGCCCGAGTTCGTGTTCTCGAGAACCGGTGGATCCTGGGCCTGGCAGAGCCGCCCGGCCGGGCCACACGATCTGCACGCAGACCTGGCAGTTCTGCTCTCTACGTCTGGATCGACCGGCAGCGCCAAGCTCGTTCGACTGTCGCACGCGGCCCTCATCGCCAACAGCACAGCCATCATCGACTACCTGGACTACCAGCCGGGAGAAACGGCATTCGTCGCACTGCCGCTCTACTTCTCCTACGGGATGTCGATTCTCAATTCCCAGTTGCTCAGTGGCGGCACGCTGGTTCTCAACACGCGGTCAGTCACGGAACCCGAGGTCTGGCAGCGTTTCGAACGACATCGGGCCACCAGTCTGACCGGCGTACCGCACACCTACGAGCTCCTGGAACAGGCGCACTTCCTCACCACGGATCATCCGTCATTGAGGTACATGGCATGCGGTGGCGGGAAGCTCGCGCCAACGAAGGTCGAAGCCTTTGCCCGCTACGCGCACGCCCGCGGCCAGCGGTTCTACGTCACGTACGGCCAGACGGAGGGCGGCCCCAGAATGGCGTACCTGCCGCCCGAGCACGCCGTGACCCACCCGGATTGTATCGGCCGGGCCATCCCGGGCGGAACGTTCCGCCTCGACAACGTCACGGCGGAAGGCGTCGGCGAGCTCGTGTTTTCCGGCCCGAGCGTCATGATGGGCTACGCGCTCTCGACGGCCGATCTGCGGCGCGGCCGCGAGGTATCGGAGCTTCGGACGGGTGATCTGGCCGCCGTCAACGACGCCGGCTACTTCCGCATCGTCGGGCGGGCGAATCGGTTCTCGAAGATCTTCGGCGTCCGCATCGGTTTCGACGATGTCGAGCGCCTCATGGCGGAGACCGGCGTTGAAGGCGCCGTGACGGGCGACGACGAAGGCCTCGTTGTCGCGACGCCGCAACGCGGGCGCGCCGACGATCTGCGCGACATGCTCGCCGCACACTTGAAGATTCCCGCCGCGCGCATCGTCGTCGCCGAAGTCGACGCGATTCCTCGTCACGCCTCCGGCAAGGTCAATTATCCCGCCATCCTGCGTCTGCGACCGACGCGCGGCGAGGTGGCGCCGGGCTCGCTGCGCAGCGGGATGGCCGACGTCCTCGGCGTGCGTGCAGTGCACCCTGACGACACGTTCGTCGGTCTGGGTGGCGACTCGCTGAGCTACGTGCAGGCGGCGCTGCTGCTCGAACGTGTGCTGGGACGCACACCGGAGGACTGGGAGACCACGCCGTTCGGCGTGCTGGAGCAGGCGACCACGACGCGCCACGCGAGGACGTCGTTCTCGCTGGAGTCCGGGGTCGTCGTCCGCGCGCTCGCGATTCTGTTCGTCGTTGTCAACCACGTCGCCCAGTTGGGCTTCGGTGGCGCGGCCACGGCGCTCATGATCGTGGCGGGCGTCAACTTCTCGCGTTTCCAGGTTCCGCGCCTGACGTCGGGCGGATCAGCCGAGTTGATCAAATCGACCGTCGTGCGGTTGGTGCTGCCGTACCTCGCGGTCGTGACGGTCTACACCATCGCCATCGGCGAAATCTTCTGGCCGCAGTACCTGCTCTTCAGCAACTTCACGCCAGGCTTCTTCGTCGATGGCGAGCAGCGGTTCAGCGTCTACTGGTTCATCGAAGCCTACATCGGCCTAGTGGCGTTCTTCGCGTTGCTGTTCAGCCTCCCTGCCGTACGGCGGTACGTCAGCCGGCGCCGCAACGCCTTCACCGTCGGCGCGTTCGTGATTGCGATCGGACTGACCATCGCGGGGCAGCTGTTCCACGACATACCTGCGTTCTACCCCTACACACCGGTCTCTCTCGCCTACGTATTCCTTTTCGGCTGGCTGGTAGACATCGCGAAGACGACAGCAGCCCGCGTGACGCTCGTGCTGGGCGGCATCGCGTTGTTCTACCTGCTGGACACGACCAACCCGATCGCACTACTGACCCTCGCCGCGGCCCTCACGGCCTTGCTCTTCGTCCGCGTAGTTCCAGTGGGTCGGGTACTGGGACGCGTCCTGTCGGTCCTGGCCGCCGCCAGTTTCCACATCTACATCGCCCACGGGTTTGCCGTCCATCTCGCGAAGGACTTCGGCTCTCTGTTCGGTCCCGAGATCTCCTTTGTGGAGCTACCCCTGGTGGTACTGGCCGGCATCGGACTAGGCGTGGCGGTGTGGTGGGCGCTCGAACGGTTCATGCCGTCGCGAAAGCCGGCGCCGCAGGCGGCCACATCGTCATCCGCTGATCCAACGGCCTTGGCGGACGACACGGTCATCGCACCCGCAGCCGTGTTCGACTCCACGTCGCACGTCCGGACGACGGATCTTGCCGCGACGCCGGCGCTGCTCAAACCTCGGATACTCGCCTACGGGCCGGCGTTTCGGCGGATCGAAGCCCACATCGCCGACGGACTGGACGTGGTCCTCATGGAGGACGACGGGAGCGTCGTCCACGACGGCCGGAAGGTTTCGGTCCAGGACGCGCAGCCCGAGGTTGCGTGGGTCAGTCTCGATCTGTTCGGCACACCACAGGCTCGCGACTACTGGACCGCTCTGCTGGCGTCGCGCAGACTCGCGTGGACGCACAGTGACGCCGCAGGTACCGACGGACCGATCTACGCGAGGCTGATGGCGACAGGGACTAGGTTCACCACGAACGACTCACAAGCCACCGCTATTGCCGAGTACGTGCTGGGTGAGATCCTCTGCCGCTTCCAGCGTGTTGCGGAACGCCGCGCCGCTCAGGCGGCGGCCCAGTGGCGGGCTCTCACGTTCCGCGAGATTGCCGGCAGCCGTTGGCTGGTGATCGGCTTCGGCGCGATCGGCCAGGCGGTCGCGACGCGCGCCCGGGCGTTCGGCGCCCACATCACGGGCGTCCGCCGCAGCGGCGACACGCACCCCGCGGCCGATGCAATCATTGCTCTCGACCAGCTGCACGATGCCCTGCCGCAGGCGGATGTGATCGTCCTATCGATTCCGCTGACGGCAGCCACACGCCGGCTGGCGAGCGAGGCGTTTTTCGCGCGGGTGAAGGAAGGGGCGGTGTTCGTCAACGTCGGACGAGGCGGCCTCGTTGACGAGGACGCGCTCGTAGCGGCCTTGGTAACACACGCGCCGGAGCACGCCATCCTCGATGTCTTCGACGTCGAGCCCCTGCCGACAGACAGCCCGCTCTGGACACACGACCGGGTCGTGGTCACGGCGCACGCCGCGGCGATGGGAGCCGGTCGGATCTCGAGGAGCGACGCGCTGTTCCTCGACAACCTGTCGCGTTACGTGCGGTTGCGTCAGCTGCGCAACGAAGCGAGCGCACCGCCGGCGGTCACGACGACTTCGGACGTCTCCTCCGACACGACATAACTGGACAGCTCTTTTCCAGTGTGAGAACCGAGGAGGCCCAGACAGGGAGCCGGCCCGGATGTACGAAAGGAGCTGGCACGCTGGAGCTGACATACTGCCGTTCATCGGCCGTCTGGAATCGTTGAATACGATCCAACGTAGCGACAGTACCGTCGAAGAGTCCCTGAGCTGCTCCGCGCCAAACGCAGCCACCGGCAAACAGAGGCGAGCACACACATGTTCTCATCGAGTATTCCCGAGCGAACCGATAGTGCGCGACTCGTGCGTATGGCGTGCGTCGTTGCCGCGTGCGTATGTGTAGTCGCGTTCGCGACGAGCGTCTGGTTGCGAACGCAGCACTTCAATGACCCAGACTCGATGAATATCGTCGACGTCGCGACGAACATCGCGGCCGGCCGAGGCATCACACAGAGTACCCTCGGTTTTCTGCACACTTCGTTCGAAGCGACCGGCGCGATTCCCACGCCGATGACCGCGCAACCGCCACTGGTCCCCATCGCCATCAGCACACTCATCGCCGCCGGGCTCGAGCCCATCGGCGCCGGAGTGTTTTTCTCATTGTTCTGCTACGCGGCCATCATCGCGCTGGTCTGGCGCGTCTCTCAGCTCGTGCATGGCTCAGATGTCGCTCCGTTGGCCTGCGGCATAGTGCTCTTCCACGCCCCACTCCGCTACTACTCGAGCAGCTCGATGAGTGACCCAGCCGGCCTCGCCGGCATCCTGCTCACGCTGTGGTCTGTCCTCATTCTCATCAGTCGACGCGATTCGAACTTCTGGCTGCCGCTGGCGATCGGCCTGGCGGCGGGCCTCACCTGCGCCGCTAGGTACGCACTCGCGCCGATTGCGGCGGTTGCCTTTATTGCTGCATGGATCTCGTGCTCCAACCGACTCGTTGCCGTGGCAGCCTATCTAACTGGCGCGGCCGTCCCCGTTCTGCTCACGGTCGCCCGCAATCTCTCTATAGAGGGGGTGCTTGCGCCCGGCTATCTACCATCGACGCGAGGACTCACGACGAACCTAACTGACGCACTTTGGTTTCTGACGGGTGCCTACGTTGGTCCATGGCCGATACCCAGCCAGACCGTGACAGCGCTCGTCGTCGCCTTACTACTGACAGGAACCCTATTGGCACGTGCCAAAGGCCGGGCCGTCGTCGCGGCTCGGCAGGCGTTCCTTGACAACGGAGGGTTCATCCTCACCGCGTGGAACGTGCTGTACTTCGTGTTCGTCATCACCTACACCAGCGCGAATCATGTCGACGAGCTGAAAACTGGCCGACTGCTATTGCCCATTGTGCCAACGCTCTTGATCCAGATGGCTGCGTACATTGCACGCTGCTTCGCATTTCGCCCGCTTCACACTCACGTAGCAGGCCTGCTCTCGATCGTGGCGACAATGGCCGTCATCGCCGTCGTCTATGGCAACACGCCAGAATTCTCCGTCAGCCGGACCATCGAGAGCTCAGCTCGTCTTTCTTGGATCCGTGACAATACGACGAATCGCGACCTCATCATCGGGGAGGATGTTGTCGATGTACCTTTCTATCTTCAAAGAACCGCCGCTGTATCATTCTCCCCATATCCGTACACGCAGCATCTGAGCTACGACAAGGCGGTGGCGGTCTGTCGCCACCACCTCTTACCCGACGCGCATGCCTTTCTAGTCTTGAGCTTCCGGAACTGGCCCTCGGACGAGACGCGAATTCGCGCCCAGTATGGTGAGTTCATTGCAGATCTACGAGCGGGACTTGGCGGCCAATATGCGCTGGTCCAAGAGGTTGCCCGATTCACCGACGGGGTCGTATTCGAATTGAACTGCCGCTAGTCCCGCTTGCCGGCAGTCGCCACAATCACGGCCCGAGCTGAGGCATTTCTGTCCTACGGAATCACGCGAAATCGCGGATAATCCCAGAAAGGGGGGAATGATCGGTGCCACGCATTGCCACTGTCGCACGTCAATTGAGAACGCATGCGTACTCCTTCGCACGGCGGAGCTCGCTGTTTCCGGGGAGAGTCGATACCGTGGTCGAGTGCAAGACGGACCAGAAAGTCGTCGCACTGACTTTCGACGACGGCCCCGACCCTGTTTATACGCCGCAGGTGCTCAACGTATTGTCCCGATACTCCGTGCCGGCAACGTTCTTCTTGCTTGGACGAAATATCGTCGAACATCCACATGTTGCCCGCGAAGTGTATCGCCGGGGTCACGCTGTCGGAAACCACACGTTCACGCACCCGCTGCTGCCACGGTGCGGTGTTCTCGACGCAATGCGCGAGCTCACCAGTTGCCACCGGGCCCTGCGCGACGTCGTCGGGGTCAAATCCCGCTTGATGCGGCCGCCGTACGGCGAGCAGTCTGTCGCTGCATTTGCTGTTGCACAAGCTCTCGGCTACTGGATAGTACATTGGTCCGTGCCGGGCGACGATTGGAGCGGTGAGTCCGCAGTTGACATCGCGAGCAAGGTGCGGTCGAGTGTCCGACCCGGCGCGATCGTTCTCCTACACGACAGACTCGAGCGCACGATGCACGCCGCCGATGGCGAGGCACAGCCGGAGTCGATACGCGATCGAACGCCAACGATTGACGCCCTTCCCTTGATCATCGAACCGCTGCTTCGATCCGGCTACAGGTTCTTGACCGTTCCAGACCTGCTGGCACTCGATCGCCGACACGGTCGGCATTGGTCACGAACCACCAGAGCCTCCGCCGAACCACGAGTCGAGTGATTGGCGGGTGATACGCCGCCCCCCCACGATACTCCCGAGAGCGCCGCCGTCCTACGACAGAGCCTCGTCGTAGACAGCACTCATCTGGGCGTTCCGCCGCTCGAAGCTGAATTGCGTCAAGGCCCGCTCTCGTGCGGCCAGGCCGAGGCGTCGACGCAGGTCGGGAGACACGACGAGTTGCTCGATGCTGTCGTAGAGGGCGTCTGTGACAGCGGCTCGAAAGCCTCCGGGGAGCCCGCTGACATCCAGACCGCTGAACATGTTCATCGTGTCGAACGCACGCGTGTCGAGCAGGATGCCGTGCCCCCCGTGCTCGATCATCTCCGGAATCGCGAAGATGTTCGTCGACACGACGGGGACGCCGCAGGCCATGGCCTCGAGGATCGCGAAGCCGAAGGCGTCGCTGTACGTCGGAAGGAGGTAGACGTCCGTTTCCGGCAGGATCTCGTTCATCAGAACCGCCCTGGACACTCGACCGAGCGTAATCCCCGGGTTAGCCCGAATACGCGTCAGGAACTCCTCCCGCAGCGCCGCATTGCTCGTCCTGAAGTCGATGTCCGGATCGCAACACAAACGCAACTGGACATCCGGGTACTTCTTCTGGAGCCGCTCGTATGCCTCGACCACATGGACGCCGCCCTTGATGAAAAAAGTACCACTGAACATGAGCCGGGCCGCCCGCCCGCCTCGGAACCGGATATTCGCCTCCGGGACGGCGCGGACCGCGGGATAGACGACCGTCGACTTCGCCCAGATGCGCGTATCGCTGACTCGACCGTAGTTGCGCATCGTGTCCAGCCCCGCCTGGCTCCAGAACACCAGTCTGCGGCAATTGTCTCGCAGCAGCAGTCGCTCGATCAGTGCGACGCGAAGGCGGCGCGGCACCGGCACGCGACAGAATTCGAAGGCCACGGCTTCCTGAAAACACGCAAGCGAGTACACCCACGGCTTCTCCGTGAACACCGGGCTCATGACGGACTCGACGATGTCGCAGTCGGGAGCCCGGTACCTGGGGAAGTACCCCTTGAGCGGACTCGTCAGATACCAGGGAGCAGGACGCCCATCGATGAACGAATAGAGGATGCCGTCCGGTGGGTTCAGACTCACTTCGTGCGCCATCCCGTGAGCTTCCGTGAGGCCGACGCGGACGTGTGGGGGCGCAAGGGGAGTATTGCCTCGCATGGAAGACTCCTCGGGAATGCAGAGTTGACGAACGGGCGCGGGATCGACAAAAGGCATCGACGCCATGCGGCCCCCCTTCAACGTTCCCCGCGGCCATTGGCCAGATCGCGTGCCAGGCGTCTCCAATGGATCGCGTTCACAACAGTTTTCTTCAGCCAGTGGGCCACGAGGTGCACGCTCACGGGCGGCGGCCGGTAGCCGGGCCTGTCGGTGCTGATATCACTGGCCAGATCGAACAGAACGCGTGCGGGAGCCGGTTCGATTTCGAAGCCGCGCAGGCCGTACTGAAAGTGATGGGCGAGGTAAAAATCAGCAGGCGCCAGCCGTGACGAAATCGCCTCGATCAATCGGCCAGCGCCGGCGCGCGTCACCAGGTAAGCCGCGGCGCCCATGGACAGATCGGTCCGACAGAATACGTCCACGCCGTCTGCACGAGCGACCGCCTGGATCTCCGATCGGTTCTCGTAGGGAGTCGCCTGAAGCTTGAGGAAGTCGAAGTCGATACCACAAGGGAGCGGAGTCTTCGACAGCCTGGCAAAGTCGATGACCACGTCGTCCTCGAGAATCAGACCATACCTTCGATCGCCGCGCAGGAACGTCTCGAGCGCGCGCTTGTGACTCAACGTACACGCGATCTCGGACGATGTCAGATAACGTCCGGCACCAACGATGTAGGTATCGCGATCGGGAGGACGGTTCGGCATCGTGGTCGCGTCGACAGCGGACACGAAGAGGGGCGTCATGACGCCGTCGAACTGGGCGAGCATGTGCTGCCGTCGATCGTCCCGGCGCTCGAGATTGATAATCAGCGCGCTGACGTCCTCCAGCCTCATCAGCTCCGTTTTCATTGACACGCCCTTCTCTTCCGGGAGCCCGCACTCGACCGGAAATGCCCCGCAGAGAGTGTATCGCCGGACGAAGCCGGTTGGGCCACCGCGATGCACGGATGTGCAGCGAAACCTGACGGTGGCCTGGCCCGGCTGTGTTACCGTAGGCACGTTCGACGGGGCCGCCTCCGCGTGGCGACAGGGCGGAATCCGCACGATTCGTGAACACGCCGCGCGAGGGTGCGTGATGTTTGGGCCGATCATAAGGACGTTGTGGCCGGCCGTCACCGTGGCGGCCATGGCCGTGACGGCGGCGAGCATGACGTCGGAAGGCCGGGGCGCCGATACCTCCGGCTGGTCGGACACGCTCGGCCGGTTCCAGCTGACCTACGAGGGTGCCTTCCGCCTACCGAAAGGGGAAGCTGGCGAAAGTGCGTTCGCGTGGGGAGGGACGGCGCTGGCGTTCGACTCGACGCGCCGGTCTCTCTGGCTGGTCGGCCACGAACACCATCAGCAGGTCGCCGAAATTTCCATCCCCACGGTCGTTCAGGGCACGACGCTGGAGGCCTTGGACACGGCTCACTTCCTCACCCCTTTCGCCGACATCCTCAAGGGCCGGCTTCAGGACGTCGGCGATGCCGACGCCAGGATAGGCGGACTGCTGCGCGTGGGGTCGGACTGGATTGTCACCGGCTGGGTCTATTACGACGCAGCCGGCAGTCAGTCGCGTTCTCACTTTCGCACCACTGCAGACGGTAGGGTCTTGGGACCGGTCCAGCTCGGCTCCGAATCACGCCGGGCCGGGTTCGTCTCCGGGTACATGACGATGATTCCGCCGGAATGGCGATCGTCGCTGGGCGGGTCGGCCCTGACAGGACAGTGCTGCGTCCCCATTATCGAGCGGAGCAGCCTCGGCCCCGCGCTCAGCGTGTTCGATCCCGCGGACGTCGGCGCCCGGACGCCAGTGCCGGCAACACAGGTGCTGGGGTATCCGATCGACCATCCGACCCTGGGAACATGGGAGGCCGGCACGCTCTACAATGGCACGGCAGGCATCGGGGGCGTGGTGTTCGCCGAGGGAACCAGCACCGTGCTGTTCTTCGGCGACGTGGGAACGGGTCCAGTCTGCTACGGCATCGGCACCAGCGATGAGCGGCTGCATGGACGCCCGGTGCCGGGCCACGGCGGCACTCCATTCTGCTACGACCCCATCTACGCCGACCACGGCACGCACGCCTACCCGTACGTGATGTTCCTGTGGGCGTACGACGCCAACGACCTCGTGGCCGTCAAACAGGGGCGTCAGGCGCCGTGGGAGGTGCGACCGTACGCCTCGGGCGCGTTCGACCTGCCGTTCGAGAGTGAACGCAAGCAAATCGGCGGGGCGGCCTACGATCCGGCGACCCGTCGCGTGTTCCTGCTCGCCAGGTTTCAGGATGGCGAGGGCCCCGTGATCCACGTGATGCGGCTCGACAGTTCCCAGCCGTCGCCGCCGGGCGGGCCGTCCGAGCGCGGCCGCCCCACCGCCAACCCGCCTGTCGGCCGGGCCCTACCGCGCTGGTAGAATGACGCGCGTCGTTGCGGATCTGGCCATGATGCGGTCATCGAGTGGCCACCACGCCGCGGCCGCGCCCGAAACCGCACCGACAGCCAGACCACACAGATGTTTCGCCTGCTGATCGTTCTCGCCCTCGTTGCCGCAGGCGCGGCGTACTCTTTGCGCGGTCCGTACTACATCCTGCTGTTCTATCTCTGGATCGCGTACTTCCGCCCGGAAGAGTGGCTCTGGCTGAACCCCCTCGGGCCGCTCGAACTGTCGCTCACGGTAGGCGTTGGCCTGCTGGTGGCGTCCCTGTTCGCGCGCGAGCGGTTCCGCTTCGGGCTCAGCGCCTGGCTGCTGTTGCTGTTCCTCCTTCACGGCCTCGTCTCCAGCCTGCTATCACCCCTCGAGGATCTGGCGCTGTACCACTGGCAGGCATTCGCTCGCGTCGTCGCCATCAGCTACCTGCTGAGCGTCCTGGTGTCGTCCGAGCAGCGGTTGCGACTGACCCTCCTGGTGATCTGCCTGTCGCTCGGCTTCGAGGGGGCCAGGCAGGGGTGGACCGACCTCATCCTCAACCCGGGAGCGGTGAACACGAACGCGTGGCCGATGCTCGGCGACAACAACGGCGTTGCCGTCGGGATGCTGATGTTGACGCCCGTCGCGCTCGCACTCGCCGCCACCGCGGGTTCGCGGACCGAGCGACTGCTCCTGCGCGTCCTGGCGGTCGGCGTCATCTACCGGGCCATCAGTACGTACTCACGAGGGGGCGTCCTCGCCGCGCTCGGGCTCACCATCCACTACATCGTCCGCACGAAACACAAGGCGGCCGGCATCCTCGCGCTCGCGCTCGTGGTCGCCGCCATCATCCCTGTTCTGCCGGACGCCTTCTGGGACCGGATGGGCACGGTCCCCACCAATGTGTCCCAGTTGGGCGATGTCGAGCCTTCGGCCGCCGGGCGCCTCCACTTCTGGCGGGTCGCGGTGATCATGGCCGACGATCGGCCCTTCTTCGGGATCGGCCTGAACACCTTCAACGAACAGTATTCCCGATACGACCCGTCCGATGACCTGCACGGCACCGATCGCTCCGTCCACAGCGCCTGGTTCGGCATTCTCGCCGAACTGGGATGGCTGGGATTCGCGCTGTTCGTCACGATCTTCCTGCGGGCGCTCTGGACGTGTCGGCGCGTCCGTCGCCTGGCACGACGGGAGCCGGAGTTCGAGCCCCTGAGCCGGTACGCCATCGCGCTGGAAGCCCAGCTCCTCGTGTTCGCGATTGGAAGTTCCTTCGTAATATTTCAGTACAACGAGTTGTTATGGCACACACTAGGCCTGACGATTGCGCTCGAGAACGTCCTGCGATCGAAGCTCGAGACGGCCGCCACGATGGCAGGACTCCGACCTCCAGCGGACGACGGCACCGTGATGGCTGCGACCGCGCCTCACGCAGCGCCCCGCCGCATCGTTGTGCCGCGCGCGAGATGACACCCGCACGAGCCGGACACTCGCGCGGCGCGCCGCACCAACGTCCGGCTGCCAGCAGAGCGGCGCTGCCGTTGGTGCTGGCTGGCGTTCTGCTGGGGGGCGGTCTGATGGCGCCGCCCCCTGTTGCGCCGCTGAGGGCTCAAGGGACGCTTCCGACCCAGCTCGTGCAGGCCGGCGACATCACCTATCAGGGCAGCTTCGGCATGCCCGCGGACGTGGGCGACCTGATGTGGGCCAATGGCGCGCTCGCGTTCAACCCCGCGCGCAATTCGCTGTTCGTTGTCGGGCATGACCACTATCAACAAATTGGCGAAATTAGTATCCCCCCCCTCGGGGGCTCCGCGACCATCCTGCAGCCCTTCGTCTCCACCGAGCAGGCCCGCAATCAACTGAGCCGCGACGAGACCAAGATCGGGGGCCTCCACGTGCTGGGCGCGCAACTCGTCGTGAGCGCCTACATTTACTACGACGCCAACGGCACCGCGACGCGATCGCACTTCGTCCGATCCACCACCTTGTCGCAGGCCTCGCCCGCCACCGTATTCCGGGTCGGCTCGCTGAACCCGGGCTTCTACGCCGGCTACATGGCCGATGTCCCCACCGCGTGGCGTGGCGCGTTCGGGGGGGATCTGCTGGTCGGCCAATGCTGCATCCCGATCGTCTCGCGGACCTCGTTCGGTCCCTCCGTGTCGGTGACGTCGCAGGCCAGCATCCTGAGCGCCACGAACACCGCGGCCACGATGCTGCTGGGGTATCCCGAAGACCACCAGACGCTGGGCCACTGGGACACCACCTACAGCGCCACCAACCGGTTCAACGGCACCTCGCACGTCGGCGGCATGGTCGTGCCCGAGGGCACGGCGTCGATCCTGTTCATCGGTGGCCAGGGGTTCGGCAACTTCTGCTACGGCACCGGTCCGGCCTGCGGGGATCCGGTCTACAGCGATCAGGGCAACCATGCCTACCCCTATCGCTCCCACGTCTGGGCTTACAGCGCCCACGACCTCGCCGCCGTCAAGACGGGCACCAAGCAGCCTTGGGAGGTCATGCCATACGCCACCTGGGAATTGAGTTCCCGGATCAGCGAGCGGGTGGCCGGCGTGGCCTTCGACCGCGCCACCGGCCGGCTCTTCGTCGCCGAGCAACAGGGCGATAGCGGCACGATGCGGATCCATGTCCTCGCCGTCAACAGCGTCGCTACTCGCTGACACGAATCTGCCCGCCAATGTGCGGTCTGACTCATGTGGTAGCGTAGGGTGGCTCGACAGCGACGCCTCCGTGTGCGCACAGCAATCGTCGGCACCCGGCGTAAGGAGGACGATGGCGCAGGCGGCAAATAATGCTTGAACAGTACAAACAGATCTTCGAACTGCTTTCGCCCTACGAACGTCGTCGCGGCTATATGTTATTGCCGCTCATTTTCTCGCTTGGCCTGGCTGAAGTCCTCGGTGTCGCATCGCTGATACCGTTCATGGCCGTCGTCGCCAACCCGGAGACGATTCGGACCGATACCCGCCTCTCCTGGGCCTACGACACCCTTCAATTCCAGGCGCAACAGGACTTTCTCGTGTTTCTCGGCGGCGCGGTGTTCTGCGTGCTGATGTGCACGCTGGCCTTCAGCGCGTTCACGAGCTGGGTCACCTTCCGCTTCACCCAGATGTGCAACTACCGGCTCAGCAGTCGCTTGCTCGAAGCGTACCTGCGCCGCCCCTATGTCTGGTTTCTCGGACAACACAGCGCCGACCTCGGGAAGACCATCCTGGGAGAAGTGAGCATCGTCGTGGGCAATGCCATCATGCCAGCCCTCAACGTGCTGTCCAGGGGCACGCTCAGCATCCTGCTGCTGGCGCTCGTGATCCTTGTCGATCCCATCGTCGCGCTCACGCTCGCTGCGGTCATCGGGGGTCTGTACCTGATCATCTTTCTGGCCGTGCAACGATCACTGATCAAAATCGGTGAAGACATGTACGAGTCAAACAGTGAGCGGTTCAAGGTGGCCCAAGAAGCGCTCGGCGGGATCAAGGACGTCAAGGTGTCCGGGCTTGAGGCCACATACCTCCGCCGCTATCACGGTCCCGCGCGCCGCTTCACCCAGCGCCAGGCAACCCAGCTGATCATCTCGGACATCCCCCGGTATCTCCTCGAGGGCGTGGCGTTCGGCGGTCTCCTCGGCATCATGCTGGTCCTACTGATTGCCAGGCCCGGGGGACTGGGCGGCGTCCTTCCCCTGATGGCGCTGTACGTCTTCGCCGGTTATCGCCTGCTGCCCGCGCTGCAGCAGGTGTACGTCAACCTGTCTGCGATGAAGTCGGTTGGCCCGTTTCTGACACGGCTGCATCGGGAACTCACAACCGATGCTCACGACCCACATCAGCCTCTGGACGACATCGACGATGGATCCCCGCTTCCCCTGCGACAGCACCTGACGCTCGAGCAGGCCACGTTCCACTACCCAGGGCGCGAAGAGCCCGCGATGAACGCAGTGACCCTGAAGATCGCAGCAGGCAGCACCGTCGGCATCGTCGGTCCCACTGGTGCCGGCAAGACCACGCTCATTGACGTGCTGCTGGGTCTGCTCGAACTCGACGAGGGGCGCATGGCCGTCGACGGCATCGAGATCACCGCCAGGAATCGACGACGCTGGCAACGGACGGTGGGTTACGTTCCCCAGCACATCTACCTGGTGGACGACACGCTGGCGGCCAACATCGCCTTTGGCGACGACCCTGCGACGATCGACATGGCGGCCGTGGAACGCGCCGCGCGAGCGGCCGCCCTGCACGAGTTCGTTCGCGAGCTGCCCGAAGGGTACGCCACGTCGGTCGGCGAACGCGGCGTGAAGCTGTCCGGCGGACAGCGCCAGCGAATTGGCATTGCGCGCGCGCTGTACGGCGATCCGAGCGTCCTCGTTCTAGACGAAGCCACCAGCGCCCTCGACAACGTCACAGAAAAAGCCGTCATGGAAGCAGTTCAGCACCTTGACCACTCCAAGACAGTGATCATGATCGCGCACAGGCTGAGCACCGTCAGGGCCTGCGACACCATATTCGTCATGAATGGTGGGCAACTCGTCGACGCCGGCTCATACGACGATCTGGCAGCGTCGAGTCCGGTCTTCCAAGCTATGGCCAAAGCAGCGGAATGACACCTCCAAGCCGAAGCGCCGCCTGCGTTTTTCGCTTCCTCAGCTCCTGTACGAACGCGCCTACCTGATGGCATGTGTCGCAAAATCGACACCACAAACGAAATACCGACTGAGTAAGCCCTGCCAGCCCGCCTGGTACATCCTTCCCGCCGAAATTCCGACACACCAGTCAACACGCTGACAACGCCAAACGCTGGCAACACAGAACAACGGCACCGAATTTGCTCTAAGAAACCTAGAAGCTGAGACTTCGAACAAAGCGCTGACAACACAACGATTGGTCTGGATGCCCGTGCGTCCACCGAAGCGGCCCCCTCCCGCGCGTTTATTCAAAGCCCTGCTGCTTGAATAGCTCCAACAACGGCGAATTGCCCGTCGCGATTTGCCGGCGCGTCCCGGAGTTCGTTTTCGTAACTGAACGTCGGCAAACCGTTCGGCTCTATTCAACGGGGTACCGATCTTCTCGACTGCGGCGGCCGATCTTAGTTTTGTTTTTTGGGCGCAGACATTGCATAAACAGGCATAGGTACGGAGTTATCTGCATGAAACGACATGCTTGGAAGCGATACGCGCGTATCGGGGTGGTGCTGGTCGCGGCCGTGCTGGGGGTCAGCTTGTTGGAGGGGCTCACTTTCTGGGGCGTTGCCCCACTTGGTGCCCAGGGCGCGTTGCCGACCCAGCTCGTGCAGGCCGGCGACATCACCTATCAGGGCAGCTTCGGCATGCCCGCGGACGTGGGCGACCTGATGTGGGCCAATGGCGCGCTCGCGTTCAACCCCGCGCGCAATTCGCTGTTCGTTGTCGGGCATGACCACTATCAACAAATTGGCGAAATTAGTATCCCCCCCCTCGGGGGCTCCGCGACCATCCTGCAGCCCTTCGTCTCCACCGAGCAGGCCCGCAATCAACTGAGCCGCGACGAGACCAAGATCGGGGGCCTCCACGTGCTGGGCGCGCAACTCGTCGTGAGCGCCTACATTTACTACGACGCCAACGGCACCGCGACGCGATCGCACTTCGTCCGATCCACCACCTTGTCGCAGGCCTCGCCCGCCACCGTATTCCGGGTCGGCTCGCTGAACCCGGGCTTCTACGCCGGCTACATGGCCGATGTCCCCACCGCGTGGCGTGGCGCGTTCGGGGGGGATCTGCTGGTCGGCCAATGCTGCATCCCGATCGTCTCGCGGACCTCGTTCGGTCCCTCCGTGTCGGTGACGTCGCAGGCCAGCATCCTGAGCGCCACGAACACCGCGGCCACGATGCTGCTGGGGTATCCCGAAGACCACCAGACGCTGGGCCACTGGGACACCACCTACAGCGCCACCAACCGGTTCAACGGCACCTCGCACGTCGGCGGCATGGTCGTGCCCGAGGGCACGGCGTCGATCCTGTTCATCGGTGGCCAGGGGTTCGGCAACTTCTGCTACGGCACCGGTCCGGCCTGCGGGGATCCGGTCTACAGCGATCAGGGCAACCATGCCTACCCCTATCGCTCCCACGTCTGGGCTTACAGCGCCCACGACCTCGCCGCCGTCAAGACGGGCACCAAGCAGCCTTGGGAGGTCATGCCATACGCCACCTGGGAATTGAGTTCCCGGATCAGCGAGCGGGTGGCCGGCGTGGCCTTCGACCGCGCCACCGGCCGGCTCTTCGTCGCCGAGCAACAGGGCGATAGCGGCACGATGCGGATCCATGTCCTCGCCGTCAACAGCTCCGCCAGTCTGCCGCCTACGGCCGACACGACCGCACCGACGGTGGCGCTCTCGTCTCCATCGGCGAACACGTCGGTCTCCGGCGCCGTGTCGCTAACTGCCACCGCATCGGACAACACCGGCGTTGCCGGCGTGTGGTTCACCGTTGACGGCGCCACCGTGGGCGCGGAAGACACAGCGGCACCCTTCCAGGTGACCTGGAACACGACGACTGTCGCCAACGGCACGCATACTCTCCGCGCCGTCGCTCGTGACGTCGCCGGCAACGTCACCACGTCAGCCGCCCGCACCGTGACCGTCAACAACACCGTCGCCGACACGACCGCTCCAACCGTCAGCCTGACCGCCCCAGCCGCGGGCTCGACGGTACGCGGCACCGTCACCGTCTCAGCCACGGCCACCGACAATATCGGCGTCGCTTCCGTGCAATTCACGCTCAATGGCGTGAACCTCGGCTCGGCCGACACAACCTCTCCCTACAGCATCAGCTGGAACACCACTGGTGCAGCCAACGGGAGCCACGTGCTGCGCGCCGTCGCCCGCGACACCGCCGGCAACGTCACCACGTCAGCTGCCCGCACTGTCACCGTCAACAACGCCAGCACGAGCGCAGACCGAACGGCACCAACCGTCGGCCTGACCGCGCCGGCCCACGGCTCGACGATCCGCGGCACCGTCAGCGTCTCGGCCAATGCGACCGACAGCGTCGGCGTCGTCTCCGTGCAGTTCACCCTCAACGGCGTCAATCTCGGCTCAGCCGACACCACGGCCCCCTACAGCATCAGCTGGAACACGACCGGCGCCGCCAATGGCAGCCACGTGCTCCGCGCCGTCGCCCGCGACGCGGCCGGCAATGTCTCCACCTCGCCCGCCCGCACGGTCATTGTCAACAACACGGTCAGCGCACCAGCAGCGGCGGCGCCGACGACCTCCGCACCGAAGGCGCCAACGGTCGTCGCCCCGTCTTCGTCATGCAGCACACCAGATCCGTTTGTCGCCATGGGTGGCGGCACCTGCTACAACGGCGGCTGGCTGCCCCCAGGCATGACGCTTCCGACGACGGCCCCAAGTGCTGCCCCGACGGTCCCCTCGACGTCGGCCACCTGCACCATCCCCCAGCCCGGCGCCGGCTGGACCTGCTACAACGGCGGTTGGCTGCCCCCGGGCATGACGCCGCCGGCAACGGCCGCGAGTACCGCCCCGAGCGTCGCTACACCGGCGGCGCCCTCGACGCCGGTCACCTGCACCACGCCCCAGCCCGGCGCCGGATGGACCTGCCATGGCGGCGGCTGGCTGCCCCCGGGGATGGTCCCGACCGTGACCGCCGCACCGCCGGCAGCCATTCAGACACCGCCCATTTCGACGATCCCGGGAGTCTGCCTCACGCCGCAGCCGGGAATCGGCTGGGTCTGCGTCAGCGGTGGCTGGCTGCCCCCGAACTTCCCGGGCCTGCGATGACACGACGACTCACGGGCCTCGTTATCCTGGCCGTTGTCGCGTCCCTCCCCGGCTTCTGGTCACGTTCCTCACTCGCCATGTCTCCTGACTCGGCGC
>CAZVHY010000049.1:2926-19445 GCA_964627115.1 uncultured Solibacteraceae bacterium | reverse complement strand
GAGCCACTTCGCCGCAGGCGAGTCCTTCCGGATGATCGTGTGGTCGCGATCGGATCCGGTCGACACGATGGCCGCGGGTACCTCGCAGATGGCTTCGAGGCGGGCAACGTAGTTCCGGGCTTCGACGGGCAGCTGGTCGTAGGTCGTCACGCCAGCCGTCGGCGTCTTCCACCCCGGCATGGTTTCGTACACCGGCTCGCAGGCCGCGAGCTGTGCGGTTTCGCCCGGCATTTCCGTGAGCGTCTGGCTGCCGGACCGATAGCTGGTGCAGATGGGAATCTCGTCGAGTCCGTCGAGCACGTCGAGCTTGGTAATCGCCAGCGCGTCGAGCCCGTTGATGCGCACGGCGTAACGCACGGCCACGGCGTCGAACCAGCCACAGCGACGCGGCCGTCCGGTCGACGCGCCGTATTCCTGTCCCGTTTCGCGCAGCCGCTCGCCCATCGCATCGAACAGCTCGGTGGGCAGCGGTCCGCTGCCCACGCGCGTCGTGTAGGCCTTCGCGACCCCCAGCACCGCCTGAATGGCCTTCGGCGCCACGCCAAGTCCGGTTGCCGCGCCGCCGGCCGTCGCGTTCGACGACGTGACGAACGGGTAGGTGCCGTGGTCGACGTCGAGCAGTGTGCCCTGCGCGCCCTCGAACATCACGCGGCGGCCGTCGCGCATCGCGCGGTGCAGGAAGAGCGACGTGTCGGTCACCAGCGGCTGCAGCCTCGTCCAGAACGACGCCAGCTCGGCCACCACGTCGACGGCGCTCATGTGGGAGTCCCCGATGAGCCGGTTGCGGGCCGCGACGTTCTCCCGGATCGCGGACGAGAGCGGCCCCGCGTCCGACTGATCCGCCAGATCGCCCACGCGCACGCCGCGGCGCGCGATCTTGTCCTCGTAGGCCGGACCGATGCCGCGCGACGTCGTGCCAATGCGGCGTTCACCGCGGCGCGCCTCGGACAACACGTCCATTTCCCGGTGATACGGCAGGATGAGGTGCGCCTTGTCGCTGACGAGCAGCCGGCCGTTGACGTCGATCCCCATGCCGGCCAGCATGTCGATTTCCGAAAACAGCGCGGCCAGGTCGACGACCACGCCGCTGCCGATGATGCACGTCACGCCCTCGTGGAGGATGCCCGACGGAATCAGGTGCAACACGAACTTGCGGCCACCGGCGTACACCGTGTGTCCCGCGTTGTGTCCACCCTGATACCGTGCGACGACCGAAAAGTTCGGCGTCAGCAGGTCCACGATTTTGCCTTTTCCTTCATCGCCCCACTGGGCGCCGAGCACACAGAGATTCATGCGGCAGACATGATACCCCGTTGCCTCTCGCGGCCGCGCAACTTCCGTCGCCGCGACGTACGGCGCCGCGTGCGGCACCTCGTCATTGACACACTCGGAGGGGTTCTTTAGAGTGACGTCTCACGCCGCCGTCGGCGGCCTTCTCCTTCACTCTGGCGGATTGCACACGACGGGTTGACACTCGTGATCGTCGAACGCCCATCCCTCGAACGCCGAGTCACGTCGTCACTCGACGCAGGACGCATTCCCGTCCTGCTCGGCGGCTGCGGCAGCGGCCGGACGTCGTTGCTGCTCCGCCTCGAGCACAGCCTCGGCCACGCCAGCAGTCAGTACGTCGACATGGCCGCCGCGGCCACCACACCGGAGCGGTGCCTGGCCGCCATCGCCGGTGTGAGCCGGCTGCAACCGGCCAGCGACGCACCGGCCGGTGCGGACACGGCGCGCGACGCCTTCGTCAAGCTGCTCGACTTCTTCGATGGTGCGACCGCGACAGAGGGCGTTCCCACGTTCCTGCTCGACGAGTTCCTGGACCTGCGCACGTTCGAGAACTTCCCCGGCCTGCGTCACGTGCAGCGCGACCTGGTCGCCCGTCTCGCGGTCAGCCCCACCCGTTTCGTCCTCGCGTCGCGATTCACCGCGCGCGTCCACCGGCTGCTGCGCGACGCGCCCGCCAGGTTCGAGGTCGTGCACATCCCGCCGCTCGACGCCGCCGAAGTGCAGTCGATGGCCCATCTGTTCGTGGGTGGCCGCCGCGACTGGGCGGCCGATGTCGCGCCCGCGGTCGGGGCCCTGGTCGCCGGTGGTCCGGCGGCGGCGCACATCCTGCTCGCGAGTCTCAGTGCCATGGGGCCGGCCATCGATCCGGTCGCGGCCCTGGCCGCCGCCATTGCCCCGGACGGTCCGCTGACCGCGCACTACCGGCACTGCTACGAGTTCCGGCTGCATCGCGCCCGCGGATACGGCGCGCTCAAGGCCATCCTCGGCATCCTGGCCGACACCGAGCCACTCACGCTCACCGAAATCTCGCTCCGGCTGCGACGCACGCCCGGCTCGACGAAGGACTATCTGTCGTGGCTCGAGGACGTCGACCTCATCACGATGCACGGCAAGCGCTACGCGTTCACCGATCCGCTGCTGCGGCTGTTCGTGCGGCTGTACGGACGGCCGGTGCCGCCCAACGACTCGGAGATCGTGCGGGAAGTGGGCGCCTACGCACGGACGAGGCTCCTGCCGCCGGCGCCCTCGGCGCCGCCAGCCCCGGTGACGGCCGGTCCTGCTGTGCCAGCGCCGCGCCCGCAGTTCGCCGAACCGTCGCCGCGATCCGGCATCATCGAGATCGACTGACCGTCGCGGCGCTCAGCCTTCGGGCGGGCGCAGCAACGCCAGCGCGTCACGCGCGGCCAGCTGTTCGGCTTCCTTCTTGGCCCGCCCCTCACCGGTGGCGACAAGTTCACCGCCGACGAGTACCTCGATCACGAACCGCTTGCGATGATCGGGGCCTTCGGCCGCGGCCAGACGATAGACGGGCAATCCGCGCCCGGCGGCCTGCAGCCATTCCTGAAGTGCGGACTTCCAGTCCGCGGTGAACGTGGCTTCAGCCGCGCGCGCGCCCGCCAGCAGAATCAGCGGATCCATGCGCGACACGATGAACGTGCGCGCCGCCTCGATGCCGCCGTCGAGATAGACCGCCGCAATCACGGCTTCGAAGCTGTCGGCGAGAATCGCCTGCTTGTGACGCCCGCCAGTCTTCTCCTCGCCGCGTCCCAGCAGAATGAATCGTCCGAGGTCGATGTCTTCGGCCAGCCTGGCCAGCGAGGCGGCCGAGACGATGCCCGCTTTCACCTTCGACTTGTAGCCTTCGCTGTGTGTCGGGAACCGCGTGAACAACAGGTCAGCCACCACGAAGCCGAGCACCGCGTCGCCGAGGAACTCGAGCGACTCGTTGTCGATGACACCGCCCGACGCGTCCTCGTGCGCGCGCGACCGGTGCGTCAGCGCGTGTTCGAGCAGGCCCAGATCGCGAAACGTATAGCCGATCGCCTTCTCGAGCGGCCCGAGCGTCTCGCTCAGGCGGCGCACTTCGGCCGCCGCGACTTCATCGAGATGACTCGCGATCACGTCGCGTGCGCGGCCGGCGGCCGACGCCGCGACGCTCACGCGGAACTCGGCCTGGCCGAAGCGGATCGGAAAGACGCTTGGCGACAGCGCCGAGGAGGCGATCGACTCGATGTGATGAGCCGACAGCAGTCCGCGGACGACTTCGACTTCAATCGACGAATGCGAGCGGAACACCTCGACGAGTCCGCGGGCTTCGGGTTCCGCCATCAGACGCTCTCCGCGTTGGTCACCTTGATCACCACCATCGTCATGTCGTCGTGCGCCTCGGCTCCGCCGACGAACGCCGCGACGTCGCGCACGACACGTTCGCGGATACCGGCTGCCCCGAGTTCGGCGTGGCCCGCCACGACCTGCGTCAGCCGTTCGTCGCCGAAGAGCTCGCCGCCGGCATCGGTCGCGTCGCTGATGCCGTCAGTGTAGAGCACGAACACGTCGCCGGGCATCAGCGGCAGTTCCACCTCGCGCAGGACCTCGGCGAACTTGGCATCGGCCCCGGGAAGCCGAAGGCCGAGCACGATGCCGTCCGGCTGGATGATGTCGGCGCGGGCGCCCGACACGCGGATGACGGGCGTGTGTCCGGCGCGGGCCACCGTCATCACGCGGCGATCGAGATCCACGACCGCGTAGGTCATCGTGATGAAGCTGCGATTGTCGAGGTGCGCCGCCAGCAGGCGGTTGACCTCGATGAGCACGCTGCGCGGCGATCGCTCCGCGCGGCTGAGCGCCAGCATGATGCCCTTGAGCTCCGCCATGTAAAGCGCGGCCGACGTGCCCTTGCCCGACACGTCGGCAATCATCACGCCGAACTGGCGCGGTCCCAGGTCGAAGAAGTCGTAGTAGTCGCCACCCACGGCGCGCGCCGGTTCGCAGAGGTCGGCAATGTCGAGGCCGGCCACGACGGGCGGATGCACCGGCAAGAGCGACTTCTGGATCTCGCGCGCGATGCGCAGTTCGTCGTCGAGCCGCTGCTTCTCGCGCTGGACGTGCAGCAGGTGCTCGATGCTCTCGCTCATGCGGTTGAACGAGCCGGACAGCTCGCCCAGTTGATCGCGCGACTCGATGCGGATGCGATGCCCGAAGTCCCCCTGACGCACGCGTTCGGTGCCCTCGAACAGCTCGTGCACGGCCGACGTAATCGACTTGGCCAGCAGCGCGCCCATGACGATGGCCGATGCCTGGATGATGAGGAAGAGGATCCCGAGCAGCCAGAGCAGTTGCAGCAGCACGGACGGCCAGTTGGCAAGCGTACCGACATCGGGCGACAGGTTGAACGCGGCCAGGTTCGCGTACAGATCGCGCACCGGCGCCACGAGTGCGATCGACACGCGTCCCGTCTCACCCGTGGCCCAGGTCGTACAGTCGACCGGCGCAGCGGTTTCGCGGAACACCGTCCAGCCCTCACTGGCGGCCGCCGGCGCCGGCGGCATGGTCGCGTCGCATCCGTCGACGGAGAACACGGTCATCGCGATGCCGGTCTCCCGCCTGAGCGCGTCGACGAAACGCGCGTCGATCGGCAGATCGGCAATGGCGAAGCGCATGCCGTCGGCCGTCGGCACGACCGCGCGCAGGACCAGGACGGGTGCGCCATCGGCGTCCGTGCGCGCGAGGGTGCCGGAGACGCCGCGTGCACGCCTCACCCATTCGGGCACCGACACCGGCGGCGGCATGTGCGTCCACGCGCCGGCGCTGACCGGCGTCATGCCGGCAGCCGCATCGGGCGACGGCACCAGCGCGAGCGACAACGCCGGAAACCGTTCGCGCATGTTCTCGTAGCGGCGCTCGAGGCCGACGGCCACCAGCGTGGGCGTCCGTCCCACCTCGTTGGCCGATGTCTCGGCAATGTCCCGGACGATGCGCGCCGAGTCGGCGTAACTTTCGAGAAAGACGTACTTCGCGACCGTCACATACAGCAGGACCGACGCGGCCAGGCCGAACGCGACGACCAGCACGACGGGCACCACGCCGAAGAACACGTAGGACAGCAGCAGCTTGCGTCGGACGCGCCAGAGAATGACGTGCCTGTTGCGCACGACGGCCAGCGTGGCGAGCCAGCCCAGGCCCACGAGCCACGAAATCCAGGCCACGCGACGGAGGAGATCGAAGACGAACGGGAGATCGACGACCAGGCCCGCCGCGAGCAGCACGAGCAGCAGGCCGGACGACAGCAGGACGAGGCGTCCCGGCAGCGATCGCCACAGGACGGCGCCGAGTTGCAGAGGTGGTGAGGCCGGTTCGGTCACGATTCGGTCCGCGGCCCGACGTTACCATCGACCCACCGCAAGTATTCCTCGCTGCCGTCGATGACCGGCACGACGAGGAACTCCGGGGTTTCATACGGATGGCGCTCGCGCAGCGTCTCCCAGAGCGCGTCGACACGATCCGACGTCGTCTTGATGAACAACTGTTGTTCCTGGTCCACCTGCGGCACGCCCTGCCACATGTAGACGGAACGGATCCCCGGAATGATGGTGACGCAGGCCGCCAGCCCGGCCCCCACCACCTCCTGCGCCAGTTCACTGGCGTCGAAGTCCCCCGGCAGTGTGGTCATCGCAAGCACGACATCGCTCATCGCAGCATTTTCTCCTTGTACGTGTCGGTCGAACCTGATACAACAAGACAGCTCATGAGGCAACCGGCATCATCCACGTCGCGTCCCGCCAGTGGCGGTGTCCGCGTGCGGCGGCCGGCCGGCACCACCGACAGCCGGAGCCGACGACGCCGCATGTTCACGTGGGGACTCGTGGCCGGCGTCGTCTTCCTGCTGGTCAACGCCATCGTGGGCGAGAACGGGTACCTCGCAACGCTGCAGCTCCGACGGACCGAGGCCGCGTTGGCCGCGTCTGTCGCGTCCGCGCGCCTCGACAACCAGCGTCTCAAGGACGAACGCGAGCGTCTGCAGTCCGATCCCGACACCATCGAGCGCACCATCCGCGAACAGCTCGGCTTCATCCGGCCTGGCGAAGTCACCGTCGTGGTGCACGATACGCCAGCCGTGTCCCCCTCGCCACCAGGCCGCTGAACGGCCCCGACGGTTGACAACTCCGCCCGGGTCCGTGGTACAAACGCGGGTCGTATGTGGTCCATCTCCGGCTGTTGTCTCGGTCCCGCCGCCACGACCTCGTGTCGTGGCGTGTGTACGGTGCCGGCGATTGCGGCCAGCCGGATGATGCTCTGACATACATCCCCCGGTTTCCCCACCATCGCCGGCCTGTTCCGGACCGCAGCATCGGGCGGTTCCACCACGAGACGGGCTGGCTCGGCTGAGCACGCCCCCGCAGGAGAAGTCATGGTTCGTTCGCAGTCAATCCGGTACCTGCTCGTCCGCGCGTGCGTCAGCCCGGCAGCCATCGCCGCGGCCGCAACGGTGGCCATGCTGACCGGTCCGGCGGCCGGCCAGGCGCTGGCCCAGCGGGCCGGACAGCAGACCGGCACGTTCGTCCTGACGTCGGCCGACGGCGAGTCGCGCGTGCAGTTGGGACTGACGGCACAGACCGATGGCCGCTTCGCCCTGAACGACGACGCGGACGTGTTGACCGACAGCTTCTACCTGCGTCGCCTTCGGCCGTCGCTGCGTGGACGCGTGGCCGGCGTCTTCGATTTCGTCGTCAGCGCCGACTTCGGACGAGGCGGCAGCACGCTCCAGGATGCCTACGTCGAGACCGCGATTTCCAGCACGGCCGCGCTCCGCATCGGCCGGTCGAAACTGCCCTTCGGCTACGAGCGTCTGCTCTCGGTTCAGCACACGCCGTTCATGGAACGCGGACTGCCGTCGGCCATCGCCCCCAACCGCGACATCGGCCTTCAGGTGCTGGGCGAGGCGCTCGAGGGACAACTCGGCTACAGCGTCGGCGTGTTCAACGGCGCACCCGACGGCTCGAGCCTCGACACCGACAGCGGTGACGGCAAGGATTTCGTGGGGCGTCTCGTCGGCCGGCCATCGACGGGCCTGACCGTCGCGCTTGCCGTGTCGGCAGGCGATCACACCGGGAACGAATCGTTGCCCGTCTATCGGACGACGGTCTTTCAGAGCCCGTTCTTCGCGTACGCGGGTGACGCCCGCATCGACGGCCGCGTCGTCCGCTATTCACCATCAGCGGCGTTTTATTCGGGCGCCTTCGGTGGCTTTGTCGAGTACGTGACGAGCCGGATGACGGTCGCACGCGACGACGCGCGCGAATCGACGTGGCACGAAGCCTGGCAGGTGACCGGATCCTGGGTCCTGACCGGGGAAGACGCGAGCGAGAACGGCGTGGTCCCGGCTGCCGACTTCGGGGCCGGCGGCTGGGGCGCCCTGCAGGTGTCTGCGCGCGTGCATCGTCTTCAGATCGATGAGGACGCCTTTGTCTTCGACTTCGCGGCGCCGGGCTCGAACCGGCGCGCCACGGCATGGTCGGCCGGCGTGAGCTGGATCCTGAACCGCCACATCACGGGCCGCGCGATGCTCGAGCGAACGACGTTCGATCAATCCACCACCATCAGGCCGTCGGAAACGACGGCAGCGCTTCGTGCGCAACTCGTCTTCTGAGTCAGGAGTCTGTCGTGAATCGCCTGCTGCCACCGCTCCTTGCCCTCACGTGCACCCTGGTTGCCGCCTGCTCGGGTGGGGGCGGCGACACGCCAGCGGCGCCCGACAACATGCTGAACGTGTCGTACGACCCGACGCGCGAGTTGTACACCGAGTTCAACACGGCGTTTGCGGCTGACTGGAAGTCGAAAACAGGCCAGGACCTCAACATCCGGCAGTCGCACGGCGGCGCCGGTGCGCAGGCCCGCGCGGTCATCGACGGATTGGCGGCCGACGTCGTGACGCTCGCGCTCGCCTACGACATCGACGCGATTGCCTCCACGGGCCTCATCGATCCCGCCTGGCAGACGCGTCTGCCGAACAACAGCACGCCCTACACGTCGACCATCGTCTTCCTCGTCCGAAAGGGCAACCCGAAGGGGATTCGCGACTGGAGCGACCTGGTCGAACCGGGCGTGGGTGTTGTCACGCCAAACCCGAAGACATCGGGCGGCGCCAGATGGAACTACCTCGCGGCGTGGGGCTATGCCCTGCGTCAGCCTGGCGGCACGGCCGAGTCGGCGCGCGAGTTCGTCCGCCGCCTGTTCGGCAACGTGCTGGTGCTCGACTCGGGCGCGCGTGGTGCCACGACGACGTTCGTGCAGCGCGGCATCGGCGACGTGCTGTTGTCGTGGGAGAACGAGGCCTACCTCGCGATCGAGGAGTCCAAGGGCTCGGTCGAGATCGTCGTGCCGTCGGTCAGCATCCTGGCGGAGCCGCCGGTAACCGTGGTCGACCGCGTGGTCGATCGCCGCAACTCGCGGGCGCTGGCCGAGGCGTACCTCGAGTACCTGTACACGCCGGAAGGCCAGCGCATTGCCGCGCGGCACCACTATCGTCCGCGCAATCCGGAGATCCTGCAGGAGTTCGCCGGCACGTTTGCCGACGTCTCCCTGTTCACCATCGACGAAGCCTTCGGTGGGTGGCAGTCGGCGCAGCCGACGCACTTTGCCGACGGCGGGATCTTCGATCAGATCTATCGCCCGGCCGCCCGTTGACACGGTTCCGATGACGCAGCGCCGCCGACACAACGTGCTGCCGGGTTTCCGGCTGACGATGGGCTACACGATTTTCTATCTGTGCCTCGTCGTGCTGATCCCGCTGCTGACGCTGCCGATCCGATCGTGGGAGCTCGGCTGGTCGGCGTTCTGGACCACGGTCACCGAACCGCGTGTGGTCGCGTCGTACAAGCTCAGCATCGGCGCCGCCCTGGCCGCGGCCACCGTCAACGCGTTCTTCGGCCTCATCGTGGCGTGGGTGCTCACGCGCTACCGTCTGCCGGGCCAGCGCGTCATCGACGCGTTGATCGACCTGCCGTTCGCACTCCCGACCGCGGTCGCCGGCATCACGCTCACGACGCTCTACGCGCCGAACGGCTGGATTGGCCGCCACCTGGAGGCGTGGGGCATCACGGTGGCGTTCACGCCGCTCGGCATCACACTCGCGCTCGTCTTCATCGGCCTGCCGTTCGTCGTCCGCACGTTGCAGCCGGTCATCGACGACCTCGACCTGGAAATCGAGGAAGCCGCGTCGAGCCTCGGCGCGAACCGGTGGCAGGTGCTCGGACGCGTCGTGCTGCCCTACCTGTTCCCGGCGTGGCTCACCGGTTTCGCGCTCGCGTTCGCGCGTTCGGTCGGCGAATACGGATCGGTCGTCTTCATCGCCGGCAACATGCCGATGCGGACCGAGATCACACCGCTGCTCATCATCACGCAGCTCGAGCAGTTCGACTACGCGCGGGCCACGGCCATCGCGGTCGTGCTGCTGCTGATCTCGTTCACGCTGCTGCTCATCATCAACGGCCTGCAGTCGTGGGCGGGCCGGCGCCTCTCGACCTAGGAAGGAACGATGTCCGGCGGCTCCTCGACTCGACGCGCGCGCACATCCGGCCAGGTGGCCCACCTCTCGGAGCCCCCGTGGCTGCGCTGGACGCTTTGCGCAGTCGCGCTCAGCTTTCTCGTCCTGTTCCTGTTCGTGCCGCTCGCGGCCGTGTTCACCGAGGCGTTGCGGCTCGGCTGGACGGCGTATCTGTCGGCCATCAGTCAGCCTGACGCGCTGTCGGCGCTGCGTCTGACGCTCATCGCCGCCGCGGTCGCCGTGCCGCTGAACCTGGTGTTCGGCGTCGCCGCCGGCTGGGCCATCGCGAAGTTCGACTTCCGTGGCAAGAACGTCCTGCTCACGCTGATCGACCTGCCGTTTGCCGTGTCGCCGGTCATTGCCGGCATGATCTTCGTCCTGCTGTTCGGCCGGCAGGGCTGGTTCGGCCCCTGGCTCATCGACCACGATTTCCGCATCGTCTTTGCTGTTCCAGGCATCGTGCTGGCCACCGTGTTCGTGTCGTTCCCGTTCGTGGCGCGCGAAATCATTCCGGTGATGCAGGCCATGGGGCGCGAGGAGGAAGAGGCCGCGCGTGTGCTCGGCGCCAGCGGCTTCCAGATCTTCCGGCGCGTCACGCTGCCGAACATCAAGTGGGGCCTGCTCTACGGCGTCCTGCTCTGCAATGCGCGGGCGATGGGCGAGTTCGGCGCCGTGTCGGTCGTGTCGGGCAAGATCCGCGGCGAAACCAATACGCTGCCGCTGCACGTCGAGATTCTGTACAACGAGTATCAGTTCCAGGCGGCCTTCGCGGCCGCTTCCCTGCTGGCCGGCCTCGCCATCGTCACGCTCGTGCTGAAGGTGGTGATCGAACGGCGGCTGCAGCAGGCCATGGCCGCGCCAGGGGATCCGTCATGAGCATCGAAGTCCGGAACCTGAACAAGACCTTCGGCACGTTCGCCGCCGTCCGCGACGTGAGCTTCACCGTCGCGAGCGGCGAGCTCTTCGCACTGCTCGGACCGTCCGGGTGCGGCAAGACGACGCTCCTGCGCATCATCGCGGGCCTCGAGACGCAGGACGCGGGCACCGTGCTGCTCAGCGGCGAAGACGCCACGACGCAGGACGTGCGCCAGCGCGGCGTCGGGTTCGTCTTCCAGCACTATGCGCTCTTCCGGCACATGACGGTGTTCGACAACGTCGCGTTCGGTCTCGACGTGCGCGATCGCGAACGGCGGCCGTCGAAGGCCGAAATCAGCCGCCGCGTGCACGATCTGCTGGAGCTCGTCCAGCTCGACTACCTGCACGACCGGTATCCGTCGCAGTTGTCGGGCGGCCAGCGCCAGCGCGTGGCCCTGGCCCGCGCACTGGCCGTTGAACCGAAGGTGCTGCTGCTCGACGAGCCGTTCGGCGCGCTCGACGCGAATGTGCGGCGCGATCTGCGGCGCTGGCTCCGGCGCCTGCACGACGACATCAAGCTCACGAGCGTCTTCGTCACGCACGACCAGGAAGAGGCCTTCGACCTGGCCGATCGCGTCGTCATCATGAACCGCGGCCAGCTCGAACAGGAGGGCCGGCCCGACGACGTCATCGAGAACCCGGCCACGCCGTTCGTGATGAACTTCGTGGGCAACGTGAACCGGTTTGCCGGAACGGTCACGCGAGGCCGCGGCCAGTTCGAGGCGTTCGCCATCGACTGCCCTGAATATCCCGACGCCGACGCCCGCGCGGCTGCCGCCTACGCGCGCCCGCACGAACTGGCCGTCAGCCGCACCGATCAGGGCAACGGCCTCTGGACGACGCTGGGCCACATCACGCCGGCCGGCCCCGTCGTGCGACTCGAGCTCAAGGCAGCCGACGGACGGATCCTCAACGTCGACCTGGCACGGTCGGAACACGAAGCACTGGGTCTGCAGATCGACGACCAGCTGCACGTCACGCCGCGCCGCGCGCGGGTGTTTCTGGAATAGGGGCGGGCCTTGTGCCCGCCCATGTCTCTCCCGCCCGCGATCGTTGGGCCGACACAAGGTCGGCCCCTACGGCCGTCGCAGCGGCGCGTCCAGCCGGCTTGCAGTCGCCCCACGCCTCCGTCATTCTGTTGGCCGCATGCATCGTGAATCATCGCCGGCCGACATCAGCCGGCCGCAAGATCGGCCGTCGGCACTCGCCGTCGACCAGCGTCATCTCACCGGACCGTTCGACATCATCGGCGACATCCATGGTTGCTTCAACGAACTGACCGCGCTGTTTGCCGCGCTCGGCTACGTCCAGGATGCGGGCGGCATCTGGCGGTCGCCGGAAGGTCGGCTGCCGGTGTTCATCGGCGATCTCGTCGACCGCGGCCCGGCCAGTGCCGCCGTCGTCGATCTCGTCATGCGCATGGTCGACCACGGTGCGACGTTCTGCGTCGCCGGCAATCACGACCTCAAGTTCGCGCGGTACCTGAGCGGCGAACCGCTGCCCATGCTCTACGGCCTCGATACCACCGTGGCCGAATTCGCGCGCGAGACCGAGGACGTGCGTCAGCGCACGCGCGCGTTTCTCGACAGCCTGCCCGGACAATACGTCTTCGATGGCGGACGTCTCGTGGTGGCGCACACGGGCCTGCCCGAGCACCATCACGGCGTCGACACGCCGGACGTTCGTCACCTGGCAGCGAATGGCACGCACGAGGACTCGGTGGATCCGAACGACATCGAGAAGCGCCATCCGTGGATCGTCGACTACTCCGGTTCGGCGCACGTCGTCTATGGCCATACGCCCGTTCTCGAGGCCGTGTGGCGCAATCGCACGATCGGCATCGACACCGGCTGTGTCTTCGGCTGGCGCCTCACGGCCCTGCGCTGGCCGGAGATGACACTCGTGAGCGTGCCGGCAGAACGCATTCACGCCACGAGACGTCGGCCGTTTCTACCTGAAGAGGGAGCGGTCCCGTCGGTATGACGACCACGCGGACGATCGGTCCTCCCGGCTTCCTCGCCCGGCTGCGTACCATCGTCGGCGACGCACACGTCTATACCGATCCGCAGGCCCTGCTCGCGTACGAGTGTGATGCGCTGGCGCACGCGCGTGAGATTCCGGGTGCGGTGGTGCTGCCGGCCGACGCCCTCGACGTGCAGAAGGTCGTCACCGCGTGCGCCGAAGCCGGCGTCCCTTTCGTGGCGCGCGGCCATGGCACCGGACTGTCCGGCGGCGCGCAGCCAGTGGCCGGCGGCATCGTCATCGCGCTCTCGCGGTTGAACCGCATCCTGCACGTCGATCTGCCGAATCAGCTCATCACCGTCGAACCGGGCGTCACGAATCTCGCGATCACGCGGCACGTGGCGCCGTTCGGCTACTACTACGCCCCCGATCCGTCGAGTCAGCAGGTCTGTTCGATTGGCGGAAACGTCGCCGAGAACTCCGGCGGCGCACATTGCCTGAAGTACGGCTTCACCGTCCACCACGTCGTGGCGGTGCAGGCCGTCCTGCCCGATGGCCGCCTGGTCGACATCGGCAGCGATGTTGCCGACGAACCGGGCCCGGGCGTGCTCGCGCTGCTCGTGGGTTCGGAAGGAACGCTGGCCGTCGTGACCCGCGTCACGGTGAAACTGCTTCGTCGTCCCGCGAGCGTACGAACGCTGCTGGCCGCGTTCGACAGCCTCGATGCCGGCGGTCACGCCGTGTCGGACATCATCGCCGCCGGGATTATTCCGGCGGCCATCGAAATGATGGACGCGCTGGCGGTCGAAGCGGCTGAAGCCGCCGTCCACCCGAACTTTCCAAAGGCCGCAGCGATCCTCATCGTCGAGCTCGACGGTCCGGCCTCCGACGTCGACGCGCGTTTCGAACAGGTGCTCGACATCTGCCGGAATCGCCTGTCGACACATCTCGAGGTCGCTGCCGACGACGAGCAGCGGATGCGGATCTGGAAGGGCCGAAAGGCCGCGTTTGCGGCCATGGGCCGTGTGTCGCCGAACTACTACGTCCAGGACGGCGTGGTGCCACGATCCCGTCTGTCGGAGGTGCTCGGCCGCATCCGTGCGCTCGAAGCGTCGTCGGGGCTGCGCATCGCCAACGTGTTCCACGCCGGCGATGGCAACCTGCACCCGCTCATCTGCTACGACGCGAAGATCGCGGGCCAGACCGAACACGCCGCCGTGGTCGCGGCCGAGATTCTGTCGTATTGCCTCGAAGCCGGCGGATCGCTGACCGGCGAACATGGCGTGGGTGTCGATAAAGCGTGTTCGATGCCGAAGATGTTCACCGCCGACGATCTCACCGCGATGCAGCGCGTTCGTCGTGCGTTCGATCCGATGATGCTCTGCAATCCCGGCAAGATCTTCCCGACGCCGCGACTGTGCGGTGAAGTGCCCGGGCCGTATCGCGCGCATCCCGCCGAGCAGGCGGGACTGGCGGAACGATGGTGACCGCCGGGACGATTCTGCACGACGCCGCGCGGGCGACCGGCGGCCAGGCCCGGCCGCCGGCCGGGCCATCAGACCATGTCGATGGACGCGCGCCGGCTGTCGTGATCGAGCCCGCGACAACAGCCGGCGTCTCGGCCGCGCTCGCCTGGGCGTCGGGCGCCGGACTATCCGTGGTCGTTCGCGGATCGGGCAGCAAGGACGCGTGGGGACGCGAGCCGCGCCAGGTCGACGTACTGCTGCGCACAACGCGCCTCTCCAGCGTCATCGCGCACGAAGCGTCGGACTTGACAGCCACGGTCGAAGCGGGCGCGCGCCTGCGCGATGTGAACGCCCAACTCGCGCGTCATGGCCAGTGGCTGCCGCTCGATCCGCCGTCGGCCGGCGAGGCCACGATTGGCGGCGTGCTCGCCACGAACGATACCGGACCGTTGCGATATCGCCACGGCACGCCGAGAGATCTGCTGATCGGCATGACCATCGTGCTGGCCGATGGCCTGGTCGCATCGTCGGGCGGCCGGGTCGTCAAGAACGTCGCCGGATACGACATCGGCCGCCTCGTCACCGGATCGCACGGCGGCCTGGCCGTCATCACCAGTGCGACGTTCAAACTCGCGCCGCTGCCCCCGACCTCCCGCACGCTTCGCATCCGCGTCGTACGGGCATCGGATGCACTTGCCCTGGCCGAACTGATTCGCCAGCACCAGTGTGAACCCGACGCGCTGGAATTCCGCCTCGCATGGCAGGACGCCGCCGCGGACATTGCCGTGCTCGTGCGCTACGCCTCGGTGGCCGCGGCCGTGGATGCCGCGTGCGCGCAGACATCGGAGTACGCCCGACAGGTGGGCGCGTCGGTCGAGGAGGCCGAGGGCGCCGCCGCCGACACCTGGTGGCGCGCACACGATGCGACGCCAACGGACGATCGACGGGTGCAACTCAGGCTGAGCTGGAAACCCGCTGAGTTCCCGCAGGCCGCCGAGGCCCTGATTGCCGCAACGCGCGACGTCGAGGCCCACTGGATCGGCCGGCTCGCCGTCGGCTCGGGCCTGGTGCGTCTCGGCGGCAACGCCGCGCGTCATCCCGGTGTCGTGTCCGCCCTGCGCGCCAGCGCCGTCTTCCGGCACGTCGTCATCGCCGACGCGCCGCCTGCGGTCAGACACGTCGCCGACGTGTGGGACGTGTCACCCGCACAACGCCTGCTGTGGCAGTCCATCAAGGACGCCTGCGATCCGCGCGACGTGCTGGGTGCGGGAAGGGGGCCGCTGTGAGTGCGCCTGCGCCTCGTCCGATCTCCGGCCCCGACGCGCCGGATCCCGCGCTGATCGACGCGTGCGTGCATTGCGGGTTCTGTCTGCCGCACTGCCCCACGTATGCGCTCTGGGGTGAGGAAATGGACTCGCCGCGTGGGCGCATCTACCTGATGAAGGCCCTCGTCGAGGGCCGCACGGTCATCGACGACCAATTCGTCGCACACGTCGATCGATGCCTGGGGTGTGTCGCATGCGTCACGGCGTGCCCGTCCGGTGTGCAGTACGGCACGCTGATCGAAACGACGCGCGCGCAGATCGAAGCACGACATACGCGGCCCTGGGCCGATCGCCTGTTTCGTGGCGCCGCGTTCAAGCTCTTCCCATATCGCGCGCGTATGCGCCTGGTGCTGTTGCCCCTCGTGCTGACGCGTCCGCTCGTCAACGCGGCGACGCGCCTCGGTCTCGTCGCGGTGCTGCCGCGTCGACTGCGCGCGATGATCGGCGCGGCACCACCGGTCACGCTGGCGTCCCTCTTCAGTGCCACACCGGCACGCACGCCGGCGGCTGCGCCGGCCAGACGGAAGGTGGCGCTGCTGACGGGATGCGTGCAGCAGCTCATCTTTCCGGAGACGAACGCCGCGTCAGCGCGTGTGCTCGCGGCCGAAGGCTGCGACGTCGTCGTGCCGCCTCGCCAGGGCTGCTGCGGTGCGCTGTCGTTGCACGCTGGACGACTCGACGATGCGCGGGCAGCCGCGCGCACCACGATTGCCGCGTTCGACGCGGCCGGCGTCGACACGGTGGTGGCCAACGCGGCCGGCTGCGGCTCGGCGATGAAGGAATACGGGCACCTGTTGAAGAACGACGCGGCGTGGGCCGAGCGCGCGCGACAGTTCTCGTCGCGCGTGCGCGACATCACGGAACTCGTCGATGAACTCGGACCACCGCGCGCACCGCGCCACGCGCTGCCCATGCGCGTCACCTACCAGGACGCCTGCCACCTCGCGCACGCGCAGGGCATCCGCTCGGCGCCGAGGCGAATACTCGCGACCATTCCCGGCCTCGAACTGGCGGACTGC
>CAZVHY010000049.1:0-2826 GCA_964627115.1 uncultured Solibacteraceae bacterium | reverse complement strand
CGACACGACCGACACCAGCCGATCGATGTCCTCGTGCGTGTTGTAGAACGCCAGCGAGGGACGCACCGTGCTCTCGACGCCGAACCGTCGCAGGATTGGCTGCGCGCAGTGGTGTCCGGACCTGACGGCAATGCCCTCGCGATCGAGCGCCGCGCCGATGTCCTCGGTGCGATGACCGTCGAGGATGAACGAGATCACGCCGGCCTTGCCGGGCGCGGTGCCGATCAGACGAAGGCCCGGGATGTCGCCCAGCCACCGATTCGCGTATTCGAGCAACGCGTGTTCGTATGCGGCAATGGCCGGCAGGCCCACGGCGGTCACGTAGTCGAGCGCTGCCGCCAGCCCCGCGACGTCCGCGATGTTGCCGGTGCCGGCCTCGAACCTTGCCGGCGGCTCCTGATACTCGGTCCGTTCGAACGTCACGTCACGAATCATGTTGCCGCCGCCCTGCCACGGCGGCGTCTCGCGCAGCACGTCTTCGCGACCGTACAGCACGCCGATGCCGGTGGGGCCGAACACCTTGTGTCCGGAAAAGACATACCAGTCAGCGCCGAGCGCCTGCACGTCCACGGGCTGGTGGGACACGGCCTGCGCGCCGTCAACGAGGACGCGCGCGCCGACGGCCTTGGCCATCGCCGTCACGGCCTGGACCGGCGTGACGGTGCCGAGCGCATTGGAGACATGCGCGATCGCGACGATCTTCGTCTTCGGCCCGAGCAGCTTCGCGTATTCGTCGATCAGAATCTGTCCGTCATCGTCCACAGGAATGACGCGCAGCCTGGCGCCGCGTTCCGTGGCAATCTGCTGCCAGGGCACGATGTTCGCGTGATGCTCCAGCCAGCTGACGATGATCTCGTCACCGGCCGAGAGATGCGCACGCCCCCAGCCCTGCGCCACCAGGTTGATGGCCTCGGTCGCGCCGCGCACGAAGACGATTTCGTCGGTCGATCGCGCGCCCAGAAATCGCCGTGCGGTTTCGCGGCCGTGTTCGTACGCGTCAGTGGCTCTCGCCGCAAGCGTGTGCGCCGCCCGATGGATGTTCGAGTTCTCGTGCCGGTAGAACGCCGAGAGCCGATCGATCACCGCCTGCGGCTTCTGCGTCGTCGCGGCGTTGTCGAGCCAGACGAGCGGACGGCCGTTGATCCGTTCGGACAGGATCGGAAAATCGCGACGATACCTGAGCGCGTCGAACGTCGTGCCGGCCGAAGGACGTCTCGCCACATCGGCGGCACGTCCCGTGTACTGGCCCGCGAACGCTTCGAAGTAGAACGACGGCGTCGCAAGCGGCGCAGACGCCAGCTGCGGCGGCGCCGACACCTCGATGATCTGCCGGAAGCCGAGCAACTGCTCGGGTCCGGGCAGATCGATCGACACGGGCTCGCTCGGCCCGAGCGGCACGTCGGCGACCAGCGCATCGGCCGGCACGATCGACGGATCGACACTCGCGTCGGCAGCATCGGCCTGGGTCGACGTCGTGGAGTCCGCCCCGCCTGGCGATGCGGCGAACCACTCGTTCGCCAGCCGCTCGAGCGTCGCGTCGTCCGGCCAGCCCGTCGGCAACACGGCCGGTCTACCGGGACCGCTTGGGGTGGTCATGGTAGGTCTCCGTCGACACGTCGTCGAGCACGGCCAACGCGTCGGGTGTCAGCACGGCGAGTGAGCAGTACAGCGACACCAGATACGACGCAATCGCCTTCGTGTTGATGCCCATGAATCGCACCGACAGGCCCGGACTCTGCTGGCCCGGCAGGTTCGGTTGATAGAGCCCGACCACGCCCTGACGACGCTCGCCGGTCCGTACGAGAACCACCTTCGTCTTGCCGTCGACGAGCGGCACTTTGTCGGACGGCACCAGCGGCACGCCGCGCCACGTCAGGAACTGCGATCCGAACAGCGACACGGTCGGCGGGGGTACGCCGCGCAGCGTGCACTCACGGCCGAACGCGGCAATGGCGCGCGGATGCGTCAGGAAGAAACCGGGTTCCTTCCAGACATGTGTGAGCAGTTCGTCGAGGTCGTCCGGCGTGGGCGGTCCCGAACGCGTCGCCAATCGGCGAGCCTGGTCCACGTTGTTCAACAGCCCGTACTCGGGATTGTTGATGAGCTCGTTCTCCTGACGTTCCTTGACGATTTCGATCGTCAGGCGCAGCTGTTCGCTGATCTGGTTGTACGGAACGCTGTAGAGATCGGAGACGCGCGTGTGAACGTCGACGACGGTGTTGACCGCGCTCAACATGTACTCGCGCGGTGACTCCTCGTAATCGACGTAGGTCTGCGGCAGCGCACGTTCGTCGCGGTTCGAACAGTCGACGGCCACGCTCGCTTCGTCCCTCACACGGTTGAGACGATAGATGCCCGCTTCCACCGGCACCCACTGCAGCAGATGCGTCAGCCACCGCGGCGTGATGCGCGCCAGTTGCGGCGGTGTCTTCGTCGCATTGGCCAGCTGCCGTGCCGCAACGTCGCCCAGCGCTGTTTGTCGTTCCTGGGTATCAGCCATCGTTCATCGGTCCTTCTCTAGACGGGGGACGAGGCCCAACGCCTCGTCCCCCACAACCTTCCGGCCTTCCAGCCTCCTGGCCTTCCAGCCTCCTCCCAGCCTGCAGCCTCCCGGCCTATCTGAACGCCAACCGCAGCGTCACGCCGTAGGCGCGCGGGTCACCGAGTTGGGCCGTGTAGAGACCCGTTCCGCCGGCTCCCGGCTGGAGCGTCTCGTAGTAGTCGTGATCGAGCAGGTTGCGCGCCCACACGGACAGACTCCACCCGTCTGTCCATCGGAAGCCGATACGCGCGTTGACGAGCCCGCGCGCGGGAACGACGAGGTAG